>JASHOV010000642.1 GCA_030038495.1 Streptosporangiaceae bacterium
TCATCCCGCACGCGGCGTCGCTGCGTCAGGCTTTCGCCCATTGCGCAATATTCCCCACTGCTGCCTCCCGTAGGAGTCTGGGCCGTGTCTCAGTCCCAGTGTGGCCGGTCGCCCTCTCAGGCCGGCTACCCGTCGTCGCCTTGGTGGGCCGTTACCCCACCAACAAGCTGATAGGCCGCGAGCTCATCCCTAGCCGAAAAACTTTCCACCACAGCTGATGTCGGCCGTGGTCATATCCGGTATTAATTCCGGTTTCCCGGAGCTATCCCGAAGCTAGGGGCAGATTGCTCACGTGTTACTCACCCGTTCGCCGCTCGAGTACCCCGAAGGGCCTTTCCGCTCGACTTGCATGTGTTAAGCACGCCGCCAGCGTTCGTCCTGAGCCAGGATCAAACTCTCCGTTGAATGTCTATACGCGCGCCGGGCGGGCATCCATGAAGGGTGCCTATCCGGTGTGCAGACTTGAAGAGATGCTTCCTGAGCCTTGCGGCCAGGAAGCTATCTGGCAATAATCGTCAGGTGGACATAGCCGACAAGTCGGCCCGGGTAACCCGGAGCTGCCCACCTCATTGACGAGGATGTGCATGTGCACTGGCTTTTAGCACGCTGTTGAGTTCTCAAGGAGCGGACGCTCACCGTCCAAGACCTTTGCGGTCTCTTCCGGGGCAACCCTGCTAACTTACACATCCAACCAGGGGTTGTCAAGTCAGTTAGCCGGACTGGACTAGCTTGGTTACTTTCCGTACACAGCCTACTCCCCTGCTGCGCTGACCCGTAGTCGGATCAGCATCACCGGGGGGAGGGCTTGCGCCTGGAACCGGGTGACCTGTCGGCTTCCCGCTCTCGCGGCGCAGGAAGAAACATTAGGCAGGAAAGGGGCCCAAGTCAAATCGGTCCCGGAAGTGATCGCGGGCATCGTCGGCCCGGCGCCGGCACTCAGAAGGTTCCCGCAGGTCACAGTACTCGGTGCGGGTTCGGGGCGAGAAGAGCCGGGCTACTGGCGGCGCACGCAAAGCGGCTGATTGTCACCATAATGCCGCGCCTCCATTCTGTGACCTAACGCACTTTAAGTCGCTTTTGAGGGGCCCCCCGGCGACCATCCACGCGGGCAGCCCGCGGTTATCCGCGCGCCCGGCCCCGCGCGCCCGGCCCCGCGCGCCCGACCTGCGCCCACCCATCGCGTGCGGCCCGAGTTGCGCCAAGTCCCGGACAAGACATATCGCGTCACGAGCCGCTAGGCTCCCGAGCCATGACCGCTGCGACATACGACCGCATCGGAGCCTCCTACCGCCGCTTCCGCCAGCCAGACCCGCGGATCGCCGAGCAGATCCTCGCCGCGCTCGGTACGGCGCGGACGACTGTCAACGTCGGCGCGGGCGCTGGCTCCTATGAGCCGGCCGACCGAGACGTGGTGGCGGTCGAGCCATCGGCAGTCATGCTCGCGCAGCGGCCCAGCGGCGCCGCGCCTGCCGTGCGGGCCGCCGCCGAGGCGCTGCCGTTCCCCGACCATACCTTCGACGCGGCGATGGCGATTCTGACCGTCCATCACTGGGCGGATGCCGCGCGCGGCCTCGCGGAGCTGCGCCGGGTGGCGGGCAGGGTCGTGATACTGAGCACCTCGGCGGAGCGCATCAACCAGCTGTGGCTGACCGCCGAGTATTTTCCCGGCAGCGCACGGGCTCGCAGGCCCGACATCCAGCCGGACCGGATCGCCGCCGCGCTGGGCGGCAACGCGACGATCGAGCCGGTCATGGTCTCGCGCGACTGCACGGACGGATTCGGCGAGGCGTACTGGTGCCGACCGGAGGCCTACCTCAACTCGGCCATCCGGGCGAGCATGTCGGCCTGCAGCCTGCTGACGGATGCGGAGGTGGAGGACGGCGTGCGGCGCCTGCGAGCCGACCTGGCTTCGGGCCGCTGGGACGAGCGGCACGGATACCTGCGCACGCTGCCGGACTACGACACCGGCCATCGCCTGATCATCGTCGGCTGAGGACACCACGCCCGGGCCAGGAATCGTCCCCCGCATCGACGTTTCACCGATTGTGCTCCCTGTTTCGCGTTATTTACCCCGTTTTGCGGGGTGCACTATCGGTGAAATGTCGATGCGGGGGGCGGGGGGGGCGGGGGGCCCGGGGGGGCAGCAACGGGTCAGGTGGGAGAGGGGTCCACCGCCACGGCGCCCACGGTCCGCTTGCCCCGGCGCAGAATCAGGTACCGGCCATGCAGCAGGTCCGATTCGGCCGGCACGGCGTCCTCCGCGGTGACCTTCGCGTTGTTCAGGTACGCACCGCCCTCCGCGATTGCCCGCCGGGCCGCGGATTTGCTCGCCACGATCCCTGACGCCGCCATCAGGTCGGCGACAGTCGGCAGTGCCGCTCCCCCGGCCGGCGCCGGGATAGCGGCAACCGGTACCGCCGCCACGGCAGCAGCCAGCGTCGCCTCGTCCAGCGCGGCCAGGTCGCCCTGCCCGAACAGCGCCTGACTGGCGGCCTGGACCTTGGCCAGCTCCTCGGGCCCGTGCACGAGGTTGGTCATCTCCTCAGCCAGCAGCCGCTGCGCCAGCCGGGCCGCCGGACGCTGCTCGATCTCCCGTTCCAGCTCCTCGATCTCCGCGCGGGCCCGGAGCGAGAACACCCGCAGCAGCCCCGGCATCTCCGCGTCGGTCCGGTTCACCCAGAACTGGTAGAACGCGTACGGGGTCATCAGCTCCGGGCTCAGCCACACCGCCTCGCCCTCGGTCTTGCCGTACTTGGTTCCGTCCGGCTTCGTGATGAGCGGCGTGGCCAGCGCGTGCACCGAGTCACCCGTGACGCGCCGGATGAGGTCGACGCCGGACACGAGGTTGCCCCACTGGTCGCTGCCGCCGATCTGCAGCGAGCAGCCGTGCCGCCGGTGCAGCTCCAGGTAGTCATTGGCCTGCAGGATCTGGTAACTGAACTCGGTGTAGGTGATGCCGCCCGCCTCCAGCCGGGCCCTGACTACCTCGCGCGACAGCATCTGGTTAACCGGGAAGTGCTTGCCGATATCCCGCAGGAAGTCCAGCGCGGACAGGTCCTCGGTCCAGTCCAGGTTGCTCGCGATGATCGCGCCCGAGGGCCCCGGCGCGAAGTCCAGATACTGCGCGACCTCGGCGCGGATCCGCTCCACCCAGCCGGCCACGATGTCGCGGGAATTCAGTACGCGCTCGACCGACTTGCCGCTCGGGTCGCCGATCAGCCCGGTGGCGCCGCCCACGAGGCCGATGGGCCGGTGGCCGGCCTGCTGGAATCGCCGCATCGTCAGCAGCAGCACGAGGTTGCCGATGTGCAGGCCGGGCGCAGTCGGGTCGAAGCCGCCATAAAACGTTACTACCCCGGCATCCAGCGCCTTGCGCAGGTCGTCCAGGTCGGTCGACACGGCGATCAGGCCGCGCCAGGTCAGGTCGTCGATGATCTCGCTCACCGCTGCATCGTAGCGACGAACCAGTAAACCTTTCATTCCGGGAACGGCGGCCCCGCCCGGCGGCCGCCCAGGTCAGCCGGCGGTGACTCGCTGATGAGCCGACACGTGCCGGTCGCCGGTCAGCCAGAACCGCAGCGGCCGGTCGGCGGCGCGGGTGATGCCGATCCTCGGTCCCCGGCTGATCCGCAACGCCCCCTCAGCGGTCTCCGGCGGGCCGATGCCGAGGGCCGAGCCCGGCGCGCAGACGTCGGTGCCGTCGAAGGCCCGGTCGATCCCGAGCGCCTGGCAGAGCCTGCCGGGGCCGCGGGCCAGGTCGCGCTCGCGGGCGCTAGCGGGGCTGCGGCCGACCGGCCGCCGTTCCCCGGCTAGACCGGCACCCTCGATGACCTGGCCGGCCCGCAGTAGCACGGCGGACGGCTGCCCCGCCGGCTCACAGACCAGGTTGACGCAGAAGTGCATGCCGTAGGTGAAGTAGACGTACGCATGCCCGGCCGGCCCGAACATGACCGCGTTGCGCTGCGTCTGGCCGCGGAACGCGTGCGAGGCCGGGTCGGACTCCCCCTCGTACGCCTCCACCTCGACCAGGCGGACGGCGACTCGTCCCTTCGGGCTGTCGGACCAGAACACGCAGCCCAGCAGGTCCGGCGCGACCTCAGCCGACGGACGGTCGAAGAAGGCGCGCGTCAGCAGCTCGGCGGGCTCTGGAGGCATGGTAGGCAGCGTACGTCCCCGCCAGCCCTGGCGGCGCCCGGCCCACCTCACCGGCATCGGTACCTAGCCCGCCGCCCAGGCGGCCTGTTCCTCTACCGCCAGTCGCGCCCGGCCGAGCTGCTCGCCGACCCGGACCGGCGCCGTGCCGCCGCGGCTGGCGCGCGCCGCCAGCGCGCCCTCAATCGTCAGCACCTCGCGTACATCCGGCGTGAGCAACGGCGAGACCTTCGCGAGGTCGGCGTCACCGACGTCGGCCAGCTCGCAGTCATGCACCTGGCACCAGACGACTAGGTGGCCGACGACCTCGTGCGCCTCACGGAACGGCGTGCCGCGGCGCACCAGCAGCTCCGCCAGCTCGGTGGCGAGCGCATGCCCGGCGGCCGCGGTGGCGGCCATCCGCTCGGCGTGGAACCGGAGCGAGCCGACCAGCCCGGCCATCGCCGGCAGCACCACCAGGAGCGTGTCGACCGCGTCGAACACCGGCTCCTTGTCCTCCTGCAGATCCCGGTTATAGGTAAGCGGCAGGCCCTTGAGCGTGGTCAGCAGCGCGGTCAGGTCGCCGATTAGCCTGCCTGCCTTGCCCCTGGCCAGCTCGGCCACGTCCGGGTTCTTCTTCTGCGGCATGATCGACGACCCGGTCGCGTACGCGTCATCGATCTCGGCCCAGCCGAACTCGTGCGACGACCACAGCACGACCTCCTCGCCCAGCCGGGACAGGTGCACGCCGAGCAGCGCGGCGGCGAAGCAGAACTCGGCGGCGAAGTCGCGGTCGCTGACCGCATCCATCGAGTTCTCCGCGGCGGACTCGAAGCCCAGCTCCGCGGCGACGGCCTCCGGGTCGATCGCCAGCGAGGACCCGGCCAGCGCGCCAGCGCCCAGCGGGCTGACCGCGGCCCGCTTATCCCAGTCCCGCAGGCGGCCGGAATCGCGGCTGAATGCCTGCACGTGCGCGAGCAGGTGGTGGGCGAGCAGGACGGGCTGGGCATGCTGCAGGTGCGTCAGCCCCGCCGCGGGCGTGCTCAGGTGCCGCTCGGCCTGGCCGAGTAGTGCCTGCTCGAGCTCGACCAGCCTGGCGGTGATGAGCCGGGCGTGATCGCGCAGGTACAGCCGAAGGTCGGTGGCGACCTGGTCGTTGCGGCTGCGCCCCGCCCGCAGCTTGCCGCCCAGGGCCCCGACTTGCTCCAGCAGGCCCCGCTCCAGCGCGGTGTGCACGTCCTCGTCGCTGGCGGATGGGCGGAACCTGCCGTCCCTGCAGGCCCGGCCCAGCTCCTCCAGGGCGCCGAGCATCCTGGCCAGCTCCGTGTCGGCCAGCAGCCCGGCCTTGTGCAGCACGCGGGCGTGCGCGGCCGAGGCAAGCAGGTCGTACTGCGCCAGCCGCCAGTCGAACTGGACGCTTACCGACAGCCGGGCCAGCGCGTCCGCGGGGCCGGACTCGAACCTGCCGCCCCACAGCCGGACCGGGGCCGGCGGATTAGCCTCGCTGTCTGCCACGTCACCCTCCACCTAGAGTGCGTCCATTATGCCCCGCTTGCTGCCATCCGCCTGTCCCGGTCCGCGGCGATCTTGGAAGGCAGCCCCCACAGGTCCACGAAGCCCTTGGCCAGCGACTGGTCGAACATGTCGCCGGTGTCGTAGGTGGCGAGCTCGTAGTTGTAGAGCGCGGCCGGGCTGCGGCGGCCGGTCACGACCGCGCGGCCGCCCTGCAGCTGCACCCTGACCTCGCCGGTCACGTGCCTGGCCGCCTCGGCCAGGAACACGTCCAGGGCGGTCTTCAGCGGCGAGTACCACAGGCCGTCGTAGACCAGCTCCGTCCAGCGCTGCTCGGCCTGCCGCTTGAACCGGGCCAGGTCACGCTCGACGCAGACGCTCTCCAGCTCCGCGTGTGCGGCGATCAGCGTGATCGCGCCGGGCGCCTCGTAGATCTCGCGGCTCTTGATCCCGATCAGCCGGTCCTCGACCATGTCGATGCGGCCGACGCCGTGCGCGCCGGCCAGCTGGTTCAGCTCGGTGATCATCTCCAGCGGCGTCTTGGCCGCGCCGTCGAGTGCCACCGGCAGCCCGCGCTCGAAGGTGATGGTGATCTCGTCCGCGGGCTTGCCCGTGGCCGGGTCCTCGGTGTACCCGTAAACGTCGTCCTGCGGTGCGGTCCAGATGTTCTCCAGATGGCCGGTCTCGCAGCTGCGGCCCCACACGTTCTGGTCGATCGAGTACGGCGACCGCGACGTGACGTTGATCGGCAGCCCCTTCTCCTCGGCAAACGCGATGGCCTTGTCCCTGGTCATGCCCGAGTCGCGGACCGGCGCCGTGCAGACCACCTCCGGCGCGAGTGCGGCCAGCCCGGCCTCGAAGCGGACCTGGTCGTTGCCCTTGCCGGTGCAGCCGTGCGCCACCGTGCTCGCGCCGCTCTCCCTGGCGACCCTGGCCAGGTGCCTGACGATCAGCGGCCTGGACAGCGCCGAGACCAGCGGATACCGGTCCATGTAGAGCGCGTTCGCCTGCAGGGCCGGCATGCAGTACTCGGCCGCGAACTCGTCCCTCGCGTCGACAACCTCGGCCGCGACCGCGCCGCAGGCCAGCGCGCGGTTCCTGACCGTATCCAGGTCCTCGCCGCCCTGGCCGACGTCCACCGCGAGCGCGATTACCTCGGCCCCGGTTTGCTCCGCGATCCAGCCGATCGCCACCGACGTGTCCAGCCCGCCGGAATATGCGAGCACTACCTTCTCCGTCATCGCTGTTCCCTCCTCAGTTTGTTAACGGCCGTGACCTTGCGGCTCGTGACCGGCCGGCTCGTGACCGGCCGGCTTGCGGCCGGCCGGGCTGGCCCGCTCGGCGAGCCGCAGCAGGGCCTCGGCCAGCTCGCCGCCACCCGCCGGGTCCCTGGCGATGACTAGCACCGTGTCGTCACCACCCACCGTTCCGAGCACGGCAGGCCAGCCCGCGTGGTCGATCGCGGATGCCAGAAGCTGCGCCGCGCCGGCGGGCGTCCGCAAGACGACCAGATTGGCGCTGGCCTCCGCGGTCACCAGCAACTCGGCCGCCACTCGCGCGAGGCGCGCCGACGGCTCGACCGTCAGCTGGCTGAACAGCCCCGTGCGCAGCTCCCGCGGCCGAGTGCCCGGGAGTGAGCCCGCTTCGCCGCGTGCTGCCGCATCGTCGCGGGCGGCCGCCTGTTCGCGCACCTCTGGCGGAACGGCGAGCCCGCCGGGCAGGAGATCGTCCCCGGGCAGCGCGTACACCAGTGCGCCGTCGGCGGCGCGCAGTCGTACCGCGCCGATCTCCTCCAGGTCGCGGGACAAGGTCGCCTGGGTGACCTTGAAGCCGAACAGGGCGAGGCGCTCCGCTAGCTCTTCCTGCGACCGCACCGGCGTCGCCCGCTGGCCGAGAATGCTGGCGATCCGCGCGTGCCGCGCCGCCTTGGTGCCAGGGCTGGCGTTCATGCCGTGCTCGTCCCCTCCCGGCCGGCCACCGCCGAGCGCGACAGCAGCCAGCACAGCAGCGCTTTCTGCGCGTGCAGCCGGTTCTCGGCCTGGTCGAACACCAGCGACGCCGGCCCGTCGATGACGTCGGCGGAGATTTCCTGGCCGCGGTGCGCGGGCAGGCAGTGCAGTACCCGGCAGCCGCCGCTGGCCAGCGCCAGCTTCGCCCCGTCCAGCGAGTAGCCGCTCATCGCCTCACCCCGGCCGCCCTCCTGGCCCTCCTGCCCCATCGAGGTCCAGACGTCGGTCGCGAGCACGTCCGCGCCCCTGCACAGCGCCTGCGGATCGGCGCCGACGCTGACCGAGCCGCCGGTGCGCGCGGCAATCGCCGCCGCCGCATCCACGACGGCCCGCGCCGGCCAGAACCCCTCGGGCGCGCAGATCCGCACGTGCAGGCCCGCGGTGGCGCCGCCCAGCAGGTAGGAGTGCGCCATGTTGCTCGCGCCGTCACCGAGGAACGTCAGCGTCAGCCCCGCCAGCCGACCGTAGGCAGCGGCGATCGTCTGCAGATCCGCCAGGACCTGACAGGGGTGGAACTCGTCGGTCAGCGCGTTGATGACCGGCACGGTGCTGACCGACGCCATCGCCTCAATCCGGTCCTGGCCAAACGTGCGCCATGCAATGGCCGCGACCTGGCTCGCCAGCACCCTGGTCATGTCCTCGATCGACTCGCCGCGCCCGGCATGGGTGTCCTGGGCGTCGATCACCAGCGGATACCCACCGAGTTCCGCAACACCGACCGCGAAGGACGTGCGGGTCCGCAGCGACGGCTTGTCGAACAGGACGGCTACTGCCCGCGGCCCCGCCAGCGGCCGCATGCGGGTCCGGTCTCGCTTCAGTTCCGCCGCCAGCGCCAGGATCTCGGCTTGCTCGGCCGGGGACAGGTCGTCGTCGCGCAGGAAATGCCGGATTGCCCTGGCCGTACTGGCCCGGGGGGACGACCCCCGGAGTCCCCCCACGGTCGCCTCGGCTCCCATCACGACTCCTGACCGGCGAGCACGACACTCGAGGCGTCGAGAATGCCAGGCAGCGCCGCTATGAACGAGTCGGCCTCGGCCTGGCTGATTATCAGGGGTGGCGCCAGCCGGACGGCATCCGGCTGGACCGCGTTGACCAGGAACCCGGCACGCTGCGCCGTCGCGGCGACCGCAGTGCCCGCCTTGCCGGTCAGCGCGATCGCCAGCCACAGGCCGGTCCCGCGGACGCCGGTCACCATCGAGTGGCCGATGGCCTCGATCCCGGCGGCGAGGCGCGCGCCGACCGCCGCGGTGTTGTCGAGGAGCCCGTCGCGCTCGATCGTGTCAAGGACGGCAAGCGCAGCGGCACACGCCACCGGGTTGCCACCGAACGTGCTGCCGTGGTCGCCCTTACCCAGCGCCGAGCCGGACTTGCCGATGCCGATGCAGGCGCCAATCGGCAGACCGCCGCCCAGGCCCTTGGCCAGCGTCAGCACGTCCGGCGTGATGTCCTCGCGCTGGTGCGCGAACCACTCGCCGGTACGGCCGATGCCGCTCTGGATCTCGTCGAGCACGAGCAGCGCGCCCGCCTCGTCACAGGCCGCCCGCGCTGCCTTCAGGTACCCAGCCGGGGCCGGGACCACGCCGCCCTCACCAAGGCACGGCTCGAGGAACACCGCCGCGCAGTCCGGCCCGACGGCGTTCTCCAGCGCGGCCGTGTCGCCGAACGGCACGAACCGCACGTCCACGCCAAATGGCGCGAACGGCTCGCGGATCGACTCCTTGCCGGTAACCGCGAGCGCACCCATTGTCCGGCCGTGGAAGCTGCCCTCGGCGGCGACGATGACCGGCCGCTCGGCGCCCTGGGCCCGGCGCACCAGCTTGAAGGCCGCCTCGTTCGCCTCTGCACCCGAATTGGCGAAGAACACCCGGCCGTCGGTTCCCAGCAGGCCGACGAGCCGCTCGGCCAGCTCAACCTGACGTTCGTGCAGGACCAGGTTGGAGGTATGCGCAAGCGTGCCGACCTGCCGGGTGACCGCCTCGACCAGCGCCGGATGGGCGTGCCCGAGTGCGCTGACCGCGATCCCGCCGATCAGGTCCAGGTAGCTGTTGCCGTCAACATCCCACACGGTGCAGCCGCTGCCGCGGGCCAGCGCGACCGGCGGCATGCCGTACGTGAGCATGATCGAGGCGCCGTAGCGGTCCTGCAAAAGCTCAGTGGCTGACATGAGGCGGCTCCGAAATTTCCGATTCGGGGGTTGGGACGACCATGGTGCCGATCCCGGCGTCGGTGAAGATCTCGAGCAGGATCGCGTGCGGGAGCCGGCCGTCCAGCACGTGCGCTTGCGGAACCCCGCCGCGCACCGCTGTCAGGCACGCGCCCATCTTCGGGATCATGCCGTCGGACAGGCCGGGCAGCATGGTGGCGAGCTGCTCGGCGGTCAGCTGGCTGATCGGCCTGGCCTGGGTGGCGCTGGCCGCGTCCCGGCCCGACCAGTGCGGGTAGAGCCCGGCGACGTCGGTGAGCAGCACGAGCTTGGCCGCGCGCAGCTCGATTGCCAGCGCGGCCGCGGCGGTGTCGGCGTTGACGTTCAGCACGCCGCCGCCCGCGCTGCGGGCGACGCTGGAGATGACCGGGATCCGGCCGTCAGCCAGCAGCGCGGTGACGGCGCCGGGATTGACCGACTCGACCTCTCCGACCTCGCCGATGTCGACCAGCTCGCCGTCGACCTCGGCCCGCAGCCTGCGCGCGGTGAGCAGATGCGCATCCTCGCCGGACATGCCGACGGCGAACGGCCCGTGCTCGTTGATCAGCCCCACGATCTCCCTGTTGACCTGGCCGGTGAGCACCATGCGGACGACATCCATCGTCTCCGGCGTCGTCACGCGCAGGCCCGCGCGGAACGTCGATTGCATGCCGAGCCGGTCGAGCTGCGCGTTGATCTGCGGGCCGCCGCCATGCACCACCACCGGGCGCAGCCCGGCGTAGTGCAGGAACACAACGTCCTGGGCGAACGAGCGCCGCAGCAGCGGGTCGGTCATGGCGTTGCCGCCGTACTTCAGCACGACAGTCTGGCCGTGGAACCGTTCCAGCCATGGCAATGCCTCGATGAGCGTGGCTGCCTTCTCCAGCGCGACGTTGCTGACCTGCGGTGCGGTCATGTCGAGTAGGCCGAGTTCTCGTAGACGTACTGCGCGGTCAGATCGGTAGTGCGGACGGTCGCCGTGCGGTCGCCCGCGTTCAGGTCGACGGTTATCGTCACCTCGGGCGGGCTCAGGTCTACCTCGGCCCGGTCATCCGCGGTCGCGCCATTGCGGCACACCCAGACCCCGTTCATCGCGACCGCGAGCTCGTCGGGCTCGAAGGCCGCGCCGGTGGTACCGACGGCAGCGAGCACCCGGCCCCAGTTCGGGTCCTCGCCGCCGAGCGCGCACTTCAGCAGGCTGCACCGAGCGATCGCCCTGGCAACCTCCACCGCGTCCTGCTCTGACGCGGCGCTGATCACCTCGATCGCGATGGCCTTGCTGGCGCCCTCGGCGTCGCGCTGCATCTGCCCGGCCAGGTCGGCACAGGCCGCGGTCAGCAGTCCGGTGAACTCGCCGGCGTCGGGCCTGGTACCGGAGGCGCCGCTGGCGAGCAGAAGCACGGTGTCATTGGTGGACATGCAGCCGTCAGTGTCCAGCCGGTCGAAGGTGGTGCGGACGGCCGAGCGCAGCGCGGTGTCGAGATCCGCGGCGCCGATGTCGGCGTCGGTCGTGAGCACTACCAGCATCGTCGCCAGCGCCGGGGATAGCATCGCCGCACCTTTGCCCATCCCGCCGATGACATAGCCAGAGCCGGCCAGCTCGCATACCTTGGTGACGGTGTCGGTGGTACGGATGGCATCCGCCGCAGCCAGCCCCCCGTGGCGGCTCGCGGCCGCGACCGCCGCGTCCGTTCCGGCCAGCAGCGCGTCCAGCGGCAGCCGCTGGCCGATCAGGCCGGTCGAGCACACCGCGACCTCGCCGGCGGAGATCGCGAGCAGGCCGGCCATGTGCTCGGCCGTCCTGTGCGTGTCCTGGAATCCGGCTGGCCCCGTGCACGCGTTCGCGCAGCCGGAGTTGATCACCACGGACCTGACGTTCCCGCCCCTCAGCACTTGCTGACTCCACAGCACCGGCGCGGCCTTCACCCGGTTGGAGGTGAAGACGCCCGCGGCGGCAGACGACGGGCCGTCGTTCAGCACCACCGCCACGTCCGGGTTACCGGATGCCTTGATGCCCGCGGCAACGCCCGCCGCGCGGAAACCCTGCGGTGCGGTGACGGTCATGGCGCTACTCCGATCGCGGTCAGGCCGGCGGTCTCCGGCAGGCCAAGCATCAAGTTGGCGTCCTGGATGGCCTGCCCGGCCGCGCCCTTGCCGAGGTTGTCGATCGCGGCTACGACCACGGCCCGCCCCGCCCGCCGGTCGACGGCCGCCTGCAGGTGCACGCCGTTGGACCCGGCGACCGCTCCGGTCGAGGGCCAGTGGCCCTCGGGCAGGAGCGCCACGAACGGCTCGCCGGCGTATGCGGCGGCGATCACGTCCCGCAGCAGTCCCGAGGTGGCGCCTGCGCCCGCGGGGCTGACACCACGGCCGGCGGGGCCGCGACCGTCGGCGAGCCGGGCGGTACAGGTGGCCAGGATGCCGCGCGGCATGGGGGCGAGCACGGGCGTGAAGCTGACCCGGGCGGTGCCGCCCGTCGCCTCTTCCAGCGCCTGCTCGATCTCGGGGGTGTGCCGGTGCGCCCCGCCGACCTCGTACGCCGACACCGAGCCCATGACCTCGCTGGCCAGCAGGTCAGCGCGCGGCGAGCGGCCCGCCCCGGACGTGCCGGACGCGGCCACGATCACCACATCGGCCGGGTCGATGATGCCCGCCGACGCCAGCGGAGTCAGGGCCAGGATCGCAGCGGCCGCATAGCACCCCGGCGCGGCGACCAGGCTCGCGGCGGTGATCCGGGCACGGGCGCCGGGCAGTTCGGGTATGCCGGTGACCCAGGTGCCGGGGTGCGGGCCGCCGTAGTGGCGATCCCAGGCCACAGGGTCCGCGAGGCGGAAGTCGGGACCGAGGTCGACGATCTTGACGCCGGACGGCAGCTGCGCGGCTACGGCGGCCGACTGCCCCGCCGGCAGAGCGAGAAAGACCAGGTCGCAGTCGGAGAGCGCAGTGCTGGCCGGCGCAGTGCTGGCCGGCACAGTGCTGGCCGGCACAGTGCTGGCCGGAGCAGTGCTGGCCGACACGTTTGCGTGCGGCTGGAGGGTCAGCCTGGCCAGGCCGGGCAGGCCGGCGAGATTCGGGTGCAGGTCGGCGACCGTCTTCCCGGCCGAGCTGTCTGCGGTGACCGCGGTCAGCTCCAGATCCGGATGGCCGGCCAGCAGCCTGAGCAGCTCGCCGCCCGCATAACCGCTCGCGCCGGCCACTGCCACGCGCGCGCCCATCCACCCTCCGCGGTTCCCGGCTGACCCGTGCCTCATCCGAACTCTGTGAATGATTATGCATAAGTCTGATAGATTATGCAAACTGATCATGCCGGTCGGTAACCGCCACAGGCGAGATCTGCGATCCAGGTTGGGTCTATAGCGGCCGAGACGGCATGATGGGCGCGGAAGGGAGCGCGCTTATGCAGGTCAGCTCAGCCCGCCCCAGTCTGAGGCAGCACAGTTTCAGGCAGCACCGTGTCAGGCAGCACCGTGTCCGGCAGCACCGTCGCGGACGGCGCGCTCTGGCGTCCGCGTGCGTGCCGACGGTGATGATCTTCTCGGCACTGGTGCTGCTCAGTGCCTGCGGTCACCGGGCCGGCCCGCTCTCGGATGCGGGCAAGCACTGCGGGACTGGCCGGTCAGCAGCCAACGTGCCGATCGCGATTGAGGTCGACCGCGGCTTCGTTTCCTGTTCCACCGCCATGACGGTGGAGAAGAATTACGCGGAGGCCATCGACGAGGGCAAGGCGCCTGGCAACGGCGGCGGCGGCCCCGTTCCGGTCAGTGGCTGGATCTGCGTGGGGTTCCCGACCCCGCAGGTGCTCAAGACGGGCGAGGCTTCGAAGTGCACTAAGGGCAGCACCGAAATTCTGGCCACGCTGCCGACGACATCGTCGTCCTGATCCCAGAGCGCTGGCGCACGCTCCCTACGCCAGCGCCCCACAGTCCTTAGCCGAGCCCGTGGCGCTGACCCCGCTGGCCAGGCGTCGTTAGCGGCCCTGCGCCTCTGGCTGTCTCCGCGTCATGAACTAGGCCCCGCGGAGCACCGCGCCGGTGCGCCGGCGGGCCTCCGCCACCGCGGCATCCCTGGCCGCCGAGGCCTCCTCGGCCGTCAGCGTCCGGTCCGGGGCCCGGAACCGCAGCGAGTAGGCCAGCGACTTGCGGCCCTCGCCCGCCTGGTCGCCGGTGTAGATGTCGAACAGGCTGAGGTCCTCAAGCGCAAGGCCAGGCACCGCGGCCGCGCCGGCGGCCAGCGCCCGTTCCACGTCGATAGCGGGAACGGCGGCGTCCACGATCAGCGCGACGTCCTGCACGGCCGGCGGGTAGCTCGACAGCAACGGCGCCAGCACCGGCTCGAGTGCATCCGCCGCGGTCTCGACAACGGACAGGTCAAGCTCCATCGCGCAGGTCCTGGCAGGCAGCCCGAATGCGGCGATCACCCGCGGGTGCAGCTCGCCGGCGTGCCCGGCCAGCCATTCGTCCCCGCCGGATGCCCGGACGAAGACGGCCGCGCACCGGCCCGGGTGCCAGGGTTCGTACTGGCCGGAGCGGATCTCGAACTCGACCCGGCTGGTGCGGAGCACTACCCGCGCCACCTCGATCGCGTCCTGCCAGCCAGCCGGCCGACCCTCGCCCCACCAGCCAGACGGCTCGCGGTTACCGGTAAGCACGGCACCGACCGCCAGCGGCTGATCGGGCAGCGCGGCCGCCAGCGAGGCGAGCTCGTCCACCTCAGGCGCGCGGTCCACGCGCAGGATCGGCGCCGACGCGGCGCCGTCCGGCCGCCGGTGGAACACCGTGCCCATCTCGAACAGCTCCACGTCGGCGAACCCGCGGCCCAGGTTGCGCGCCAGCACGCGCAGCATGCCCGGCACCAGGGTCGTGCGCATCAGCGGCTCGTCGTCGCTGAGCGGGTTGGCGATCCGCACCGCGGCCCGGCGCGCATCGTCGGCGGGCAGCTGCAGCCGGTCGAAGTCCGCGGCCGACGCGAACGGCGTGCTCTCTACTTCGACGTAGCCGAAGTCCGCCAGCGCACGGCCGATGGAACGCCGCAGCCGCTGCCGCGGCGTGAGACCGCGGCCCGCCGGAGCCCGGACGGCGCTGACCGGGATGTTCTGATAGCCCTCCAGCCGGATGACCTCCTCGGCGAGGTCGGCCGGGTCGGTCAGGTCCGGCCGCCACGACGGCGGAGTCACCTCGAGCAGCTGCGGCGACCGGTCATGCCGCGAGGGCTCCTGCTCGCCACGGCCGGACGCGACAACCCGGACGCTGCAGCCCACTTCGCGCAGCCGGGCCAACACCGTCTCCAGCCCGTACACCACGCCCGCCACCGAGTCCGGGTAGTCGGCGGCCATCTGGATGACGACCGGCTCGATCGGCTCGGTGACGACGGTTCGCCCCGGCCCTAGCGTGCCGCCGCCAAGGGTCGCGAGCACGATGCCGGCCCGGCTCGCCGCGCGCAGTTGCAGCTCGTAGTCGACGCCGCGCTCGAACCGCGCGGACGCCTCGGACCCCAGCTTGTGCCGACGGCTCATCCGCGCGGTGCCGCGGGCGGAGAAGTGCGCGGCCTCGATCACCACGTCGCGGGACTCCTCCGACACCTCGGTCGCCACGCCGCCCATGGTGCCGGCCAGCGAGATCGGCCCGGACGAGTCGGTGATCAGGATGTCCTCCGGGTCCAGCGTGCGGCGCACGTGGTCAAGCGTCTCCAGCTGCTCCCCCGGCCGGGCCCGCCGGACCACGATCCGCCCGGACAGCTTCGCCCGGTCGAACGCGTGCAGCGGCTGTCCCAGCTCGAGCATCAGGTAGTTGGTAACGTCCACCGCCAGCGACACGGTGCGCTGGCCCGCCCTGGCCAGCCGTACCCGCATCGGCAGCGGCGTGCGGGCACCCAGGTCGATCCCGGTCACCTCGCGCAGAATGAACCGGTCGCACGCAGTGGGATCCTCGATGCGCGCCGGGTACGCCTCCGGCGCGGGCGCCGCGAGGTCGCCGGGCAGGCCCAGGTCGGCCGGATCGGTGAACGGGACTCCGTAGGAGATCGCGAGCTCCCTGGCTATGCCGCGGACCGACATCGCGTAACCCTTGTCCGGGGTCACGTTCACGTCGAGCACTACGTCCCGGAGCCCGGCGTAGGTCACGAAGTCGGTGCCGAGCGGAGCGTCGGCGGCCAGCACGATGATTCCGGAGTGGTCGTCGCCGATGGCCAGCTCGGCGGCGGAGCAGATCATGCCCTCCGAGATCCGGCCGTAGGTCTCGCGGGCGCCGATCTCGAACCCGCCGGGCAGTACGGCGCCCGGCAGCGCCAGCGCCACCCGGTCGCTCGCGGCGAAGTTCACCGCCCCGCAGATCACGTGCCGCTCCTGGCCGTCTCCTGTCGAAACCTGGCAGTACCTGATCGGCTTGTTGAAGCCGGTCAGTTCCTCGACGTCGAGCACCTCCGCCACGACGACGCCGGAGATGTCGTGGCCGACCTCCTCGATGGCCTCGACCTCCAGTCCGCAGGCGGTGAGCCTGCGGGCAACCTCCTGGGCGTCGACGTCGCCCTCGCCGGCGGCGGCGACGTCCGCGTATTCCAGCAGCCAGGACAGTGGTACGCGCATCACGCCTCCACCCCGAATGCGCGGCTGAACCGCACGTCACCCTCGTGAAGTTCCCTGATGTCGGCCACGCCGTCCCGGATCATCACCGACCGGTCGATGCCCAGCCCGAACGCGAAGCCGCTGTAGCGGTCCGGGTCGATGCCGCAGGCGACGAGCACTCGCGGGTTGACCATGCCGCAGCCGGCGATCTCCACCCAGCCCTGCGAACGGCAGACCCGGCACGGCTCGGCACCGGGCTTGGTCGACTCGCCGCGGCACACGTGGCACTCCATCGAGACGTCGGCCGATGGCTCGGTGAACGGGAAGAAGTCGGGCCGCAGCCGGGTACGCAGGCCCGCGCCGAACATGACGTCCACGAACGCGCTGATAGCGCCGCGCAGGTCGGCCATGGTCAGGCCCTCGTCGACGGCCAGGCACTCGATCTGCTGGAACACGGGGCTGTGCGTCGCGTCCAGCGCGTCGGCGCGGAAGCACTTGCCCGGGCTGACCACATAGAGCGGCAGCGGGCGGGTCAGCATCGCCCGGATCTGCACCGGCGAGGTGTGCGTGCGCAAGACCAGGCCGGACCGCTGGTCAGGGTCGGGTCCGGCCACGAAAAGCGTGTCTTGCGTTTCCCGCGCGGGATGGTCGGGCGGGAAGTTCAGCGCGTCGAAGTTGTACCATTCGGCCTCGATCTCGGGGCCCTCGGCAACCTCGTAGCCCATGTTCACGAACACGTCGACTAGCCGCTCGCCCACTGTGGTTACCGGGTGCCGCGCGCCGGCGGGCATCCGGTTCCACGGCAGAGTCACGTCGACTGCCTCCTCGACGAGCACGCGCTGGTCTCGCTCGGCCTCGAGCTCGGCCTGGCGTCGGCCAAGTGCCTCGCGGATGGCGCCTCTGGCCGCGCCCACGCGTTTGCCCGCTTCGGCGCGCGCGGCCGGCGGCAGCGCGCCGATCTCGGCGTTGGCCAGGGTTATGGGGGCCCGGTCCCCGGCGTGCGCGATCCGCGCCGCCTTGAGCGCGTCGAGGTCGGTGGCGGCGGCGATGGCTGCCAGCGCCTCGGCCTGCATGCGCTGCACCTCCTCGGGTGCCAGCACTGCCACCTCCACCGGGTCGTAAGTCTTATTAGGTGCGGACATAGGTCCTGATCTCCTGGGTTAGAAAGTTCGGGTGCAACGAGCGGCAGCCGCCGGCAGACAAAGCTGACATCGACGCGCGGTCACGACAGACGGGGTAACGCGGGCCCGCCGGTCAGCCGAACTCAGGCGTCCCAGCGGGCATGGTAAATCGGAATTCCGCCCCGCCGCCGGGCGCCTGCTGCACCGTGATCTCCCCGCCGTGCGCCTCTACCAGGCCCTTCACGATGAACAGCCCGAGGCCGGCCCCACCGCGCCGCTTCGCCCGCCAGAACCGGCCGAAGACGCGCGGCGCTAGCTCGGGCGCGATGCCAGGACCCTGGTCGCGGACCGCAACGGCCACGCCAGGAGCTCCTGCCACGACCGCGGGCTCCACCACAGTGGTAACCGTACCAGCACCGTGCCGCACGGCATTCTCGATCAGGTTGGCCAAGATCTGGTCCACCTTGTCAGCGTCCAGCCAGGTCTCGGGCACGTCCGGCCGCGCCTCGACCACATAGCGCTCGGGGGTATCGC
The DNA here is from genome assembly GCA_030038495.1 of Streptosporangiaceae bacterium. Lineage (GTDB taxonomy): Bacteria > Actinomycetota > Actinomycetes > Streptosporangiales > Streptosporangiaceae > JAJYUU01. The sequence continues at coordinate 18,049 of JASHOV010000642.1, forward strand.
CCGCGGCAACCCGCCCGCCGATGATCTTGCGGGCCCGGGCCGGAACGTCGACAAGCTCGCGGTGCAGCTCGATCCGCCCCGACTCGATCCTGGACACGTCGAGCAGCTCGGTGATCAGCCGCGTCACCCGGTCCGCGTCCGCGTTGACGGTCGCGAGCATGACCCGTTTCTGGTCATCGGTGAACCGGGGCCATTTGTCGAGCAGGGTCGCGGTGAAGCCCTTAACGCTGGTCAGCGGGGAGCGCAGTTCGTGGGCGACCGTCGAGACCAGGTCCGCGCGGCCGCGCTCCAGTCGCGCGCGCTGCTGGGCGCTGCGCAAAGTGATCACGATGCGGCGGACCGAGCCCGGCTCGCGGCCGGTGCGGGCAACCCGGCCGCGCGGGTCCCGCACGTATCCGACCGTAACCAGCAGCTCGGTCCCGTCTGGCAGGTGCAGCGGCCGCTCGGGGTGCCGGGTGCGGGTCGACAGGCCGCCGTAGGGCCGCGCCAGTGTCCACCAGCACTGCTCGTCGATATCCCGCAACGGCAGTACCTCGCGGACATCGCGGCCGAGCACGTCCGCGGCGGCTATCCCCGTCAGCCGGGCTGCGGCTCGGTTGAACACCGCGACCCGGCCCGCCTGATCAGCCACGATGAGTCCATCGGGCAGGTCGTCGGCGAGCACGAGGCTGGTCAGGACATCCGCCTCGGGGACGACGGGGCGGGTACCGGCAGCCGGGCGGGTGCTGGCGCCGGGACGGGCGCTGGCGCCGGGGGCCGAGGGGAAACCCGCCGCCCCGGCCGTCACCCGGCCTGCCACGTTGCCGTTCACTGCGCGCCGCCTCCGGGAGGCTAACTGAATATCCGGCCCCCGGGCATAGTCACGCAGCCCTCCCGGCGGGTCCGGGGGAAACCCGCTGGTCAAGCCCTGTCGCATCATCGGCCACCAGCCCGTGGCCCGCATCGGGTCACTTCATGACGCAACGTGATCAGACTCTAGCGGATTCGCGACGCTCGCCGGCACTCGCGGATGGGTGATGTCGGCCGCCGGTTGGCAAAATTTCCCCTCCGGAGGAGATCTGTTCTGCCGCCGATCACCCAGAAAGATGCCGGGCCGACGCATACAGGCACACCGCCGCGGCGGCGGCCAGGTTCAGGCTCTCGGCGCGCCCGTAGATCGGCACGGCCACCACGTCATCGGCAAGCTCAAGCAGGCTGTCCGGCAGGCCCCACGCCTCGTTGCCGAACAGCCATGCGGTCGGCCGCGACAGGTCCGGCCCGCCGGGCGCATCCAGCGTGCTGGTCGCGCCTCCGTCCGCTGCCAGCACCTGCAGGCCGCCCGCCCGCAGCGCCGTCAGAGCGGCGGCCAGGTCATGCCCGGCTACCACGGGCAGGTGAAACAGGCTGCCAGCGGAAGCCCGCACGCACTTGCTGTTGTACGGATCGACGGAAGCGGCCGCGAAAACCACGCCGGCGGCACCGGCGGCATCGGCTGTGCGCAGCACGGTGCCGGCGTTGCCCGGGTCGCGCACGTTGGCCAGCACCACTACCAGCCGGGGCGCGGCGCTGATCAGCTCGGCCAGCGGCCGGTCGACGAAACGGCAGACGCCGAGCAGGCCCTGAGGGGTGACGGTCTGGGCGAGCTCGGCCATGACCTCGCCGCTGACCTCGTGCACGGGGACACTCTGGCGGGCCGCCTGCGCGGCCAGCTCGGGATGCCGGGACCGGCCCTGGCTGGTCACGAACAGCTCGGTCACCACGCCGCCGCTGGCGAGTGCCTCGCGGACTGCCTGCGGTCCGTCGGCCAGGAACAGCCGGTCCCGCTCGCGGAACGAGCGCTTGGCGAGCAGCCGGGCGGCCTTCACCCGCGGCGAGCGCGCGCCCGCCGCGCCGGGCCG
>JASHOV010000643.1 GCA_030038495.1 Streptosporangiaceae bacterium
AGCGGCTACCGCCGCGGAGCGCCCGCCCCTGGTGGCAAGCACCGAGCCGCCGAGGATCAGCGCGAAGGCGCCGGCCATCGCCAGGGTGATCCGCTCGCCCAGCACCAGCGCGCCGAGGACGACCGCGACCGCGGGGTTGACGTAGGTAATCACGGTCGCCTTGGCCGGCCCGACCTCCGCGATCAGCGCGAAGAACAGGACGAACGCGGTCGCGGTGCAGATGACCGCGAGCCCGCCGATCGAGGCGAACACCTTGCCCGCGGGCACGGCCGACGGCCAGGTGACGGCGGCGAGCGGCGCGTAGACGACCGCGGCGAAGGCCAGGCATACGGCCGTCATGCCCAGCGACGGCAGCTGACTGAGCTTCCTGCTGGCTAGCACCGGCCCGGTGGCGTAGCAGACGGCGACGCCGAGCACCTCCAGCACCGAGAGCGTCTGACCGCGAGGAGCGCCGGGACCCAGCAGCAGCGCGACGCCGCCAAGGCCGATCAGCAGGCCCGCCCACCGGATCAACGACAGCCTGTCCCTGCTGCCGGTGAAGCGCGCGATCATCGCGACGATGATGGGCGTCGCCGCGACCAGCAGGCCGCTCAGCGAGCTGGACAGCTTGGTCTCCGCGTCGGTCAGCAGCAGCCAGGGGATCATGATCTCGATCACGGCGAAGACGGCGAGCCAGCGCCAGTGCGGCCGCAGCACCGCCAGCTCGCCGCGCCGGATCGCGATCGGCAGCAGGATCGCCGCCGCGATGGTCACCCGGCCCAGGACCAGGACCGGGGGCGCGACCCCGCCGACCGCGACCTTGATCAGCAGGTACGGGATGCCCCAGATCAGGCTCATCGCGGCAAAAAGCAGCCAGCCTCGGCGGCTCACATGTGCTCCCTCGCTCGACGTCCGCTTCAGTATCGGCGGTCGGGCGGAGTGGGTCTTGAACGCTTTTGCGCGTAGTGGGGCGCTACAGGCCCACACACAATCCCAGCGGGCCGAGCTTCAGGCACGTCTGGCTCTGGGATGCCGACGGTGACGGTGACGGTGACGGGCTCGGCGACGGCGAAGACGTCGGTGACGGTGTCGGTGAGCCGGACAGTATCGGGACCGTGGCGCCGGGACTGGAGGGCGAGGGTGTCGGGCTGGCCGCGGCCTTCTGGCGACTGCTCCCCGTACCTGGTCCGGCCGGGCCGGGCACGCCAGCGGGATGGCCCGACAGGGGATCGGGATCAGGCGCTACGTAGTGGTGCGGCCTCGTGCCGAGTTGGAAGGGCCGCGACGCAGGCGGCTGGTCGTGCTGGCGGACCGTCAGCGTGACGAATGACATCAGCGCGAACACGATGGCGCCGGAGACCAGCAGGATCAGTGGCGGGAGCAGGAGCAGCGGGTGCCCTCGCATCGCGGCGGCGCCGTTGCGGACCGTGGTACGGAGCCGGTCTGTGCCCAGGGCGAGCACCATGCTGACGGCGGGCAACCTGGGCCCGTGACCCATCCGAGCGCTGCTGCGCACCCTGATCAGCGCGGCCCGCCGCTGGGCGGCGGTAAGGCCAGGCAGCAGATAGATGATCGTGTGACCGCCGCGCTTCTCGGCGCTGACATGTAAGCCGGCGGGAAGTTCCGAATACCGGATCTTCACCATTATCCGTCCTCGCATCCCACCTTAAAGTGGGCAATCGCGCGTACCCAGCCAAACAGACGGTGACGACGGTATCACGGTGAATAGCTGCAATCTCACGGGTGATCAAACTGCAACCAAGTCGCCACGACGCTAACGGGCGCCGTCGTGGCACATTCAGTACGGGCCCTCGGGGTGCCCACGCCGCGGGTTACCTGGCGCTTAACCGGCCGCATCTGCCAGCCACGTCTCGATCAGCGCGCGGCCGATGGAGTCCGGACGGTAAGGCGGGACCGCCGCGCGATCGGCAATCCGGGCCCGCAGTTCGGCCGCGGTGAACCAGCGCGCGTCGGCGAGTTCGGCTCCATCCACGGCGATATCCGGTGAGTTCGCGACACCCCTGAAGCCGATCATCAGGCCAGCGGGAAACGGCCAGGCCTGCGATCCCTGGTATTGCACCGTGCCGACGTCGACGCCCGCTTCCTCCGCCACCTCCCGCCGGACCGCGTCTTCCAGGCTCTCGCCGACCTCGACGAACCCCGCGAGCGTGCTGAACCGGCCGGGATCGGCGCCCTGATGCCGGCCGAGCAGGCACCGGCGGGGCTCGCCGGGCAGCTCAACCAGGACAATGATGGCCGGCTCGATCTTCGGGAAATGCAGTGCGCCGCAGTCCGCGCAGACTCGCAGGTGCCCGCCGTCCCGCGGCTCGCAGCGGCCGCCGCAGCCGCCGCAGAACCGCTGCCCGCGCTGCCAGTGCAGGAGCCCGCGCGCATAGGCCAGCAGGCCGGCCTCGGCGCGGCTGACGGCGCCAATCAGTGATCGCACGTCGGCGCAGTCGTCGGCGCCGGCCAGGTCCTGGGCCGTGCCTTTCTCCAGACCGGACAGGTCGGCCGCGAACACGGGCCCCGCCGCCGACAGCCCGAGAAACACCGTCTCACGCTGGCCGCAGGGCAGCGGCGACAAGCGGTCGCCGGCCAGCACTACCGGCTGGCCGGCGCAGACCAGGCACTCGTCCCGCCACAGCGGGATGACGCGCAGGTCCTGGCTTTCCTGTTGCGCGCGGATCCAGGCCGGGTCTGGCCGGCGTCCTCCGGCCCGGTCCAGGTCCAGTCCGCTGTAGTACAGCGCGGCAGTCTCGGCACCAGTCATCGTGGCCGCCTTCGGGCCATCGTGGCCACCTCCCAGCGGACGACGCTGTCCGCACATTAGGGCACGCTAGAATAAAAGGTGCAGGCTACGCAATGTCCTACCGGCGGCGGACCAGCTCGCGACTCTCGCACTTGCCCGCCCGGTTACGCTCACAGCAAGCGTGCACTACTCCAGCGGAGGACTCGTGCGGCAGAGCAGCATCGGCACGGCCGTGGCCACGGCAGTCGCTGAGGCGCGCCCGGCACCCGCGCCACGCCTGGCCGGGTGGCAGGCCCTGCTGGTAGCTATGGCCGGAGGGCTGACCCTGGCCTTGTCGTTTCCCCCGGCCGGTCTCTGGGCGCTGGCCGCCGTGGCCCCGGCCCTGCTGGTCTTCGCGCTCTGGCGGCAGCGGCTGCGGACCGCGCTGGCGGCGGGCCTGATCTTCGGCCTGGCTTTCTTCTTCCCCCTGCTGTCCTGGGTGGTGAACGTGGCCTGGTATGCCTGGGTCGCGCTCGCGCTGGCCGAGGCCGTCATCTTCGCCGTGCTGACGGCGGGTCAGTGGATACTGCTGCGGCTGCGGGCCTGGCCCCTGGCGGTAGCGGGCTGGTGGGTCGCCTCGGAGGCGGCGCGCAGCCGCTGGCCGTGGGGCGGCTTCCCGTGGGGACGGCTGGTGATGAGCCAGGCCACCTCGCCGGCGGTCCGCTGGGTAGCGGTCGCGGGGCCGCCGTTCCTCACGTTCCTGGTCGCACTGGTCGGCGCCTGCCTGGCCTGGGTCGTCCTCGGCCCGGCCACGGCCCGGCGTGCTCACGGGTCGGCCACGGGCCAGGATGGCAGGGAGCCGGTGTCCAGGCGGCACCGCGCGGTGGCCGGCGCCGCGCTGGTCGTGGTCGCGGCAGTGACCGCGGGCGGCTGGCTGCTGCCCGTCGACGGCGGCTCACCGGGCGAGCCGACCGCGGTGGTAGCCGCGATCCAGGGCAACGTGCCGCACGCCAGGAACCTGCCTGACCTGTGGCGGGCCACGACGGTGACGCAGAACCACGCGGACGCCACCGAGCAGCTCGCGGCCAGGGTGCGGGCGGGCAAGGCCCCCGCGCCCGACGTGGTCATCTGGCCGGAAAACTCCACCGACCAGGACCCGAGCCTGAACCCGCCCATCTACGCGGCGATCGCCAGCGCCGTCAGCGCGATCGGCCGGCCGGTGCTGGTCGGCGCGGTCCTGCAGGACCCGATCCGCAACGCCGGGCAGCTGTGGCTGCCGGGCCGGGGTCCGGTCGCCCAGTACATCAAGCGCAGGCTGGTGCCCTTCGGCGAGGTGATCCCGTTCCGCAGCTTCCTGGCCAAGTTCACCAACCTGCCGTCCACGATCCAGCCGTATAACTTCACGCCCGGCCACAAGGCAGTGGTGTTCAAGCTCGGCAAGATCCGGCTCGGCGACGTCATCTGCTACGAGGTCGGCTTCGACGGGCTGGTGACCTCGGAGGTCAAGGCCGGGGCGAACCTGCTGGCGATGCAGACCAACGACGCCGACTTCGAGCTGGACGGGCAGAGCGGCGAGACGCTGCAGCAGCTGGACATGGCCCGGATCCGGGCGGTCGAGCACAACCGGTCGGTCGTGGTGGCGTCCACCACGGGCATCAGCGCGATCATCGCCCCGGACGGTCAGCTGCTGGTCTCCACCCGTACCTGGACCCGCGCTGAGATCGAGGCCAGGGTGCCGCTGCGCAGCTCGACCACGCTCGCCGACACACTGGGAGGCTGGCCAGAGGCGCTGATGAGCTGGACCACCGTCGCGGCGATGGCCTGGGCCATCGGCATCTCGTTCCGACGGCGGCGCAGGACCGTAAGTCGGGCCTCCGATAGCCAGGCCGCGCGGCCGGCAGCACAATAGGGAAGGTGAGAATCCGCCGCGCATTCGGACAACCCGCCCGGTGGGGCGCACTGGTGGCGGGCGCCATCCCGGTGCTGGCGTTCCCGGTGGCAAATCTCGAGTTTCTGGGCTGGATCGGGCTGGTGCCCGGCCTGCTCCTGATGCAGCGGGCCGCCACCCGCCGCGAGGCGTGGGTGCGGGGCTGGTGGTTCGGCACCGGGTACCTGCTGGCCGCCATGTACTGGCTGATCCCCAATCTCGGGCCCGCGCTGCTCCTGGTCGCGATCGTGCTCGGGTTCCTGTGGAGCGCCGTCGGTCTCGCGGTCTGGGCGTATACGCGGCCGCCGGTCAGCCTCCGGCGGGCCGCGGCCGCGCTGTTCGTGGTCCCGAGCGCCTGGCTGGTCACGGAGTGGATCAGGTCCTGGCAGGGCATCGGTGGACCGTGGGCGGTCCTGGGCGCCAGCCAGTGGCAGCACCCGGTGTTCCTGGCGCTGGCCGCGGCCGGCGGCGTCTGGCTTGTGACCTTTGCCCTCGTCGCCGCCAACACCGGGATCCTGCTGGTCCTGACCGGACGTTCCGCCGCCGCCCGCATTGCCGGAACGGCGGGAGTGCTGGTCTCGGTGCTGGCCGGGCCGCTGATCTTCGCCTCGACCGCGCCGCCGCCCGTGACCGGCCACATCACCGCGGCGCTGGTCCAGCCCGGCCTGCAGGGCAAGAAGAACCCGCCCGCGCCGCGGCTGGCGGCGAGCGAGCGGCTCACCGCCGAGCACCCGCGCCAGGCCGACATCTACGTCTGGGGCGAGAGCAGCGTCGGGTACTACCTCGGCGACCGGCCTGGCATAAAGGCGAGGCTCGAGCGGCTCTCCGGCGCCGCGGGTGCCGAGATCCTGCTCAACCAGGACGCTGTGAACTCGAAGGGCGCCACGTCCAAGCAGGCGGTGCTGATCAGCAGCACCGGGATCAAGGGCACCTACGTCAAGACGCGCCTGGTCCCGTTCGGCGAGTACATCCCGTTCCGGTCCGCGCTCGGCTGGCTCTCAAAGATCAGCAAGGCCGCGGCGTCCAACATCGTGCCGGGCACGGGCGCCCACGTCTTGCACGCCACGCTCCCCGATGGCCGGCCACTCACCATCGGCGTGCTCATCTGCTTTGAGTCCGCGTTCCCCGACATGTCCAGGGTGGACACGGACAACGGCGCGCAGGTGATCTTCTACCAGACGGCGGACTCCACGTTCCAGGGCAGCTGGGCGCTCGCGCAGCACGCGGCCCTGAGCGCAGTGCGCGCGGCCGAGACCGGCCGGCCCGTGGCGCAGGCGGCGCTGACCGGTGACTCCGCGGCCTTCGACGCCAGGGGCCGCCAGCTCGCGTGGGCGGGCAGCAGCTACCGCGGCGTGCTGCTGGTACCGCTGGCGCTGCCGGCGGTGTCGTCCAGGACGCTGTATGACCGGCTCGGCGACTACGTGCCGTGGATCGCGGTCGGCATCGCCGCACTCGCCGCGCTGGTCGGCCTGGCCGGTATCCGGCGAAGCCGGCGGCATACGCCGGGAAACGGGACTGCTGCCGACAGATCCGCTCGCATCGGCTGGGTTAGCAGCCGCGCCTCAGGCGCTTCCGCCGACGAGACACGGGCACCGTAACGGCGCCCGCTGCGCCACAGCGGCGACCCGCGCCAAGGCTCTGATCTATTCCCTTAACCGCCGGTAGTGACAAGCGTCATACCGGGATGTCCGGCGTTCTGAGCTGGCGTTATACCTCCCAGATCCGCACCGGGGAGCCAGGCCGCGCCTGGTTACCCACCGCATGAACCGCGGCTGGTCAGCCCCCCGCAGACCCGGCCGCGTCCGCCCTGATCGAGCGAAGCACGGGCATGCCCG
>JASHOV010000064.1 GCA_030038495.1 Streptosporangiaceae bacterium
ATCGGGCTCCGCATCGCCCGCGCGGGCGGCACGGGGAACGATCGAAGCGCCGTGGCCCGGCTTCTTGAGCGCGCGCGGCCGTGGCTGGCGGCTGCGGCCGTGGCACTTGCGCTCGCCGCGGTCCTGCCGCCGGCCGCGACCTATGCCCGGCAGCACGCATTCGCCCGTGCACTGCAGTTCGCGGTTTTCGCCGTCCTGACGCCCGCGCTGCTCTCGCTCGCCATGCCATCGCGGGCCGGCCGTGCGCGGCGCCTGACCGGCGAGCATACGGAGAAGAGGCCGCTGCCCGCCCGGGTGGCCGCGTGGCGGTTGCTTCCTTTCGTCGGGCTGGTCATCACCTGGCGGCTGCCGCCGGTACTGGACGCGCTGGCACGTTATCCGGCGCTGCCCGTGGCGGAACTGGTCACGCTCGCGGGCGCCGGCCTGGGACTGTGGCAGGCAATCGCGGGCCGGACTGAACCGCGGCCGCTGCCCCGCCCGCTGCGCGCCGCCATGGCCGCCGCCGCCATGTGGACGATCTGGATCATCGCCTATATCACCGGCATGTCCGCCGCGACCCTGACACCCCGCGCTTTGCCGGCCACGGGAGTTCTTGGCTCCGCGGTGGACCGGCAGCTCGCGGCCGCAGTGCTGTGGGCAGTCCCGGCGATCTGCTTCGCGCCGGTCATCTACTACCTGCTGGTCACCTGGCTCGGCGACCGCGACAAGCAAGAGGACAAGCACCTCCCGCTGACGGGCCACGGACCGGCCGGCCTGATCGCGGGCCGACGTTCGCCTGCGGGCTGGCGCCACCGCGGCAGCCACTGACGGCCCCGGCCGATAGTAGCCAGTCGGCGGACACGCTCGCATCGAACTCCGGTTCCTGCCCGCACATCGTGGGAAGGCGGCGGCGGTAGCCGTGCCCGTGGCCGGGCACGGCTACCGCCGCAGGTCCGCCGCACCGGCATCGCCATCAACGACGAAGAACTCGAGAGCGCGCTGCAGTCGATCGCGGTGCCGGTACGGTCGCGCACCGGCCAGGTCGTGGCTGCCGTCAACGTTGCCACCCCGTGGTCACCGGTCGCGATGAGTGATCTCGTCGCCCGGCTGGGACCGACCATCCAGGCGACCGCAAAGCAGATCGCCGCCAGAGTGATCTGAGCCGCCCCAGGCTGACCGACCCCACCGCAGGCTGACAAGGCGATCGCGACGCCATGCTTAACAGCCCGCTCCGCCTGCCGTCGCCGCGCCTCCACGCCTGCAGCGACCACATAGGGCGGCGTGCCGTCGTTCGGCATGCATCGCGCCGCCCTCCGTGGGAGATCGCGCTCGCTTGGTACCACGAGCGTTCCGCCTCTGGGAGTCCGCCGCGCAAGGCAATAGACCTGCAGCCGGAGGACTGGTGCCAGAAGTCCCCGGCAAATTTCTCTTTGTCTCTCTGTAATCACTAGATATATCCGGACCGAAAGCACGGACTTTCGCCTCTGCCGCCACACTCGGCCGGTCGCTAGCGTGCGGACTGTTCCATGGAGTGAGGGAGGTCACGAAATGAGTGCGACCATGCTGCTCGCCGTTGACTCGGCGCGCAACGAACCAGAACGGCATGTGACCGCAGCCGCTGAAATGGTGCAGGATCTCGCCAGCAAGACGGGTGATCATGTCATTGTGCTGCACGTGCACGAGTTCGCGGTCGGCCGATTTGGCCGGTTCCAGATCGATTGCGATGACGACCAGGGTGAGCTGGTCGCCGAAGGAATCGTGGCCAGGCTGCGGGATGCGGGCATCACGGCCGAGGCAGAGATCAGGCAGGCGGACTACGGGCATGTCGCGCGCGCCATCCTCACCGCCGCCGACGAGCACGACGTCAGGCTCCTCGTGCTCGGTTCCAGCACGAAGAGGGATCTGCCTGCCGTCACTTTCGGGAGCGTCGCCGCCCGCCTGCTGCACTTCTCCCGTCGTCCGGTGCTCATCGTGCCGATACGCGCGGAGCCACGCCCGCATGAAGAGCCGGCCGAGTCGTCCGCAGCTGTTCAGTAGCCGAGGGTGCCCGGTACCTGCGCGTGTTACCGGGCACTTCGCTGCCTCGCCCCTAGCCTCATCCGAGATCGGTAGGGCTGGCGCGCGCCGCGCTGCAGGCCTTCCAACTGCAACGCGGCGCTATGGTCAGGATCCATCTGCGCACGGCTGTGCCGGTATGGCCGATAGCCGCTTCGGGTCAGGGCCGTAAGTCCCTGGCATGAGCGCCGCCGTCGGCGCAAGCTTGCTGCTGTGGCTGCACACAGCCGTGACCAGATCCCACCACCATGACGCATCGATACGACCGGATGCTTACCGCTGCCGCTATCGCTCGAGTAGAGGGCGAGGGGGCGTTGCGCGTGCGCGTAGTCGCAGACGAGGTACGAGAGGTTCGGCTTAATATTTACGAGCCGCCCCGGTTTTTCGAGGCGTTCCTGCGGGGCCGGTCCTACACCGAGCCGCCCGACATCACCGCGCGGGTTTGCGGGATCTGCCCGGTGGCATACCAGACCAGCGCGTATCAGGCGATCGAGTCGGCCTGCGGTGTCCAGCCCGGCGGGCAGATTGCTGCGCTGCGCAGGCTGCTGTACTGCGGCGAGTGGATCGCCAGCCACGCGCTGCATATCTACATGCTGCATGCGCCCGACTTCCTCGGCTACCCGGGCGCGGTCGAGATGGCAGCCGATCACAGGGACCTGGTGGAGCGCGGGCTGTCGCTCCGGCGGGCCGGCAACGCGATCATGGAGCTTCTGGGCGGACGTGCCGTGCATCCGGTGAACGTGCGAGTCGGCGGCTTCTACGCCACGCCGGCGCCCGCCGACCTTGCCAGGCTGCAGGTGCAGCTCGGTTCGGCCCTGGAGGCCGCGCTGGAGACCGTACGCTGGGTAGCCGCGTTCCAGTTTCCCGAGCTGACAGTTGACCACGAACTGCTTGCGCTGAGTGACCCTGGCCGCTACCCAATCGAACGCGGCACCCTGCTCACCAGTGGCGGGCTGGCGTTTGCCGCAGAAGAGTTCGAGCAACACGTCATCGAGGAACAGGTGCCGCATTCCACTGCCCTGCATGCGCGGCTGGCAGGCCGCGACGGCACCTACCTCACCGGGCCGCTGGCGCGGTACACGCTGAACTCGCAATGGCTGCCGCCGCTGGCAGCCGATGCCGCAAGGGCCGCTGGCCTGCGGGGCAGCTGCCGGAACCCGTTCCGCAGCATCATCGTCCGGGCGGTCGAGGTCGTGTGCGCGATCGAGGAAGCGATCGCGATCATCGCCAGGTACCAGCCGCCGCCCGAAGCCAGCGTGCGCGTAACCGCCAGGGCGGGGACCGGCCACGGCGTGTCCGAGGCGCCTCGCGGGGTGCTGTACCAGCGCTACGACCTCGACGCCGCGGGCATCGTGCTGGGCGCCAGGATCGTGCCGCCCACATCGCAGAACCAGGCGGCCATCGAGCGCGACCTCGCGCAGTTCGTGCAGCCCCGCCTTGGCCTCGATGATGAGGCCCTCACCCGCCAGTGCGAGCAGGCGATTCGCAGCTACGACCCGTGCATCTCCTGCGCGACTCATTTCCTCAGCCTGCACATGGACAGGGCATGACTACCGGGGATCGCGCGGTGGTGATCGGGATCGGCAACGAGTTCCGCCGGGATGACGGGGCCGGCCCGGCAGTGGTAAGCCGGCTGTGCGGCGAGGTGCCCGCCGGTGTCCGGCTGGTCGTCAGCGACGGCGAGCCTGCCGAGCTGCTGGAGGCGTGGGCCGGCGCAGACCTCGCTCTAGTGGTGGACGCGGTCACCGGCGGCTCGGGGCCGCCCGGTCGGCTGTACCGGATTGTGGCTCGCGGCGGCCATCTCGATACCCTGGGCGAACTCGGCTCGGACGCGAGCACCCACAGCCTCGGCCTTGGCACCGCACTTGCGCTCGGCAACGCACTCGGCCAGCTGCCTGGCGAGCTCGTCGTCCACGCGGTCGAAGGCGGTGACTTCGGGCAGGGCTTAGGGATGAGCGACGAGGTAGGCTCTGTCATCGCCGATCTGGCCGCAGCCGTCCTGACCGACCTGCGCGACCTGCTGGCCTGACGGCCCGGTGCCCCGGTTCCTAACGCGTCGCGCTGCAATCCGGGCCGACGTAGCTCGCCGCCGCCTGGAATTCGGGTGCCGCGGCGTTGAATGTGGCGAAGACCCTGCTCACCTCGGGGCCGGACATGCCCAGGTGACGCAGTGCGGGCTTCAGGGCTGCGGTGTTCGGCGCGGCCATCGGTCCGAAGCAGCCATAGCAGCCGCGCCCGAACGCCGGGCAGATAGCACCACAGCCGGCCTGCGTGACCGGACCTAGGCAGGGCGTTCCATGCGCGACCATCACACACGCGGTCCCGCGCAGCTTGCATTCCTGACAGACGCTGTGACCGGGAATGCGCGGCTTGCGGCCCGACAGGAGCGCGGACAGAACGCCGATGAGCTGTCGCTTGTCAATCGGACAGCCGCGCAGCTCGAAGTCCACATGGACATGGTCGGCGACGGCTGTGGAGGTAGCCAGCGTGGCCACGTAATCCGGCCGGGCATAGACGGCGGTCGCGAACTCGGCGACGTCGGCAAAGTTGCGCAGCGCCTGGATGCCTCCGGCCGTGGCGCAGGCTCCGATCGTGATCAGCGTCCTGGAAACGGCGCGGATCCGCCTGATCCGGGCCGCATCCTCGGCGGTGGTCACCGAGCCCTCGACCAGACTGATGTCATAAGGACCGGGAGCGTCGGCGCTCGTCGCCTCGGTGAAGTGCGCGATCTCCACCTGCCGGGCCAGCGTCAGAAGCTCGTCCTGGCAATCGAGCACTGTCAGCTGGCAGCCGTCGCAGGACGCGAGCTTCCATACCGCAAGCCGCGGCTTCGACGCTGGCCCGGTCATCTAGAGCTCCCTGGCGGTTAGCAGCGGGGCCGCCGCCAGATAACTAACGACCGGGCCGTCCCTGCACAGCAGCAGCGGGCCCAGCTGGCAGTGCCCGCACTCGGCCACTCCGCATTGCATATTCCGCTCCAGTGAAACCCTTATGCGGTCCGCGGTCAGGCCGGCGGCCAGCAGCGACTGGGCGGTCAGCCGCATCATGACCTCAGGGCCGCATATCAGTGCGACGGTCTGCGCCGGGATCAGCTCGATCCGCGGAATAAGCTGAGTAACCACGCCCACATCACCGTGCCAGCCCGCACCGGCCCGGTCGACGGTGACCTCGACCCGCGCGCCGTGATCACGCCACCTTCCCAGTTCCGCTGTGTACAGCAGTTCCGCCGGAGATCGCGCTCCGATCAGCATAGTGACCCGGCGGTAGAGATCGCGGGCACCCAGCACGGACAGCAACGCCGGACGCAGCGGCGCCAGCCCGATGCCGCCGGCCACCAGCAGCAGATCCTGGCCGGCCGCGTCCGTCTCGTCCCAGCTGGTGCCGAACGGACCGCGCACGCCGACCAGGTAGCCAGGCGCGGTGGCGCACAGGGCGCGGCTGACGGCGCCTACGCTCCGGATCGTGTGCGTCAGGATCGGCCGCCCGGCCGGGCCGCTGATGGAGATCGGGATCTCGCCGACGCCGAACGCGTAAAGCATGGAGAACTGGCCGGGCCGCGAGCCGGGCAGCGGCGTGCCGACCGGCTCAAGGGCAAGCGTGACCGTGTCCGGGGTTTCCTCGACCCGGCCGGTCACGCGGTATCCGGCCGGGGCCTGGCCGATGGTCATGACGTGAGCTCCGCATCGGGCGCACCGTACAGGTCGAGGATCCTGATCCTGGCCGCGTGTAGCCGGGAGACGGCGGTCGCGAGCAGCCGTCGGGTGAGCTGATAGCCCAGTTCGTGATCTGCCTCGCACAGACTCAGTACCGCTGCGCTGGTCAGTGCGTAGGAGCTGACGTCCGACTGGGCGACCGCGCCGAACTGCCAGCGTGGAATCGGCGCGAGCCAGGACAGGCCAAGCTCGTCGCCCGGGCCAAGGGTCTCCACCACGACCCGCTGGCGGCCCGGCACCCCGAGGTCGAGCGCGACCCGGCCCGAGCAGATCAGCCACAGCCCGCGAGCCTCGGTGTCCTCGTCGAAGATCCGCTTACCTGCGCTGATCTCAGCGTGCTCGGCCGCTGCGGCGAGCCGCGCGACCTGGTCTGCGCTCAGGCCGCGAACGAAGGGGTGGCGGGCAAACTCGGCGAGTCCGGCGCTGGTCACGGCTGATCACTTTGCTGCTGGCCGGGCCCGGCAGCTCTGGCGTCCTTCTCGGCCCTCAGGGCTGCCACTTCCTCGGTGATGTCAATGCCGACCGGGCACCAGACGATGCACCGGCCGCAGCCGACGCAGCCCGAGCTGCCGAACTGCTGATGCCAGGTTCCGAGCTTGTGCGTCAGCCACTGTCGGTAGCGGCTCTTACCGGACGACCGGACCGGGCCGCCGTGCAGGTAGGAGAAGTCGAGCTCAAAACAGGAGGCCCAGCTCTGCCACCGGTCGGCATGATCACCGGTCAGGTCGGTGCTGTCCTCCACCGTCGTGCAGAAGCAAGTGGGGCAGGCCATCGTGCAGTTGCCGCAGGTGAGGCAGCGGGCGGCCACGTCGTCCCAGCGCGCGGCATCGAGGGTTTCCACCAGCAGAGCGGGCAAATCCGCCGTGTCCATGACCCTGCCCATGCGCTGGGCTGCCGCATCGACGGCGTCGTCCGCGCCGCATACCATGGCCGGGCTGGCCTGCTCCAGTCGCAGGCAATTGAGAATCTCATTTCCGGCGGCGGACCCCGACTGCAGCACGAATTCATGGCCGGCCGGGTCGGTGAGCTCGGTCAGCAGCAGGTCGTATCCGGGTCCTGCGCGCGGACCGGCGTCCATGGAGACGCAGAAGCAGGTTTCCCCCGGTTCAGTGCAATTCACCACGATAAGGAAGACCGCTGCCCGCCTGGCCGCATAACCGGAACCGGGATGCCGTGTCGCGCCGAGTATCTCGTCCTGTATCTGGATTGCGCGCAGATCACATGGCCGCACGCCCAGAAACGCCAGCGGCCGGACTTCCGGGTCGGCCGGCTCGACGGTGAAGTCGCCCGCGGCTGACCTGTGCGCCGACCACAGCCGCTCTCGTGGCGGATGCAGGAACTGCTTCCAGGACTGCGGTCCGGCCGAGTGGCCAAAGGCCGCCATGTCCGGGCGCTCCCGCAGCCGGTAACCGCCGGGCGCCAGGTGTACCCCCCAGCCGAATGGCAGCTGGTCCGCGGAGTGCATCTCGCCCAGGCCGATCGCGCCATCCCTGACCTGCGGGCCGATGACGCGGTAGCCGGCGGACTGCAGCGCACTGACCAGATCGCTCAGGCCGGGCACGGCGGGCAGCCGCCAGACCGGTCCAGGCGCTGGGTTGTCCACGGCCGTTAGCCCCCATCCGGATGGTTCCGCAGACTCGTTAGCTCATCATCGCGTCACCATGACTTCTGTGACAGCGCCTTACGGCCTTTCTGCTGGCGTCGGCGAGTCCAAGGTCCGGCCGGGTCGGGACCTTCGGCCCTGTGGCTACGGGCGCACGGGCGATGTGATGGCAGTTGCGGGAGGGACCACCCTCAACAGTCGCGGGGCTACTGGCCAGCAGCCAGCACATCGCGAAATCTGGATCCGCGAGAAGCGGGCGGGTTCCTCCCGTTGATGCTGCCGTGTTTTGCAGGTAACGGAGGCGTCGGTCCGTCCGACCGGGGCCATTCGGCCCTAACCGGGCCTGCCGCCGCATGACAGCCTAGAAAGGAGAACGCAGGAGGAGCTGATTGCCATGGCGACCCACGTGGCAGATGTGATGACCCGCCAAGTCATCTCGGTGCGCAAGAGCGCCGAATACAAGGAGATCCTGCAGGTGATGCGCCATGAGCGCTTCAGCGCCTTCCCTGTGCTCGACCGCAACGATCGCGTCGTCGGAGTCGTGTCACAGGACGACCTCCTGGTCAAGGAGGGGTACAGCGACGCGGACCAGGGGCCGGGATTCCTGGCGAAGCGCGGTGACCGAGCCCGGGCGGCGGCCCTGACGGCGGCAGAGCTCATGACCCGGCCCGCCGTCACTATAAGCCCGGACGCCACTACGGCGGAGGCGGCCCGCGTCATGCACGGGAAACACCTCAAGCGGCTGCCGGTCGTTACGGCTGCTGGCAGGCTCGTCGGCATAGTGAGCAGAAGCGACATACTTGGCGTGTTTGATCGCCCGGACGATGACATCCGCAAGGAGATCGAGACGGATGTCATAGCGACTGCCTTCGGTCTCGATAGCCCGGCGTTCACTGTGACAGTGGCGGGCGGCGTTGTGACGCTGGCCGGGCAGATCGACCGTGAGCCCGTGGCGCTCAGCCTGCTGCGCGCCGTGCGGCAGGTCGACGGCGTTGTCGCCATCAGGGAGAAGCTCCGCTATCCGCAACGGTAGACGGGAGACAAGCAGAGGTCCAAGGTGTGCTCGACCACCTGGACGAGGACTTGCGAACTGGCCCCGAGTCGCGGCTCACAGCCGAGAACCGACGAAGGTCCCGGCGGGCAGGCCCTACGGCCCTGCCCGCACCGACTGGCAGCGAGTGATGCTGGCAGTGACAGAGGAAGCGGTGAGAGGGATGAAGCAATCGAAGCCGGCGGGCAAGATCGTCGTGGGCGTTGACGGCTCGGACTCATCAAAGGCTGCCCTCGGCTGGGCAGTGCACCAGGCTGAGCTCACGGGCGACCGCATCGAGGCCGTCATCGCCTGGAGCTACCCCACGATGATGGGCGGCTTCGGAGCCGGACCAGTCTCCGCGATGCCGCTTAATTTCGACGAGATCGCCGCCAAGACACTGGCCGATTCCATCGCATCTGCCGTAGATCCCGCGTCAGCGGTACTGATCAGCACGACGGTAGTGCAAGGTCATCCCGCGCATGTGCTGCTGAACGCGGCTGACGGTGCTGACCTGCTCGTCGTCGGCAGCCGAGGGCACGGCGGATTCGCCAGTGCCCTGCTCGGCTCGGTCAGCCAGCACTGCGCGCAGCACGCGCCGTGCCCGCTGCTCATCGTCCGTGACCACGTCAGCTCCGCCTGACGGCGAGCGGAGGTGACGGAATGAGCAGCGCCTCGCGCCTGCAGGTCGGCCGCGTCCGGCCGGACGGTACTCGTCCGGTAACGGGGGTGGACGCGGCCGGTCTGCGCCTGCGCGGAGAAGTCGGCCCGGAGCCGACCGGATTCGGTGCGACGGCACGGGTACTGTCGGCCGACGAAGTTGCGCGGCTCGCGACGATCGCAGCCCGCGCGCCGTCCGTGCATAACACCCAGCCCTGGAAGTTCCGCGCGTCCGACGGGGCCATCGAATTGCTGGCCGATCCGGCCAGGCAGCTCCTCCAGGCCGACCCGGCAGGCCGCGAGATGCTGATCAGCTGCGGTGCCGCGCTCTTCGGCCTGCGGCTGGGGCTTCGCTCACTGGGCTGCGTGCCGGCTGTGGACGTGCTGCCAGATCCCGGCCAGCCAGACCTGATTGCCCGCGCTCGAGTGGCCGGTCAGGTCGCGATCACCCGGTACGAAACGGATCTGCTTGCGGCCCTCTATCACCGGCACACGCACCGGGGGCCGTTCGTTCCCGGCGACGTGCCGTCGCGCCTGCTTGACGGCCTGCGGGCCGACGCCGTCGCCGAACAGACGGAACTGATTGTGCTGGCGGATCCGGTGCGGGTCTCGTGGTTGACTGAGCTTGTCCTGGCCGCGGCGCGGGAGCAGGCAGCCAGCCCGCAGTTTGGTGCGGAGCTGAGTACCTGGACGCGTGCCGTCGGTTCAAGGGCATGCGACGGGGTACCTGCCTCGGCGCGAGTCGAGGAAGCGGTTAACTCGTTCGCTTCGCCGACCGCCCCTCAGGCCAGCCTGCGGTTGCCGCAGCGCGATTTTGGCGAGCCGGGCACCGAACCAGCCGGGGGAGCGCCACCGCCGGTGACCGTCGTGCTGACAACGGCCAGCGATTTGCCCGCGGACTGGGTGCACGCCGGACAGGCCCTGCACCGGATGCTGCTGCACGCGGCGGCCAGATGGGTATTCGGGAGTCTGCAGTCCCAGCCGCTCGAGCTGCCCGCGCTGCGGGCTGACCTGTGCCAGCATCTGGGCCTGGCAGGAGCGCCGCAGATGCTGCTCCAGTTCGGCCGTGCCAACATCGCCCGCGCGACCCCGCGCCGGCCGGCCGCCGAGATCATCGCCTAGTGCACCGGCCCGGCCCAATCGGGGTCGAAGGTCCCTGCGTTCCCGGACCCATGGACCATGATGCGCTTGTCTGAGTCGGGTGATGATATCCGCTATCAGCGCCTATGCGGATCGGAAGTGACCGGGCAGATGAGGCATTACTGGCAGCGGACAGCCCGCAGGCTCGGCTGGGACCGCAATCCGCTCAGGCGCCGGATCGACCGGGCCGAGACGGCCATTATGACCGTGCTCCTGGCGGCTCTCGTGATCGCGAGCCCGCTGCTGGCAGTCGTCGCGGGCCGGGCCGCCGATGCGGCGGCGCTCCGTGAGCAGCGCGCTGAGCGCGGCTGGTATCAGGCGCCTGCAGTCCTGCTGCAGAACGCGGGCCAGGCCGTGATCACCGCCAGCGGGACGGACCTGGCCCTGGTCCGGGCGCGGTGGACCGAGCGCGGCGGCAAGCGGCAGACCGGCCTGGTGCCTACAGCGCTGAACGCACGGATAGGTCAGCGGCTGGAGATCTGGCTCACTTCGACGGGCCACCAGACCTCGCCGCCGCTGGCCGGCATTGACGTGTGGGACCGCGTGACGTTCGCGGCCGGGCTGGCAGCCACCGGCTGGTGCGCGGTCATCGGGCTCGCCGCCGTCGCGGTGCGGCTGGTGGCGGACCGCAGGCGGATGGCATCGTGGGAACACGAATGGGCCGCGGCCGGACCGCGCTGGTCACACCGAGGCTGAATCGCCAGTCGGTGCACAGTCGTCGTCGCGCCGACTCATCCCGCCATATCCGCTGCACCCAGGTCTTTGCCGCGGCTTTAGCCGCGGGCGGCGATAAGCACGCTCGGTTTCCTCCCGCCCGCAGCTAGCTGGTTCATACCAGCGTGTGCGAGCGGTCCGGCGCGCTGTCGCCTTCCAGCCGCGCGCGGCTGAGACAGCTGCGGATCACCGGACCCACGGGCCGGCCGGCCAGTGTCGGCCCGGAGGTTGAGCCCAGGACCAGCATGTCCGCACCGAGCGACTTATCCACTAGGACGCGCTCAGGAAGGCCCTCGATAACCTCGGTAAAGAGCCCCGATGGCAGCCTCGCGCCGAAGGCAGCGTGCAGCGTGCTGACGAGTTCCCAGGTTGCCGCCTGCCGTTCGGGCGCAGTGCCGTGGTTCGGCGGATGTATCGCGTAGAACGCAGTCTGCGGGCGCCGAAGGTCAGATTCGACGGGACATCTGTCCCGATCCGGCGCGCCGGGTCCAGCGCCGATGCCGTCGGCAGATACGAGCGCGTCCGGGCCGTTCATGGCCGCGGCCGGGGCGGCAAGCTCGGGGTGGCCGGGACTGCTGGCGACCGCCGTCCACCTAATGACCGTACCGGTCGTCGCCGGCCTGACGTCCGGGCACGCCACCCCTGCCGCCACGGGCAGCGCATCCCCGCAACCGAATGACCCGGCGCTATCGGGCCGTTAGGCCCTGCAAGGGCGACCTTCAGCACGGTAAACAGAAATTGGTGACAGGTTTACAGCTTTTGCCACAGTCGGCTGAGGCCGTACTTCTGGAGGTCGTGATGACTCGCGCAGATACCCATCTCGATGCGATGCTGCGCCATCTGGGCGCCGCGTACTACGACTCACTGCATGGCAGGGCGGCGCCCAGTGATGTAAAGCGCGCAGTCTCCCAGGTGGCGGGAGAAATGGGCGAGAGGTCCGGTACGGCCGGTGCCTCAGCACCCCATCCGCGAGCCGGCGGGGGAGATCACCGGCTACCCGGGCACCATGGACGCTGGCACAGCCGGGTCGCAGATGTCATGACCAGGCAAGTCGTGACCATCGACCGGATCACCCCGTACAAGGACATTGCCGTACTACTGGTCAAGCATCAGATCAACGCCATACCTGTGCTGAGCCTCGGCCGGCACGTCGCCGGCGTCGTCTCCGAGGCCGACCTGATCGCGGCCAGGGATACCCGGGCAGGCATGCGTAAGAGCTGGACCGGCCTGCCCCGGTACGGTAGCGACCGAGCGAGGTTCGCGCGGCTCACCGCGGGGCAGCTGATGACATCACCGGCCATCACGATCAGGCCGGATGCCAGCATCTCCGCCGCTGCCGCGACGATGACCAGCCGTGATGTGAAACTTCTCCCGGTGGTGGATGCCAGCGGCACGCTGTTGGGCGTCGTCAGCCGTCGCGACTTGCTCAATGTCCTCCTCGTGCCGGACGACGAGATCGCTCGTCAGGTGCGCGAGATCATCGCGCAGGCGCTGGAGTCCAGGCCTGAACCGATCAAGGTGACTGTGAATGGCGGCATCGTGACCCTTGCTGGCCGCCTGGGCCTCGACATACCGCACGGCGCTGCCGGCGCTGTTGTGGAGCGCATCTGGGACCTCGACGGCGTGGTGGACGTCATCAACCACATGGTCGGCCCGGAGCCATCCTGAGCGAGCCCGTAAGTCGACAACAGCTGGCCAGCAACGTCCGTCGCCCGAACATCGTGGTGCTTGGCGGAGCGAAGGTAGCCGGCAAGCTGCCCGTGGTCGATGCCCTGCTGGACGTCGCTGATCAGATGCGGCGGTGCTGCTGCCGTCCTGGTACGACGCGATCGTGCTGACCTACCAGCTAGGCCCGGACATGCGCCCAGTCCGCGCGGGCGGCCGGTGGCTGCGGGCAGTGACACCGCCGCACTGATTCGGGCAGCCGTCCGGCAGGTGCCGGACCAGCTATCCGTGGGCAGGATGAACGGGAGGGCCGATGATCACGCAGGGTGACCGGAAATATGGAGCATGAGGCGTTTGCGGGGGCAGCAGAGACACAATCCGCGGTGGTCTATTTCGCCGGGGATCGCGCCTTCAAGCTGAAGAAGCCGGTACGGCTCGGATTCCTGGACTTCAGCACGGTGGAGGCTCGGGCTGCAGCATGTGAGCGTGAGACCGAGCTCAATAGGCGGTTTGCCCCCGACGTCTACCTGGGCGTGGCGGAACTGCGGGACCCAGATGGGGCGATGTGTGACCATCTGGTGGTGATGCGTCGTATGCCGACTAACCAGCGGCTTTCCGTCCTGCTCCGCGCAGCCGAGCCGGTCGAGGCGGCCGTCCGCCAGGTTGCGCGGATGCTTGCGGGCCAGCACGCCTCGGCAGTACGCGGCCCGCAGATTAGCGACCAGGGCAGCAAGGATGCCACGCGCCGACGCTGGCATGACAATATCGACAGCCTCAGGGCAGCTCATGGCGACCTGATCGCCGAGGCCGACGTGAACGAGACAGCCCGCCTGGCCGACCAGTTCCTGGCTGGCCGCGGACCTTTGTTCGACGCACGGCGCCAATCCGGTCACGTCCTAGACGGTCACGGCGACTTGCTGGCCGGGGACATCTTCTGTCTGGACGATGGCCCGCGGATACTGGACTGCCTGGACTTCGATGACCGCTTGCGCTGGCTGGACGGGCTTGATGACGCCGCGTTCCTGGCGATGGACCTGGAGCACTTGGGAGCACCGCAGCTTGCCATTCAGTTCATGCGCTGGTACTCCGAATACTCCGGCGACCATGCTCCGGCCGCATTGATCCATCACTACGTAGCGTACCGGGCAATCGTCCGGGCCAAGGTTGGCTGTATCCGGGCCGGGCAAGGCGACCCCACCATATCGGCCGAAATACGCAAGCTCGCTGCGGCCGCGGTCCGGCATCTGCGCGCGGGCGCCGTCACCCTCGTGCTCATCGGCGGCCTGCCAGGAACCGGCAAGTCTGCGCTCGCTGCGAGGATCGCAGAGCAGTTCGGGTTTCCGGTGCTCAGCAGCGATCGGATTCGTAAGGAGCTGGCCGGGATTCCGCCGGAGGAGCGCGTCGAGGCGGATTTCGGCGTCGGCATTTACGCCCGGCCATGGACCGACCGCACATACGCCGAACTACTCAGCCGGGCGGCTAGTCTGCTCGCAATGGGCGAGTCGGTACTGATCGATGCGACCTGGGCTTCGGCGGAGCACCGAAGGGCAGCGGCAGCGGTCGCGGCGCAGGCGACAGCTGAGCTCGTGCAACTGCAGTGCACGGCTCCAGCGCGGCTGGCTGCGAGTCGGATCTTGGGCCGGGCCGGGGATGTCTCCGACGCCACGCCGGCGATCGCAGCCCGAATGGTCGCCGATCAGGCGCCCTGGCCAGGAGCCGTAGTGATCGACACCGGAAGCGAGGGACAGCAAGCTGCCCGGCAGCCCGATCGGGTTCAGCCGGCGCTCAACGCCATCCGCCCGCACGGGCCGGAACACGTGTGGCGCCCGGCACGGCCGTACATGCTGCCAGGCTGATGGTCGGCGGTAGGACGTCGGCCGGCCGCCGCCAACCGCGGCCCGGCGGTTGTCAGCACGCTTGAGCCCGTCGACCATGCAGGTGGCCGGGGAGAGCCTTGCGGGCCGCCGAAACGGGACCTTGGTCACGTCCGCTTCGGCGCCCGCCACCGTGGACCAGCTGGTGACTAGCCTTGCCATCGCTATCCACCCTGGGCTGGGGCGTCGTCTGTGCGCGGGACTGGCTGAGCTATCCGCGCGGAACCTGAATCCGGCCCGGTCACACGGGTTATTGCGGTGCGCGGACGCGGATCCGGCGGCCGGTGATCTCGGCGGGTATGAGGCGGACATAGGTCTCTCGATCGCCGCCCGCCCACGGCTCGATGCCGAGGCTGGCGGCTGCCCGTATATCCTCTGCGCGGGTGAGGATGAGTGCAGTCCCGCTTACCAGCACACTCCACCCTTCGCTCAGCACGTCGTCGATGTGGTCGACATCGAACGACACTCGCGCCTGACTGACCGCGCCCGCGGCCGCAGTCCTGTCGTCGGTGCGAAACAGCACGTCGTCACCGAGCATCGCGTAGTTGACCGGCACGGCTATCGGTCCTCGATCGGCGACGAACAGGAACCGGCCGATACCACCCGTTGCAAGGTGCGCCCGGCACTCCTGGACGGTGAGAACTTCTAGCGCCGCAGGCCGCGCCGCGCCATGTTGCCCGGGCGGTTTCAGCAGGCCGGCGCCGGAAAGCGCGTCTGGCGTCGTGCCCAGCGCCGCGGCGAGGCGCACAACGGCCGCCTGAGTCGGATTCGGCGAAGGGCTCGTCTCCAGGTAGGCCAGGTACTCCGGCGACATGCCCGCTTGCTCCGCCGCCATGGCACGCGTCAGTCCCGCACGCTCACGCTGCTCCTCGATCCGCCGGCCGAGGTCGGTCCCGCCGCTGTGGCTGCCGTCACCCACTATGAACTCCGTTCGGTGCGAACTAGCCGCTCTGGTGTCAGCCGGGGCTGGTGCGCGCTGCCCACTGCGCTGCTCACTCTACGGTCTACTGGCTTACCGGAGTACAGGTCTGCTCGAGTAGGGCCGTTAGACCCTGCCGTGCGCTCGCGCTGACTAATCCTGCAGGTCAGCGGGGATAACGGTGATTTCGCCTTGCGGACTGGCGTCTGAGCTGCTCGGACCGCAGGACGGGCTGGCGACGGACTGGCTGTCGAGGCTGGGAACGCTGTGGGACTGGCGGGATAGGCAGCACCGCGGGCCGGCCCGGGTCACCGTCTGGGACTGGCCGTGGTGCCCGATGTGCAGCGTCGACCCTTCGACGAGCGTGTATATCGCTGTATCGCGTCCGATGGTCACCCTAAGTACCTGGTCGCGCACGGCCACGGTGAACGTGAGGCCGGGCCGGGAGCTGGGCAGCCGGGGCGCGAAGTGCACCGTTCCGTCCGCCACGGCCGCGGTCCTGCTGCTGGCCGCGAACACGTCCTCCAACGACTTCCCGCGGCTGCTGTTCCCGATGGCACGGGACTTCCAGGCACCCCGCTCATTCCTGCGCCTCGGCGACCGGCTCACGTTCCGCAACGGCATCCTCGTCCTGTCAGTCACCGCCGCTGTCATCTACGCGGTGTTTCACGGCAACACCGTTGCGCTGATCCCGCTGTACGCCGTTGGCGTCTTCCTCGCGTTCACGATGTCCCAGGCCGGCTTCAACGCCATCGGCCGGACCTTGTCGGCCTGAGTGTTCATCACCGCGGGCATCAGCAAGTTCACCTCTGGCTCTGCATCCGGCCCGCACCGAGATACCGGCATCATTCGCCGGGCCGATCCGTCCTCGCCGAGGCGGCCAGGTGGTGGACGCGCCGGCGTACCGAAGGTCGTCATCACTACGGTGCCATTCCACCTCACCCGCTGACACCCTCAGTAGCGGGCAGCCCGCACGCCCGGAAGAGCCTGCCACAGGACCAGAGAAAGGCCTTTTGGCCCTGCCTCGCTGGTCCCGGCGGGTGACTAATGGGTGCGTGAGGGAGGCCGCGATGATCACCTACGACGAGGTAGACAAGCTGCGCAGCATCCGAGCTCCCGAGGACTCGGTGCTCTCGCTCTATGTGCAGGTACCGCTGGATCCGGCCGGCCTGCGCGAGCTGAGGGCCAGGGCCGGCGAGCTGGTCCGGGCCGCTGCCGCCGAGAATGGAGCCCGGCTCGGTACCGGCGACGAGCAAGCCGCACGGGATGCCATCGCCGCGCACGCGCGGGATTGGCTCGACCACACGCTGGCCGTTTTCGTCTGCGGTGACCTCGGCCTGCTTGAGGTTGTGTCGTTGCCAGGCGCGCTCGCGGAGCGGGCCGTACTCGGAGTGCGTCCGCACGTACGGCCACTGCTCGTAACGCTGCAGCGACATCCAGACCACCGGATCGTGATCATCGACCGCGACCACGTATGGCTCCTCGCCGTGTCCGGGGAGCGGATACACGCCATCGCGATGCCCTCAGCGCCGAGCGGGCCGAGCGCAGACGTGGGCGGCTGGCACGGGCTTAAGTCACATGCCACCAGCCGGCGTGTGGCCGGGCTTGTCCGCCATCATTACCGGGACGCGGCTGCCATCCTGGCACGAACGCGACAGGACGCCGGCGCCCAGCCAATCGTCGTCGGCGGTCACGCGGAAAGCATCAAGCACCTGCTCAGGGTCCTGCCGCACGAGGTGCGGGAAGACTACGTCGGCTCCTTTGCGGCGGATCCGCACGTGCTGACTGCCGCCAGAGCGCGCGATCTGGCTGCCCCGGTCATCGAGCACTGCAATGAGCAGCGCGAACAGCAGCTTGTCCAGCGGGTATCCGCGCCCGAGTTCGGGATCCGTGCTGCTGTCGGCTTGCACGCCTGTCTCGCCGCTGTGAACGCAGAAGAGCAGGACCTGCTGGTGATCCCGGACGCGGGAATGGTGCCGGGTTATGTCTGCGAGCGGTGCGAGATGATCACCCTGACTTGTGATGGGTGCTGTGACTGGGGCGCGGCGTCGCGTCCGGATCCCGACCTGCTTGAGGAAATGGCGCTGCGGACGCTGTACGGGGGCGGGGACGTCATATCGGTCCGCGAGCTGCCCTGCGGCGTGGCTGCCCGGCTTCGGCAGGCCCGGGCAGCCTGAAAATCGCGATCGACGATGGAGGTGCGCGCGATGTCTGTCACACAGCCAACGCCAGTGCAGGTGCGAGCCATTGGCGACGTAGGTGCCGACATGCAGCAGCTGGCAGCGGCCAAGGTTGACACGGCGCTGCGGCACACCGGCGAGCCCGCGCTGTTCGCAGAGGTGGTGCTGACGACCGCTGCCAGCCCCAGGCTCGACCGGACCGCAATAGCCAGGGCCACGGTCAGCCTGAACGGGCGGCTAGTCCGGGCCCAGGCCGCTCAGCCGACTATGCGCGAGGCCGTGAACCACATGGCTGACCGCCTGCGCGTGCGCCTTGACCGAGCCTGGACACACCGGCATGCGCCGAACTCAGCCGCTGTGCCTGGCGAGTGGCGGCACGAGACCTATCCGGCCGGTCGGCAACCGTGCTTCCCCCGGCCGGCGGCTGAGCGATCAGTGATCCCGCGGACCACCGTCGCCGCCGGGCCGGAGACCGCTGAGGACGCCGCGGCCGAGATGGCGGCGCTTGATTACGACTTCCATCTGTTCACCGAGAAGTCAACTGGCCAGGACAGTGTGATCTACCTGGCCGCCGACGGCTTCCGGATCGCCCAGACGCGGCCCGCGCTATCGCCGGCAGTGTCGGACGGCATAACCGCTAGCGAGCGCGCGGCGCCTACGCTCACGCTGGCCGAGGCCAAGACGAGGCTGAACTCCATGGGTCAGCCGTTCGCGTTCTTCGTCGACCAGCAGACCGGCCGCGGCAACGTGCTCTATCACCGCTACGACGGTCACTACGGCCTGCTGGTACCGACTGGGGCGCCAGGCTTGCCAGGTGACTCAGCGGCTAACCTGATCCGGTAGCTGGTGGCACATGCCCGTGAACGTCAGCGAGGCCGAGGCCGAGACCGAGACCGAGGCCGGGGCTGCAGTGCTGAGCGCGCTCGATTCGGATCGCTATGCCGGACTTCGCACCGACCTCGATGGACTGATCGCCGACCCCCGGTTGGGGCGGCCGGCCACGCTGCCGCCGGATCGGCGCTCACGGCTGCGATCGCAGACTCCTATCGCAGCACACGTCGGCGGATGCGCGGGGCCTTTGGCGGCGCCGCTCGAAGTGGCCGCTGCTGCGGCAGGCCCGGACGCGAACCAGTTCGCCGGGCAGATGAAGATGGTGCAGGCCATACTGGGCGACCACCGGGACACCGCTGCCGCCCGGCTGCTTGAGCAGGCCTCGGCGTGGCCGCGCACCTGGCGGGGGAGAACGCCTTCAGTTACGGCATGTTTTAAGAGCGTGATGTGTGCGATGCCAGGCTTCTTTCACATCTCGGCAGGCGCGGTCGTGATCGCATCGTGGCGCAGCAAGGGCGCGCGGCAGGAACGCTCTCCGCTCGTCCGCGACGTCGCGATGTTGACCGGCACGTCGCGAGGACGGCCGTGCGGCGCAAGGGACAGGAGGCTGCATGCGGGAGTACGGCAGTCCCGCGCGGGCTGAGATCAGACCATCGGCCAGCCTCGCGGACGTGGTGTTCCGGCGGGCGGAAGCGGACCCGGCGCGGGTCATGTTGCGCAGGCGGGTTGCGAGGGCCTGGGAGGATGTGACGGCTAGCCAGTTCTGCGCCGAGGTTAAAGCCCTGGCCAAGGGAATCATCGCTGCGGGTGTCGAGCCCGGCGACCGGGTCGGGCTGCTGTCGCGTACCCGGTACGAGTGGACGCTGATCGACTATGCCATCTGGTCAGCGGGGTGCGTGACGGTACCAGTCTATGAGACCTCGTCGGCTGAGCAGGTCGAATGGATGCTCGGCGACTCGGCGGCGCGCGCCGTTTTCGCCGAAACCAGCAGGCACGCAGAACTCCTCGGCAGCGTCCAGGGCAGGCTTCCGCGGCTGCAGCACAAGTGGCAGATCGGTGACCTGAGCGCAGTGGTCGCGGGCGGCGCGGATATTAGCGATCAGCAGATTCGCCAGCGCCGCCTCGCCGCGATGGCAGCGGACCTGGCGACGATCGTCTACACCTCGGGCACGACTGGCCGACCGAAGGGCTGTCAGCTGTCACATGGCAGCCTGCTGGCCGACGTGCGGAACGCGGTCGCGGCGCTGCCGGAGATCTTCGACCGGCCGGGCAGCTCGACGCTGCTGTTCCTGCCGCTGGCACATGTCTTCGCGCGCATCATCCAGGTAGGCGTTCTGGAAGCGGGTGCAGTGCTGGGGCACTGGCCCGATCCCGCCACGCTAGCCGACGGCCTGGCCGAATTTCACCCGACCTTCCTCCTCGCGGTACCCAGAGTGTTCGAGAAGATCTATGACAGCGCGCAGCAGCAGGCCTCGGGCGGCACCGCCGGTGCCGCGATCTTCGCCGCCGCTAGCCGGACGGCCGTCGCCTGGAGCAAGGCTCATGCGGCCGGTCGCCGCGGCGGTCCTGCCCTCCGGCTGCGCCATGTCCTATTCGACCAGGCGGTGTACCGGCGGCTCCGGGCTGCAGCCGGCGGCAGGCTGGAGTACGCGGTCTCCGGCGGTGCCCCGCTGAGCGAGTGGCTCGGTCATTTCTTCCGCGGCGCGGGAGTCACGGTGCTCGAGGGCTACGGCCTGACCGAGAGCGCGGGTGCCGCCACCGTGAACAGGCCGGGCCGTAACAAGATCGGCACTGCTGGCCGACCGCTGCCAGGCATCACCGTCCGGATCGGCGGAAACGGCGAGATCCTCATCCAGGGCCGCAGCGTCTTCACCGGCTACTGGCACAACGAACCCGCAACCCGCGAGGCGCTCGACGTTGACGGCTGGCTGCACACCGGCGACGTAGGCGCGCTGGACGACGAGGGCTTCCTGCTGATCACAGGTCGGCGAAAGGATCTTATCGTGACTGCCGGCGGCACGAACGTGGCCCCTGCCATCCTCGAGGACAGGATCCGTGCCCATCCGCTGGTCAGCCAGTGCATGGTGGTGGGCGAGGGGCGTCCCTTTGTCGCCTGCCTGATCACCCTCGATCCCCAGTCGCTGGATTCCTGGACGCGACGGCACGGGCGCCGGCCTGGCGCCACCGCGAGCGACGTCGCCGATGATCCCGACCTGGTCGCCGACATTCAGCATGCCGTCGATGCGGCCAACAAAGCGGTATCCAGGGCCGAGTCGATTCGCAGGTTCAAGATCCTGGGTACTGACTTCTCCGAGGCTTGCGGCCAGCTCACGCCCTCAGACAAGATCCGCAGGGACGTCGTCGCTGCCGATTATGCCGCCGATATCGCCGCTATCTACGCCTGACCGCGGATTGGGGATCTCGCGCGGCTTAGCGTCAGAACTTCCGCGTGCCCCGCGGGCGCTCGCTTCATGACGCGGAGAGTTTGGTGCGGCTCAGGTACCAAACTCTCTGCCCTGATCCGGGCGTCCCGAGTTCTTCCAGAGCGCCGGGTCGATACGGGATGTTTGTCCGGACAGGTCCGGTGAGCGGCCCGACAGCAGGACCAGTAGCAAGCCACCGGCGAAGGCGATCGGCACCGGCCACGGCACGCTTCCGCCGGGGGCGAACCCGGCAATGGCGAGCCTGGTCAGGGCCACCATCGATGCCGCCAGCCCGGCCGGGCGGATGATTTGCGACCAGGGGCCCTGGCGCCCTATCCCGGTGGGCGGCAGCCCGGCCAGCAAGACCGTGGCGGTTCCGGCCAGCAGCCAGGGACGCCACCGCGGGCGGGTGGGGCTGCCTGGCCGGTGCCCATGACTCACCCGCGCCGATCGCGCGCACTTCCGGAGTCAGCCAGCCGCGCCCGGTCCGGGCTGGGCCTTAGCTCCCGCGTATCCGGGACCAACGGCGGCCATGCCGTCGGTCATCTCTCGCTACCTGCTGGCCCGGGCCTGGGGGGATATCCGAAGGCCACGAGTTATGGGATTTCTCTGCGGGCGCTGACGGTGGGCTCCCGGGCCGTTGTGTGGCCTGGCGGCTGGGTGTCAGCGCCCGCCTGTTCCCGCCTGCGCCGCATGGCGGGAAGCATCGCCGTGCTGTGGCGGTCAGCGGTCCGGCCGGCGACCCGGGCAGGGTGACCGCCGGCCGGAGGTGTGTGGAGTTGATGGTGTCGTGGTTCTGCCGGGCTGACCTCATGCCACCTTGATGGCCTCGTGCGAGCCGTCCTGGACGGCGACCGTGTCCTTGCGGTCGAACCCGGACCAGGCCAGGCCGAAGGTGATCAGCGAGGCGATGTAGGTGATCTGGGAGACCTTCCACCAGCCGAACGCGTTCAGCAGCATGCTGCGCAGTGTGTCGCCGCGGAAGACGGTCTGGACCTGGGTCTCAACGGCGGCGTACTTCGCGCTCGTGGTCGGCAGGGCCATGGCCTC
>JASHOV010000644.1 GCA_030038495.1 Streptosporangiaceae bacterium
GGCTCCGGTGGCGGCGCTGGCCCAGGTAACGGGCGCTGCCGCAACTCCGTCTTCCTCACCTAGCCCGTCGCCCTCGCCCGCTGTGTCGTCCACCGCCGCTGCGTCGCCCACGGCCGCTGCGTCGCCCACGGCCTCGATGAGCCCGTCGCCGACGGCGCGACACCCGAAGCCCCGGCCAGGCAAGTCGGCTCCGGCCGACCGGCCGGGCGCGCCGCCGGGCGGAGGCGTGTTCACCGGCATCCACATGTGGGATCCGGCCAGGAACCGCAGCTCCTCCCAGCCCGGCTACGTGGTGGTCAGCCAGGTATCGGACCTGACCAACCAGGTCGTCCAGGTGAGCTGGCGGAACTTCACGCCGAGCAGTTCCGTCATCTACA
The DNA here is from genome assembly GCA_030038495.1 of Streptosporangiaceae bacterium. Classification (GTDB taxonomy): domain Bacteria; phylum Actinomycetota; class Actinomycetes; order Streptosporangiales; family Streptosporangiaceae; genus JAJYUU01. The sequence continues at coordinate 378 of JASHOV010000644.1, forward strand.
GCCCGGACACCACCGACTACCCGGTCATGGTTGCCGAGTGCGCCACCACGCACCCGGACAGCTGGAACCAGTGCTTCGGCGCCAACAACGGCGGGGTGGCCGGCACGAATAGCCCCTACGGCCCGATGAACACGGTCTACGCCACTACCTCGCCCGACGGCACCGGCGAGGCGGACATCCAGCTGCTCACGGCCGAGGAGGACAACCAGCTGGGCTGCAACGTGCACACGCCCTGCTCGCTGGTGATCGTTCCCAGCCAGGGCGGCAACATCTTCGAGTCGCCGGTCAACTGCAGCGACCACAGCCAGGACACGGGCCAGTCCGACGTCGGCTCGATCGCCTTCAACAGCGCCTACGGCGAATGCTCGTGGCGGGACCGCATCATCGTGCCGCTGTACTTCGCGCCGACGCCGACCGACTGCCCGATCCGCAACCCCGACTTCAGCATCATCGGCTCGCCGATGCTGGCCCGGGCGATGGGCTCCTGGCAGGCGGCGCTGTGCGAGAGCTCCGACCCGGTCAGCATCCAGTACGACTCGGCCCAGAGCGAGCCGCTCGCGCGGACCGATTTCCAGTCGGGCCTCGACGACATCGCGCTTACCACGCTGCCCGCCAGCGGGTCGTCCGAGCATCCCTACGCCTACGCGCCGGTGGCCATCTCGGCGGTGTCGATCGCGTACTGGATCGACAACCCCGTCACCGGCGCGCCACTCACGCACCTGAAACTCGACCCGCGGCTGGTGCTCAAGCTGCTGACGCAGTCGTACGACTTCCAGAACGAGGGCTGCGGGAAAGGTTACGTGCCCAAGGGCGTGGGCTGCGACAACGCCGTCGACGGCAATCCCGTCTCGCTGTTCGCCGATCCCGAGTTCGAGCAGCTCAACCCGCACGTGGCGAGTGTCGGCGACGGCTTCCAGGTCCCGACGGTGCTGTCCGGCGAGAGCGACATGACCTGGGAGCTGACCCGGTGGATCGCGGCCAACCCGGCGGCGAAGGCGTTCGCCGACGGCTCCTTCGACCCGTGGGGCGAGCACATCAACACCGATTACCTGGACATGACGCTGCCGACGAACTCGCTGACCTCGATGGACCCGTTCCCGCCCATCGCGCACCGCTACGACCCGGTGTTCCCGCTCAGCCAGGTCGCGGAGTACCAGGTCGACAACTGGTACCCGGCCACCGCCTGGCAGCCGGACACCCAGGGCAACTACGACAAGCTCAGCCCGGAACTGCCGGGCGACCGGGCGCTGTTCGCGATCCTGGACGAGGCCGATGCCGCCGCCTTCGACCTGCCGGTGGCGGCGCTGGAGAACGCCGACGGCCAGTACGTGACCCCGACGACGGCCTCGATGTCCGCGGCACTGTCGGCCATGTCCACCGACAAGAACGGCGTCACGCAGGACCTGCGGGAGAACGCCAGGGTCGCGGGCGCGTACCCGCTCACCATGGTGATCTACGCGATGGTGCCGACCCACGGCATCTCGAAGGCAAAGGCTGCCAAGATCGCGCAGTTCCTCGACTTCGTCGCCGATAGCGGCCAGGTGCCAGGAACGCAGCCGGGTGAGCTGCCGGCGGGCTATCTCCCGCTGACCGCGGCGATGCGAGCTCAGACGCTCCGGGCGGCGAGCGAGGTGCTGCGGCAGGACGGCGGCGCCACGACGACCAGGCCCGTCCCGACGCCGACGGTAGCGGCGACTCGGAAGGCCGGCCCGAGGACGGTCAGCCTCGGGTACCTGACCCATCCCGGCAGCTCGGGCATCACCCGGTACGCGCTGCCTGTCCTCCTCGTCACCGGCTGCCTGCTGGCAGTCGCCGGCATGTTCTCGATGGCCATCGGCCGCGGCGGTGCCGCGGCGGTCGGCCGACTGCGCAGGGTGCACCTGCCGCGGGTCACCCTGCGACGGAGGAGTCAGCCATGACAACACGACTGGCCCGGCCCAGGCGGCTGGCCCGGCCCAGGCGGCTGGCCCGGCCCGGCCTGGCCATCGCAGTGCTGGCAGCGATGGGCCTCGCGACCATGGGCCCGGCGCTGGCCAGTACCGCCATCACGTACACGGCCATCAGCGGCTCGGGATCCTCCTGGAGCTCGGTCGCGCTGTCCCAGTGGGCGGAGAACCTGCGCGCGAACGGCATCGTCATCAACTTCAACCCGGACGGCTCGGCGGCCGGCCGCGCCGACTACATGGCGCAGCAGGTCGACTTCGCGGCGTCCGACCCCCCGTTCCGCAACGGCACCGACCCCTTCGACACCGGCGGGGCCGAGCACCCTGACGTCGGGTACTCGTACGTGCCGGACACCGCCGGCGGCACTGCCTTCATGTACCACCTGGATGTCGGCGGGCACCTGATCACGAACCTGCGGCTGTCCGGCGAGACGATCATGAAGATCTTCACCGGGCAGATCACCAACTGGGACAACCCCGAGATCACCCACGACTACGGCCAGCAGCTGCCGAACATCCCCATCATCCCGGTCATCCGGTCCGACGGTTCGGGTGCGACCTACTTCTTCACCCGGTGGATGGCGCACGTGTTCCCGGCACAGTGGAACGCGTTCTGCGACAAGGTCAGCCACGGCCGGGTCGGCACCGCGAGCAACCCGTGCGGGCAGACCGAGTTCTATCCGCAGTTCCCCGGCGCGGTCGCTCAGGACGGATCCAACAACGTCGCCACCTACGTGACCGCGAGCTACGGCCAGGGCGCGATCGGCTACGACGAATACGCCTACGCGCTGAACTCGCATTATCCGGTGGTGGCGATGCTCAACCCGGCAGGCTACTACGTGCTGCCCACTGCCTCGAACGTCGCGGTTGCGCTCACCCAGGCCCAGATCAACGAGGATTCGAGCAGCCCCGACTTCCTCCAGCAGGATCTCGACGATGTCTACACCTACACCGATCCGCGGTCCTATCCGCTGTCGAGCTACAGCTACCTGATCGTGCCGCGCGAGGGCACCACCATCCCCTCGAACTTTTCCGACGGCGACGGCGTGACGCTGAGCACCTACATCAACTACTTCCTGTGCGCCGGCCAGCAGTACTCGGCCGAGCTGGGCTATTCGCCGCTGCCGCTGAACCTGGTCGAGGGCGGGCTACTGCAGTCCAGCCTCATCCCCGGTCACGTGCCGACCCCGAGCATCACATCGGGCTGCGACAACCCGACCCTGAAGAACGGCAAGCTCGTGGTGCTGCAGGACGCGCCCGAGCCGAGCCCGTGCCAGAAGGAGGGCACGCCGCCTGACTGCCAGGTCGTGGACGGCAAGGCCGTGGCGGCGGGCTCGCAGGCGGCTGCAGCCGCGAGCAGCTCGCCGGGGACCGGCACGCCAGGGGCGGGAACGGCGGCCACCGGGCAGGCGACCGCCGCGGACGGCCCCGTCACCGGTCAGGCGGTC
>JASHOV010000645.1 GCA_030038495.1 Streptosporangiaceae bacterium
CAGCTAGCGGTGCGCGGCGGACTCCGGTATGCGGGTAGCGCCCCGCGCCTGTTCGCGGCGGCCGGGGAGCAACGTCAGCAGCTGCGGGGCGACCTGGCCATGCGCACCGCGGACGACGTGCTGGCGACGCTGGGCACGATGAAGGGCGTCATGGTGAAGCTGGGCCAGATGGCCAGCTACGTCGACGATGGCCTCGCGCCTGCGGTCCGCAGGACGCTGAGCAGGCTGCAGGACAGCGTCCCGCCGATGAATGCGGCGCTCGCCGCAGGCATGATCGCCGACGAGCTCGGCGGGCCGCCGGAGCGGGTCTTCGAGCGGTGGGACCCGGAGCCGATCGCCGCGGCATCCATCGGGCAGGTGCATCGGGCGATCACCAGGGACGGCCGGGCGGTCGCGGTCAAGGTGCAGTATCCGGGGATCGCCGAGACCATGGCGGCCGACCTGGACAATGTCGCCCTGCTGCGACGGATGCTGCGCATCACCGCCCCGAGCCAGGACGTCGACGGGCTGATCACCGAGCTGCGCGACCGGGTGCTCGAGGAGCTGGACTACCGGCGCGAGGCCGCTAACCAGACGCTGCTGCACGATTACTTCGACGGACACCCGACGATCTCGGTGCCCGCGATCGTGCCCGAGCTCTCCACCCGGCGGGTGGTGACCAGCGAGCTGGTCACCGGCGCGCGGTTCGCCGAGATCGCGGACTGGCCGCAGGACGAGCGGGACCTGGCCGGGGAGACGATGTACCGGTTCGTATTCCGCAGCCTGTACGAGATGCACGCGTTCAACGGCGACCCGCATCCGGGCAACTACCTGTTCCACGGTGGCGGGCGGGTGACGTTCCTGGACTTCGGGATGGTGAAGCACTTCACCGACGCCGACGTGCTGCCGCTCATGCACATGGCCCGCAACCTGTGCGTCAACGACGATCCGGCCCTGTTCCGCGCGAGCATGGAGGAGGCAGGCTTCCTGGTGCCGGGCGCGCCGCTGACCAACGAGCAGATCGTCGACCATCTCGCGGTGTTCTACCAGCTGATCCGCCAGTCGGAGACGGTCGAGGTGACCAGCGATTACGCGACTGCCGTTGTGCGGCGGTTCTTCGACGTACGCAGTCCTGTCGCGCAGTACGCCCGCATCCCGCAGTCCTACGTCGTGCTGCAGCGCATCAACCTGGGCCTGTTCGCCCTGCTCGGCGACATGCACGCCACGGCGAACTGGCGGGCCATAGCCGAGGAGATCTGGCCGTTCCTGCAGGCGCCGCCGTCCACGCCGATGGGCCGCGCGGAAGCTGCCTGGAAGGCCACCCGCAACCCGCTCGCGACCATCACATCCGCTCGGGCGCGGTGACGCCGAGCAGTCCCAGGCCATTCGCGAGCACGATCCCGGCGGCCTCGGCCAGCCAGAGCCGTGCCTGCGTCACCTCGGGCGGCGGGTCGGCCGCCCCTGCCGCCGGATCCCGCGGCAGCACCCGGCAGGCGTCGTAGAACCGGTGGTAGCTCCCGGCCAGCTGCTCCAGGTACCTGGCCACCCGGTGCGGCTGGCGCAGCTCGGCCGCGCTCGCTACTACCGCAGGGAAATCGGCGAGGTCCTTGAGCAGATCGCGCTCCCGGTCGTGGACCAGCCGGGCCGGGTCGTACCCGGCGGCCCGTGCATCGCCCGCCGCCGCTGCCGCGCGCAGCAGCGAGCAGATCCGGGCGTGCGCGTACTGCACGTAGAACACCGGGTTATCGCTGCTGCGCCGGGCCCACAGGTCCAGGTCGATCTCGATCGGCGAGTCGAGGGCGTACCGGGCAAGCGCGTACCTGGCCGCGTCCGCGCCGATGGCGGATACGAGGTCGGCGAGCGTGATCACGTCGCCGGCTCGCTTGGACAGCCGGACCGGCTGGCCGTCTCGCAGCAGGCTGACCAGCTGGCCGATAAGGATCTCCAGGGTCTCGTCCGGGTCGTCGCCGAAGCAGGCCGCCATCGCCCGCATCCGGCCGACGTAGCCGTGGTGATCGGCGCCGAGGACGATCATCACCTTCCCGAACCCGCGGCGGCGCTTGTCCAGGTAGTACGCGCAGTCGGCGCCGAAGTACGAGTACGTCCCGTCGCTGCGCTGGAAGACCCGGTCCTTGTCGTCGCCATACGCACTCGTCGCGATCCAGACCGCGCCGTCGGCCCGGTACACGTGCCCGAGCTCCGAGAGCCGGGCCAGCGCCGCTGGCAGCTCGTTCCGCTCATGGAGAATGCGCTCGGAGAAGTAGACGTCAAAGTGCACGCCGATGTCGGCCAGCGAGGACTTTATCTCGGTGAACATCAGCTCCACGCCGGCCTGGCGGTATAGCGCGAGTGCATCTTCGTCACCGGCCGCGGTCGGCAGGCGCGCGGCGATGGCGGCGGCGATGTCGGCGATGTACGTGCCCTTGTAGCCGTTGTCAGGGATCGGCTCGTTCCTGGCGGCCGCCAGCAGGGATGCGGCGAAGTTGTCGATCTGGGCGCCGGCGTCATTGAAGTAGTACTCCGTGACCACCTGCGCGCCCTGCGCTCGCAGCAGCCGGGCCAGGGCGTCGCCGACTGCGGCCCAGCGCATGCTGCCGAGCGTGACCGGGCCGGTGGGGTTGGCGGACACGAACTCCAGGTTGATCGACTGCCCGGCGAGCGCCGGGCCTGCGCCGTACTCCGGGCCGTACGCGACGATGTCCCCCGCCAGGCTGCCGAGCGCGGCGGTGGTGAGCCGGATGTTGAGGAACCCGGGACCCGCGACCTGGACGTCGCCTACCGCGGGGTCGGCGGCCAGCCTGGCCGCCAGCGCGGTGGCCAGCTCCCGCGGGTTCAGGCCGATCGCCGGTGCCAGCTGCAGGGCGACGTTCGAGGCGTAGTCACCGTGGGCCGGATTACGCGGACGTTCCAGGCCGGGCGCGGGAGTAGCACCGGCTGGCATAGCGGGGGGAAGCGGCACGCCTCGGTCGGCCAGCTCGGCGGCGACGGCGGCGGATATCGCGTCGGTGAGCGAGGTCGTCCTCATCGGTCAGAGGGTAACCGGACTGCAAGTAATGACCACTTTATTTTATTTCTGCTGGTCGGGTACGGGGTATGAGCCTGCTAGCGGCGCGGTTTAGGGGACGGCAGATGCAGCTCAGAGCGGACATTCGGCCATGAAGGGCGACCGGGTCGAGATCGTTGTCGACGCGGGAGACGGTACGAGGACCTACGAAGTAGAGGCGAGCCGGGCAGGCCGCCGGGTCGAGGTGGTCAACCGCCGGGGCCTGGTAGAGGTGGCGGAGCTGACCCGCGGCGGCACGGCGGTCCGGACCGCCCGGTTCATGGCCAGCCGGGTGATCGCGCTCGTGGAGCACCCGGCCAGCCGGTCGCGAGGCGGCGGGAAGGGCAAGGCAGGATATGGGGGAGAGTCAGGCGCAACGCCGGGCCAGGGACAGTGAACGGGGCGTATGGAAGCGGCAAGCGGCGGGAGCATCCCGAAGATCCTTATCACCGGTGGCGCCGGGTACATCGGCAGCACGGTAGCCTCGGCCTGCGCTGACCGCGGCATAACGCCGGTGATCCTGGACAACCTGACCACCGGCCGGGCCGAATTCATCCAGGGTCACCCCTTCTTCGAGGGCGACATCTGCGACGGGCCGCTGCTCGACAAGATCTTCGGCGAGCACCCGGACATCTACGCCGTCGTGCACTGCGCGGCGCTGATCGTGATCCCCGACTCCGTGACCGATCCCATCGGCTACTACCACGGCAATGTCGCCAAGAGCCTGGAGATGGTCCGGCATCTGATCCGGAACGGCTGCACCCGGCTGCTATTCAGCTCCTCGGCGGCGATCTACTCGCCCGGCGCGGATCTCAGCGTCGCCGAGGACTCGCCGATCGGGCCGCTGAGCCCGTACGCGCGCACCAAGGCCGTGTGCGAGCAGATGTTCGCCGACATTGCCGCCGCCGAGCCGCTGCGGGTTCTGTCGCTGCGATACTTCAACCCGATCGGGGCCGACCCCAAGCTGCGGACCGGGCTCCAGATCCGCGAGCCCACGCACGTCGTCGGCCAGCTGGTCCTGTCCGCGCAGACCGGGGCGCCGTTCCGCATCACCGGCACGGACTACGCCACCAGGGACGGCACCGGCATCCGCGACTACCTGCACGTGTGGGACCTGGCCGAGGCGCACCTGGCGGCGCTCGAGTCGTTCGACCGGGTGCTGACCGGCTGCACATCGCGGGCCATCAACCTGGGCACCGGCCGCGGCACCACCGTCAGGGAGCTTCTGGCCGCGTTCAACAGCGTGTCCGACCCGCCGGTGGTGGCCGTCGAGGCCCCGCGCCGGCCTGGCGACCAGGCGGGCGCGTACGCGCGCTGTGAGCTGGCCGCCAGCCTCCTGGGCTGGCGCGCGCGGTTCTCGGTCGCAGACGGCATCGCCGATGCGCTGCGATGGGCCAGGGTCCGCGATCAGATACTCCGGGACTGACCGAGCCGAGCGGCACCGCCGGCCGTTTGGGCGTTCCACGAGACTTTGCCTGCGCTGTACCATTCCTCCGGGCCCGGGCCTAGCTAATCGTCGGGTCTGTATGCGATCGTCTGCTTAATCGATTTTCGTATGCACCCGTGACCGGGGGCGGCCAGGGAGGGTGCTGCGTGACGAGCGCACTTGCCGAGCCGCTCGCGGTGGTATGTGCGCTGGCGGGAGCCGGTTCCTACGCCATCGCGTCGGTAACGCAGCAGCAGGCGGCTTCGCGCCTGGGGTCGTCGGTCGCGGTCGACCCGGCCGTGCTCGTGCGCCTGGCCAGGAAGCGTCGCTGGCTCGCCGGTCTCGTTGCCGTGCTGGCCGGGTACGCGCTCCAGGCCGCGGCGCTGGGACTCGGCCGGCTGGTCGTGGTCGAGCCGGTGTTCCCGACCGGGCTGCTCTTCGCGCTGCTGCTCGCCGCCCGCGCCGAGGGCCGACGGCTGCGGCACTCGGAATGGACGGCCGCCGTGGCCGCGGTGGCGGGCATGGCGATCTTCCTGATCGCGGCGGAGCCGTCCGGCGGTCATTCGCAGGCTGGCCCCGGCGTGCTCGCGCTCGCCGCCGGCGCGGCCGTGGGCGTAGGCGCGGCGGTCATCCTGGTCGCGTTCCGGGTAACGGCGGCACACCGGGCGCTCGCGCTCAGCATCGGGGGCGGCATCGGGGCCGGCGTCACCGACGCCCTGACGAAAACCGTCGTGACGCTGCCGGGTCACCTCAAGCTGGGTGTCTTCGCCGACCCAAGGCTGTACCTGCTGGCGGTGGTCGGCCTTATGACCTTCACGATGCAGCAGAACGCCTACCGGGCGGCCGGCCTGGCCGCCTCCCTTCCGGCCTTCGCGGTGCTGGAGCCGGTGGTCGGCTCGCTGCTTGGCCTGTTCATCTACCATGAGCGGGTCGGTACCGGCCCGCTGCGCATCGCGATCGAGGCCGTCGCGGTGCTGGCCGCCCTGTGGGGCATAGCCCGGCTCGCCAAGTCCGTCATCGCCGTCAGCACGCGGCTGGCCGCCGCGGCCCCGCCGGCTGACCGGGTCGCATAACCCCTCTTCCCCAAATCGCCGGCGGGTCCCTCGCGGCGTCCCCTTGTCGCCGCCGTTCCCTTACTCAGCAGGAGTTTCGTCATGCCGAGGTATGTGCTGACCGGCGCGCCCGGCGCCGGCAAGACCGTCATACTGCGCGCGCTGGAGCGGGCCGGCCAGACCGTGGTCGACGAGGCCGCCACGGACGTGATCACGCTGGAGCACGCGCTGGGCCATGCGGTGCCGGAGGACGACCCCGGGTTCCTCGCCAAGATCACGGCGCTGCAGCGCGCGCGGCAGCTCGACCGCGCCCCGGATCCGCGCGGGCCGGTCTTCTTCGACCGCTCGCCGGTCTGCACGCTCGCGCTGGCCAGGTTCCTCGGCCGGGAGGTGCCGTCCGCGCTGGCCGACGAGCTGGATCGCGTGATCACCGGACGGATCTACGCGCGCACCGTGTTCCTCGTCCGGAGCCTGGGTTTCGTGACCCCCACGGCCGTCCGCAGGATCGGGCTCGCGGACTCGCTCGCGTTCGAGCAGGTCCACGAGGAGGCCTACAGGGAGCTTGGCTTCACGCTGGTCGACGTGCCCGCCGCGCCGGTGCCGGCCCGCGTGGCGCTGATCGCCGCGGCCGTCGGCCTGGGCTCGGGCCGGCCCGAGGCAGGCGCGCTCTGATCCTTGGGTCAGACGAACGCGCTCTCGCCGGTAATCGCGCGGCCGACGATCAGCGTATTCATCTCCCGTGTCCCCTCGTAGGAGTAGATCGCCTCCGCGTCCGCGACGAACCGGCCGACCTGATAGTCGAGCAGGATGCCGTTGCCGCCGAGCAGCTCGCGGGCGTAGCCGACGGTCTCGCGCATGCGGACGGTGCAGAACGCCTTGGCCATGGCCGAGTGGTGATCCTTGGCCTTGCCCTCCTGCTGCAGCTGGGCCAGCCGCAGGCACATGCAGGCCGACGCGGTGACGTTCGAGATCATCTTGACCAGCAGATCCTGGACGAGCTGGAACGATGCGATCGGCTTGCCGAACTGGTAGCGCTCGCGCGCGTACGCGAGCGCGTGCTCGTAGGCGCCGCGGGCGCAGCCGGTGGCCATCCAGGCCACCCCGGCCCGTGTCAGCCGCAGCACCCTGGCGGTGTCGCGGAACGATTCGGCCTGCTGCAGCCTGTCCTCCTCCGGCACCCGGACGTTGGCCAGGGTGATCAGCGCGTTCTGCACGACCCGCAGGGCGATCTTGTCCTTCATTTTCGCCGGGGCGAACCCCTCGGCGCCCTGGTGCACGACAAAGCCCTTCACCTGGCCGCCGTCGACGTCCCTGGCCCAGACGACCACGTGATCGGCGAACGTGGCGTTTCCGATCCACTTCTTCTGGCCGTTGAGCACCCACACGTCCCCGTCGCGCTGCGCGGTGGTGCCGAGCCCGCCCGCCGCGCCCGAGCCCACCTCCGGCTCGGTCAGCGCGAACGCGCCGATCTTCTCCATCCGCGCCATGGCGGGCAGCCAGCGCCGCTTCTGCTCCTGCGACCCGCACAGGTAGATCGAGCCCATGGCCAGGCCGCCGTGCACGCCCATGAACGTGGCGATGGACGAGTCCACCCTGGCCAGCTCCATCGCGATCATGCCGTCGAGCAGGCTGCTGCCGCCGGGGCACTCGTTCCCCTCGCAGGCCAGCCCGGCGATGCCGAGCCGCGCGAGGCCGGGCACTAGCTCGTGCGGGAACTCCTCGCGGGTCCAGTAGTGGTTGATCACCGGGGCCACCGACTTCTCCATGAAATCCCTGACCCGCAACAGCAGGCGGCGGCCGTCGCCGTCGAGTAGCTCCTCCAGCTGGTAGAAGTCGGCGTCCAGGACTGGCTCCATCGTGTGATCTCCCTTCAGGGCCCGGGTTTCACGGCGCAGATTTTCACGGCGCAGATTTTCACGGCGCAGCCAGGAACTCGCTGACCACAGGAGCAAGCTGAGTGGCCTCGGTGACCAGGCCGAGGTGCCCGCCGCCGAACACGTGCAGCCGTGAGTCGCGGATGAGCCGGTGCATCAGCCGCGCATTGGCGACCGGGATGATCGGGTCGTCGTCGCCAGAGATGATCAGCGTCGGCTGCCTCAGCAGCGGCAGGAACGGCACGCTCGTCCAGCCCGTGCCGGCCGCGAGCTGGTACAAGTACCCGCGGGCCGAGCCGACCCGGTTGCGGGAGTTCATCGCGGCCGCGACCGCCTCGGGATCGGTCCTCGCGCTGCCGCCGTACAGCTCGCCCGCAACCCGGGTGAGGTAGCCGCGATCCAGGTACCGCCTGGGAGTGATCATCCTGGCGAGCACGGCCGGCCTGGCCGGCACCATGATCGCGCCCGTTCCGGTGCTGACGAGCACCAGCCTGCGGCAGCGGGAGCTCTGGGCGAACGCGAAATGCTGCGCCACGCCCCCGCCCCAGGAGATGCCGAGCACGTCGGCCTGGTCATAGCCCAGCGTCGTGAGCATCCTGCCGATCAGGCGGCACAGGCCGGTGAACCGGTACGGCCAGGCGGGCATGGGCGAGCCGCCGACACCCGGCACGTCGAACCTGATCACCTCGATTGCCGGGTCGAGCGCCGCCACGAAAGGCTCAAGCAGCTCCAGGCTGGCACCGATCCCGTTGATGAGAAGCAGGGGGACGACCCCCCGCAACCCCCCGCGGACGGCCACGCGCATTACCTGGCCGTCGACGGCCAGGTCGCGCAGGCTATCGGTCGTATACATACGTCCCCGGCGCGGCGCAGAGCACCTCGTAGCCCTTCCGGCCGAGCCTTACTCTGGCCTTGCGCCGCCCGCCGCCGTGCTCGCCGAGCCACGCGGAGTAGTGCGGCCACCAGCTGCCCGCCTGCGTGCTGGCAGCCGACAGCCAGTCGCGCGGGTCGGACGGGTTGGCGTCCGCGGTCTGGAAGGTGGCCTTCGGATTCCCCGGCGGGTTCACCATGGACGCGATGTGCCCGCTGGTGGACAGCACGAACGTGACCGGCCCGCCGAGCATCTGGGTGCTGCGGTAGCAAGACTGCCACGGGCACAGGTGATCGGCGATGCCGGCGATCACGTAGGCGTCCGCGTCCGCCTTGGACAGGTCGACGGGGGAGCCGAGCATCGTGGCCGCGTCCGGGACGGTCAGCGCGTTGGCCAGCGCCAGCCGGATGAAGTCCGCGTGCAGGGCGGCAGGCAGCCGGGTGGTGTCCGCGTTCCAGTACAGGATGTCGAACGGCGGCGGGGTCTTGCCCTGCAGGTAGTTGTTGACCCAGTAATTCCAGATCAGGTCGTCGGGCCGCAGCCAGGCGAACACCTCGGCCAGCGCTCGCCCGTCGAGGTAACCCTGCGCCCGTGACACCGCCATCGCCGCGTTCGCCGTCGCCTCGTCGATCATCGCCCCGGCGGTGCCGGCCCTCGCCTGGTCCAGCACCGTTACCCCCAGGCAGAAGCTTGCGACCTCGTCCAGGCGGCCGATCTCCTTCAGGTGCGCGGCGACCATCGAGGCGACGATCCCGCCCGAGCACAGCGCGCAAAGGCTGACCCTGGCCGCCCCGGTGACCGCGCGGGCGGCGTCCATTGCCGTGATGATCGCGCTGCCGTAGGCGTCCAGGTCCCAGTCGCCGTGCCGGGCGTCCGGGTTGCGCCAGCTGATCGCGGCGACCTGATGCCCCTGGCTCAGCAGGTACTCGACCATGCTGCGGCCCGGCGCGAGGTCGATGAGGTAGAACTTGTTGATCATCGGCGGCACGATCAGGACCGGGTACCGGTAGACCTGCTCGGTCACCGGCTGGTACTGGATCAGCTCGAACATGTCGGTGCGCAGGACGACAGCTCCTGGCGTTATGCCCAGGTCCTTGCCGACCTCGAAGGCGTCAGGCTCCACCATGGCGGGAACGCGGGGCGGAGCCGCGAGGTCCGTCAGCAGGGCCCGCAGCCCGCGCACCGCGCTGGCGCCGCCGGTGTCCACCAGTGCCTTGGCGGCCTGCGGGCTCAGCAGCGGGTTGTTGCTCGGCGCGGCCGCCGCGATCAGGTTAGTCAGCAGGAACCGCAGCCGCTCGTTGTCGCGCCACTCGAGATCGGCACCGGCGAGCAGCGCCTCGGCAACTTGGCTGCCCGCCAGGTAGGCCTGCACCGCGCGCCTGAGCAGCGGACTGCTCGTCCAGGCCGGATCGGAGAACCGCCGATCCCTACGGTCGGGAGCCACCTGGGATCGGCCGCGGGCGATCAGCGCGAGCTCCGCTGCCAGCGCGGCCGCCTGCTGGCCGACCAGTTCGGGCTTGCCGGCCAGGCTGACCGCGAGCCGGAGCGCGGCGCCGTCGGGCCGCAGTCGCCGCAGCACCCCGAGCGCGCCGTCGGCGAGCAGCAGGTCCAGCGCGCCGGCAACGTCTCCGGCGGCATCCTCGTCCTCGGCCGCCGGACCGCCTCGCTGAGCCTGCTGAGCCTGCTGGGCTTGCTGGGCTTGCTGGGCTTGCTGGGCTCGCCGATCAGCGCTCATGCCGTCCCTCCGCGATCGCCGCTTTAGGTACGTCCCAGTATCGGACCGTGATCGCCGGCTTGGCCAGGCTGCGGCGGGCAGGACCGCTAACTGGGAGGGTTACCGCTCTGCCAGGACAGAAATCCTCCCAGCTGTCGCGGATGGGGTCGGCTGGCGGGGGAGAAGCCGGGCGGGGGAGAAGCCGGGCGGGGGAGAAGCCGGGCGGGGGAGAAGC
>JASHOV010000646.1 GCA_030038495.1 Streptosporangiaceae bacterium
GGAGCGGATCGCAATCCGGGGCGTGCGCAAGCACACCGCCGCGGCCGTGACGGCAAGCGCGTTCACCGCCCCCCACGTGACCGAGTTCCTGCAGATCGACATCACCGAGACCATGACGGCCACCAGGCGGATGCGGGAGCTGCCCGACTTCGCCGACGTCAAGGTGTCGCCGCTGCTGCTGGTCGCCAAGGCGCTGCTGGTCGCGGCCGCGCGGCACCCGATGATCAACTCCTCCTGGGACGAGGCGGCGCAGGAGATCGTGGTCAGGCACTACGTGAACCTCGGCATCGCCGCAGCAACCGACCGCGGGCTGGTCGTGCCGAACGTCAAGGACGCGCACGCGCTGTCGCTGCCTGACCTGGCGCGGGCGCTGGCGCAGCTGGCGGAGACCGCCAGGGCCGGGAAGGCGACGCCGGCCGACCTGTCCGGCGGGACGATCAGCATCACCAACGTCGGCATCTTCGGCGTCGACACCGGGACCCCGATCCTGCCGGTTGGCGAGGCCGCTATCCTCGCGTTCGGCCAGGTCAAGGATGCCCCGTGGGTGGTGGACGGCGAACTGGCGGTGCGCAAGGTGTGCACGCTGGCGCTGTCGTTCGACCACCGGCTCGTCGATGGCGACCTGGGCTCGGCGGTGCTGCGCGACGTCGGCGCGATGCTGACCGACCCGCTGCGGATGCTGGCCTGGTCCTGACCGCGATGCCGAGCCAACCGGGAGGAGCCCGATGATCAGGCACGTCGTTCTCTTCACCTGGACGCAGGACATGACCAGGGAGACGGAGCAGCAGTTCGCCGCCGAGCTGACGGCGCTGGCCCGGAAGCTGGGAGTCCCGTCCTATCGTGCGGGCCCGGACGTGGGCCTGGTCGAAGGGAACTTCGACTTCGCGGTGGTCGCGGACTTCGACGACGCGGGCAGCTACCTGGCCTACAGGGACCATCCCGAGCACCAGGACATCATCGGCCGGCTCAGCAGGCCGAACACCAAGTCCCGCGCGTCGGTCCAGTACGCGATCTGACCGCACGGCAACCGGGCCGGCCAGGCGCCGCAGCGCGGACGCCGAGCTGTGCGGCGGCCAGGCCAGGATTGCCCTGGCCTGGCCGTCCCGCGCGCGGCGCAGTTCCTGTTTGGCTGCCGTCCCTCTCGTTGTCGCCCAACGCGTCGGCGGGTACGGCGTGCGCGGTCGCTAGAAGTGCACGTGCGCGACCGCGGTGATGGTCTGCTCCTCGACCGTCGGATTGACGCTCGGGTTGCACGCTCCGTGGCTGCGGCTGGTGATGCCGATGGCGCTGACCACGGCCGTACCCGACCCGCCGATTCCCTTGTAGGCGCGCGTGCCGTCCCCCAGCGTGATCTTGAACGTCACCGCGAACTCGGCCAGGCAGGTCTTCGGGTTGACCACGCTCTTGGTGATGTTACCCGGGAGGCCCAGGCGCACGCTGAAGGTGCCGCCGGCCAGCTTGACGGAGTCGACAGCGTTCTTCGACATGTCGACGCCGCCCGCAGTGAAGAACCCGGTGGCGATGATGGTGTACTTGCTGGCGCTGGGCTCGGTGGTCATGAGGTAGAAGTGCTCGGTCCCCGAGCTAGCGTGCCGCTGGGCCGCGCCGGTGCTGGCCACCGCAAATCCTGCTCCGCTCGCGATCATGGAGGCCGCGGCGGCAGCGACAATCGAGATCCTGCTGATGCGCATGTCTGTCTCTCCTTGTCGATGCGCTGGTGCCGAGCCCGCAGCACGCGAACCCGCAGCAGCAACGCTAGGGAGCCGGCGCCGCCGCGTGAACGCGGAAATCCACACACATTGGCCCATGCGTCCGGCTCCGGTCATTCCGGCTCACAGGGTCAGGACGGCGGGGGTGACGCGGTCGAATTCCAGCCCGGCCGCCGATCCGGCGGCGGAGACGGCTGCCGCCGTGGGCGCTTCGAACACCGCGAAGCAGGTCTCCTCGGCCGGCACGAAAAGTGCCTGGACGAAGCCGACCTCAGCCCCTGCGGCGCAGGTCGCGGCGGCTCCCGTCCTGGCTCGGTGCACGACGTCGGCCAGGTCGGCGCCGACCGGAAGGTAGAACTCCGCCAGGAAGACCATGCTTGGCAGCCTGACAGGTCGCGGGTGACCGGCGGAACGCGGAGATCCACAGGCTTTGACGCGGGCCGCTAGCCGCGTAGCCTGGCCGCCAGTTCGGTCCGGGATCGCACCCCGAGCTTGGCGTAGGCCTTGGTGAGCGTCGACTCGATTGCGCGCACCGACACGAACAGCTCGGCGGCCGCCTCTTTATTGGTCCGGCCGCTTGCGATCAGTTCGGCGACCCGCTGCTCGGTCACGGTGAGCGCCGCCGGGCCCGGTGCCCGGCCGCTGATGCGCGCCAGCTCGCTGCGGGCCCGTTCCGCCCAGATCCGGGCACCAGCGCGATCGAAAAGTGCCAGCGCATCGGAAAACGTCGCCCGGGCGGCGCCGCGCTCCTTCAGTCGCAGCTGCACGCCGCCGAGCAGCAGCAGGATGCGCCCGCGCGCCAGCGGCTGGGGCGAGATCTGATCGTGCAGCCGCAGCGCCTGCTGTAGGTTGTCGATCGCTTCCTCAAGGTCGCCCCTGGCGGCGGCCAGATGGCCACGGGCACGCGCGATGATGGCGGCGCCCAGCGGGTTGTAGGCGCTATCGGCCATGTCGGCGACAAGGCTCTCCGCCTGCTCCAGGTCGCCCGCGAAGATCAGCGCCTCGACGGCCTCCGCGTCGATGCCGATGGTGCTCAGGAACCGCGCTGTGGTCGATCGCCATCTCGCCGCCAGCGGGCCCAGGCGGTCAGCGGCGGCCTGGTAGTGGCCCTGGGCGAGATCGATCATGCCGAGCAGCGCTTCGTTCCGGAGCAGGAACGTCGCCGTGCTTGCCTTCGCGGCTACCAGCATGCCGCGTCGGGCCAGCTCGCGCGCGGCCTCGACGTCACCGCGATATGCCGCTGCCAGCCCGCAGGCCCACAGCAGCGCCGCGACCGCGTGCGACGGTCCCGCTGCGGCGCACTCCAGGCCCTCGGCGGCGAGGGCGGCGGCCGCGTGCAGGTCGCCGCGGCATACGGCGAGTTGCGACAGCCGCAGAAACATGTCCGGGCGCCAGTATTCCAGCCCGGTCTCGTCGCAGGCCGTCAGCAACCGGCGCCAGTGCGCCTCCGCCTCCTCAAGCCTGCCCGCCAGGAAGCTGGCGATGCCGGCGATAACCGCCGACGGGTTCTCCAGGCACGCGTTGACACCGAGTTCATTCTCGATCCCGAGGGCACGGTTCAGCAGGACCTCATCCACCGGATGGCCGTCCATGAGCTGCATCTGGCAGAGCGACAGGATCGCGCCGGCGGTCAGGGCCGGCTGACCGGCCGCATCCGCGGCGGCGACGGCCAGGCGCGCCTCCGCCAGAGCGCCCTCGGGATTCCCCCGTCTGGACATGACCTCCGCCAGCGTCACATGGATGTCCGCGGCGAGGGCGGCATCGGCGGTCCGTGCGGCGAGTGCCTGCTCGAGCAGGGCAACCGCCCGCGGCGGGTCGTAGTCCGTCAGCAGCGCGCCCAGCCTGGCCAGCACGTCGGCTCGGGGCGACCCGGCCGGTGCGGTAGCGAGGAAGCGCTCCAGAATGGCGGTCGCCGCGAGCCGGTTACCCCCGAGCAGCAGCAGGCGGCCGGCCTCGGCGACCCGCCGGCCTCGGTCCGCGTACTGGTCGTCAGGAGTCAGCGCAGCCGACAGCTCGAAAAGCTCGCCGGCGTTGCGCGGAGCGCCGCGGTTCACTGCCGCCATGGCCGCTGCCTCCAGGCTCGCGGCAACCGATGACGACGGGCCCGCCGCGGCCAGTGCCTGATGCCGCGCCGCGTCCTCGGGCAGGTCGGTGAGGCTCGCGGCCAGCGCATGCAGCTCGCGAAGCCTGGCGGGCGGGATCCTGGCGGCCACCGCTGCGCGCAGGAGGGGGTGCGCGAACTGCAGCCGGCTTCCGGCCTGCTCCAGCACGCCGGCTTCGACGGCGGCGTCAAGCTCGACCTCTGACACGCCTCCGGCCACGTAGGCAGCGGTCGGCGCGTCCGGCATGACGGCGACGAGCTCCACTGTCGCCCTCGTGCTGGCGGGCAAGTCGGAGATGTGCTCGTCCATGAGGCCGTTGAGCGTATTGGGAATGGGCAGTGCGCCGATGTCGGAGCTGCTGTCGCCGCGGCGGGCGAGCGCGCGGCCGATCTCCAGCGCGATGAAAGGATTGCCGCCCGACTCGGCCTCAATCCGGCGCAGCGTCTGCTGCGGGAACGACCGGCCCAGCCGGGTTCGCAGCATCCGGTGCAGCGCGCCGATGCTGAGCCCGCCCAGCGGCACGAGGCCGGCCGTCAGCCTGGCGTGGCTCAGCTCGAGCGGCAGCTCCGCGCCGGGCCTGTCCGTGAGCTGCGCGCAGATTAGCCCCACGCGCTCTGATTCGACCCGCCGGATCGCGAACCCGACAGCAGACTCGCTCGGCGGATCCAGCCACTGGACGTCGTCGATGACCATCACCACGGGAGCAGACGTGGCGAGCATGAGCAGCGCGGAACGGAAAGCGGTCGCGATCAGGCGCGGCTCGGGCGGGCTTACCGGGGCAGCCAGCAGCAGCGCCGCCCGCAGCGCGTCGGCCTGCGGCCGGGGCAGCGCGCCGATCACGCGGTCAAGGTGTGCCTCTAGCAGGTCGGCAAGCCCGGCGAACGCCAGCCGCATGTCGCTGCGGGCGGGAGTCGCAGCCAGGACGGTGCAGCCGCGCTCGGCCGCCTGCTGAGCCCCGGCCCGCAGCAGCGTCGTCTTCCCCGCGCCAGCCGGGCCTGCCAGCACCATCGCGGCGGCGGACTGCTCGATGCGGTCCAGCAGCGCGCCGAGGGCGTGCAGCTCGGCGTCGCGACCGAAAATATCCGCCAACATGGCCAGATCGTACGCCGCGCGACGAGTGTCCTGTAGCCGCCGCGGGACCCGGCTCGTCCGGCGAAACGCCTATTCCCGCGGGCCCGGTCGTCTTGCCCGAGGCGCGGCGGCTGACCTCAAAAGGCCTCTTCTGGCAGCTCCATCACGTCCAGCGAAACCGCCTGTGCGATCTCCCGCTCGGCCGCCAGCCGCGGCAGCACCGTGGCCGCGAAGAACCCGGCCGCGGCCACCTTGCCCTGGTAGAACGCCTGGTCGTCCGCGCCGAGACCACCCGCGTCGAGCCTGGCCACCGCGACCTCGGCCTGGCGGCCGAGCAGCCAGCCGATGATCAGGTCGCCGAGCGCGAGCAGGAGCCGCGTGGTGTTCAGCCCGACCCGGTAGACCTCGGCGGGCCGGGACAGGCTCTCGCCGAGTGCCCCGTTCATCGCGGCAATGATCGCCTCGATGTCATCGGCGGCCCGGGCTACGGCGGCGCGTTCCCGCTTGAGCCGACCGTTACCCGCCTCGGCCGCGGCGAACTCGCGGATCTGGCCGAGCAGGTTCGTCAGGGCCGCGCCCTGGTTGCGGACGATCTTGCGGAAGTACAGGTCCATGCCCTGGATCGCGGTCGTGCCCTCATACAGGCTGTCGATCTTCGCGTCCCTGATGTACTGCTCGATCGGGTAGTCCTGCAGGTACCCGGAACCGCCGAGGGTCTGCAGAGACTGCGCGAGCTGCTCGTAACCGCGCTCGGAGCCGACGCCCTTGACCACGGGCAGCAGCAGATCGTTGAGCGCCGAGGCGGCCTCATCGGCGCCGCCCGACGCCTCCGCGATCTGCACCGCGTCCTGCTGGCTGGCGGTGTACAGGACGAGAGCGCGCATGCCCTCGGCGTAGGCCTTCTGCAGCATGAGGCTGCGGCGTACGTCCGGGTGCTTCATGATCGTGACCCGGGGCGCGGACTTGTCCGCCATCCGGGTAAGGTCCGCGCCCTGGACCCTGGTCTTGGCGTACTCGAGCGCGTTCAGGTAACCGGTGGACAGCGCGGCGATGGCCTTCGTTCCCACCATCATGCGGGCGAACTCGATGATCATGAACATCTGGCGGATGCCGTCGTGCACGTCACCGATCAGGGTGCCGACGGCCGGCCGGTCGGCGCCGAAGGTCAGCTCGCAGGTGGTCGATGCCTTCAGGCCCATCTTGTGCTCGACGTTGGTCGCGTACACGCCATTGCGCTCGCCGAGCGAGCCGTCGGGGTTGATGAGGAACTTGGGTACCAGGAACATCGACAGTCCCTTGGTGCCCGGCCCGGCACCTTCGGGCCTGGCCAGCACGACGTGCAGGATGTTCTCCGCCATGTCGTGCTCGGCGCTCGTGATGAACCGCTTCACGCCCTCGACGTGCCAGGTGCCGTCGGGCTGCTGCACTGCCTTCGTGCGGCCCGCGCCGACGTCTGAGCCCGCGTCCGGCTCGGTGAGCACCATCGTGTAGCCCCACTTGCGGTCGACCGCGAGACCGGCGATCTCCTTCTGCCGCTCCGTGCCGATCTTCCACAGCGCGTACGAGAACGAGCCGAGGCTGGAGTACATCCAGACGGCCGGGTTCGCGCCGAGGATCAGCTCGGCGACGGACCAGCCGATCGTCCTGGGCACGCTGGTGCCGCCCAGCTCCGGCGGCAGCTCAAGCCGGAACCACTCGGCATCGATGAATGCCTGGTAGGAGCGCTTGAACGCCTCGGGCATCCGCACCGAGTGCGTGGCCGGGTCGAAGACCGGCGGGTTGCGATCGGCGTCGGCGTACGAGTCCGCGACCGGGCCGAGCGCCAGCCGGTTGACCTCGTCCAGGATCCCGCGGACAGTATCCAGGTCCACTTCCGCATACGGCGCGGAGCCCAGCAGATCCTGCCGGTTCAGGACCTCGAAGAGGTTGAACTCGATATCCCTGAGGTTGCTCCTGAAGTGCCCCATTTTCGCTCTCCTGCGCAATAAGACCGAAGCTACTCGCCAGTAACATACTCCATGTTACCTCCCAGTCGCCCTGATGTCACCGGCCGGGGTGCCCAGCCGGCCGCCACCTCCGGCCCCGAGCAGGGGGAACGGCGGCACCGGGACCTCTGCCGCCGGTTCGCGATCCGCCGGGCTCGGAGCGGAAGCACGGGAAACTTCGCCGCTGAGAATCGCCTCGCAAACCCTTCGGGCCACCAAGATCGCGTTTGCGGGAAGAGTTAGGGGCCTGTCACTTGTCGTTTAACCCTGCTGTGCTTGTTGGGGTGGATCTTCGCTGTTGTGCGGCGTGTCGCCGTGATGGCTAGCGGCCACCGCGTGATCATCTTTGGGTTCCTTCCACAGAACGTGAAGATGATGGCGGTGGCCGTGGCGTTAAGTATGGCGTGGCGTGGCCTGGTAGTCGAGGACGGGTGGACGGCGGACCGGGCGCGGGGTCTGCTGGCGGGGTTCC
>JASHOV010000647.1 GCA_030038495.1 Streptosporangiaceae bacterium
CGGCCACGCACGGCGGTGGCGGGGTGACCGGGATTCCGGGGCGGAACGTCGTCCGGCAGGTGCTCGCGGACCGGCGCGCCGCGCGGTGGCACCGGACGGGCCGGACGGGCCGGACGGGCTGAGGGCGGCGGCTGCCCGTCAGCCCGAGTAGCGGGCAGCGCGGTCGGCGAGTTCCGGGTCCGCGTCGGCGATGAGCGCCCACGCCGCCGCCAGGCGGGCGGCTACCTCTGAGTCTGCGGGCTGATCCGCCGCGACGGCCGCTGCGGCTATCTGGTCGATCGCGGTGCCCAGCCGCGCCCCGAGTTCGGCCGCGGATTCATTCGAACACATAGTCGAACTATAGGCGGGCCGGCTACCCGTCGGCCCGGCAAACGGCGGGATTGGCCGGCCCGCATCCGGTGGCGGCCAATCTTCATCGGTGACGTTCGACGTCAAATTCCTAGTGTGGATAACTTATGGCCCCTGTGCGCGTTCTCCAGAGTCCAGAAAATCTTCTATGCACAGCCTGCGAGGAACGTTCCCGCAGGTTAGGGACGCCGAGCCGGGTGGCCAGAACCGCCGTCCACAGCGACATCCCCAAGCTGCGCACAACGCTTCCGGCGTGTCTACACAGACTGTCCACAGACCTGTGCACAGCATGGATCGACGTCGGCGGCCGCAGGATGCAGACTGTCCGAGGCGTTCGATAGAACAAGGTCCTGAGTTCCCAGTTGATATTGCACGGGGAATGGCGGCGTAGGTGTAGGCAGGGCGGACTGATTAGCGGACCGGGACGTGTGCCGGTTCGCGAATCACTGCGGGGAGGTGCGCCAGTGAGCGTTGCGGAGATCATGCCGCGCGGCGGCGACGAGTTCGAGCGCACGCCACCGCACGATCTCGCGGCCGAGCAGTGTGTCCTCGGCGGGATGATGCTGTCGAAGGACGCGATCTCCGATGTGCTCGACGTCATCAAGGCGCGCGACTACTACCGGCCCGCGCATCAGCTGGTGCACGAGGTCATTCTCGACCTTTACGGCCGGGGCGAGCCCGCGGATGCGGTCACGGTCGCGGCCGAGCTGACCAAGCGCGGCGACATCGCCCGGATGGGCGGGGCGCCCTACCTGCACACTCTGATCGCTTCGGTGCCGACCGCCGCGAATGCCGGCTATTACGCGCGCATCGTTCGCGAGCGCGCGATCCTGCGCCGGCTCGTCGAGGTCGGCACCCGGATCGTCCAGCTCGGCTATTCCGGCGACGGCGACGCCAGCGACCTAGTCGACAGGGCCGAGGCCGAGGTGTACGGCGTCACCGACCGGCGGGTGAGCGAGGACTATCTGCCGCTGTCGGAGATCATGCCGGGCGCGCTGGACGAGATCGAGGCGATCGGGTCCCGCGGCGGGAGCCTGTCCGGCGTCCCCACCGGCTTCGCCGACCTGGACGCGCTGACCAACGGCCTGCATGCGGGTCAGATGATCGTGATCGCGGCTCGTCCGGCCATGGGCAAGTCGACGCTGGCACTGGACGTCTGCCGGTCCGCGGCGATCCAGTCCGGCATGACGTCGGTGCTGTTCAGTCTGGAGATGAGCCGGAACGAGATCACGATGCGGCTGCTGTCGGCCGAGGCACGAGTACCGCTGCAAGCTATGCGGACAGGCCAGCTTAGTGACGATGACTGGACTCGACTTGCCCGGCGGATGAGCGAGGTCGTGGACGCGCCTTTGTTCATCGACGACTCGCCGAACATGTCGATGATGGAGATCCGCTCCAAATGCCGTCGGCTGAAGCAGCGCAATGACCTGCGCCTGGTCGTCGTCGACTACCTGCAGCTCATGTCGTCGCCCAAGCGGGTTGAGAACCGGCAGCAAGAGGTCTCCGACCTGTCCAGGTCGCTCAAGCTGCTGGCCAAGGAGCTCAACGTGCCGGTCGTCGCGCTGGCCCAGCTCAACCGAGGTCCGGAGCTGCGAGGCGACAAGAAGCCGCTCCTCGCCGACCTGCGCGAGAGCGGTTCGATTGAGCAAGATAGTGACGTCGTGATTTTGCTGCACCGTGAGGACGTGTACGAGCGAGAGTCGCCCAGGGCGGGGGAGGCGGATCTGCACGTTGCCAAGCACCGTAACGGTCCGACGACCACAGTGACCGTGGCGTTCCAAGGGCACTACAGCCGCTTCGTTGACATGGCGCGAATCTGACGAAAACAGATGTAGGCCCTCACGCCGCGTGACGTAATCTCACGGGCGCTGTCGTACGGATGTCGTACACGGCACCTTCGTGAGATACGCGGGATGGTGCGAGCCGTAAATCTGCCGCACAGATCCGACTTCGGTGCGCTTCCGGCTGGAACTCAGCGTGGGTGTGGATCCAGTCGATGATGGCCTGCGTGTTGACGGGCTGCGTGGTGTCGACGTGCAGGACCGGGCCGACCAGGAGCGGCCGGGCGGTGCGCCGCCAGTGCTCCCATTCGTCGTCGGTGAGCAGGTCACCGTGGATCGGATGGCGCGGATGACGTACTTCGAAGCGTTGCCGGGCGATCTGGAGCGGGACATCGCACCAGATCTCGACCGCCGCGGGATTGCCCGCACGACTCAGGCCCTGGACTACGAAGTGGCGGACGCCGGCTGGCCAGCAGGACTCCAGGACAGCGCCGGCGGGGGCGTCGGCCATCAGGGCCCACATCGTCTCGCTGGCGGCGGCTCCGATGGCCGCGTTCCAGCGGCGTTGCGGCCATCTGGCCTGTTCGGCGCCGAGCACATCGGCGTGGGCCTCTTTGATCACGTCCTTGCTGAACAGCGGCAGGCCCAGGTGACGGGCCACAGCGCGGGCCAGGGTCGTCTTGCCCGCGCCGGGTAGCCCGTTGACCAGGACAGCAAGGGGCTCAGCGGGGTGCACTGGCGCGTCCGGTGCTGTGGCGGAAGTCGGGCATCCCCGGGTGGGTCGCACTGTGGCGGCTGGCGATCTG
>JASHOV010000648.1 GCA_030038495.1 Streptosporangiaceae bacterium
GCGCTCGTGGCGCCGAGCGCGAGTTGGGGCGGCGCCACCCCGTCGAGGATGACGCTGCGGACTCTGTCGGGAAAGCGGCGCAGGTACTGCTGCGCCACGATCGTGCCGTACGACGAGCCGTAGAGATTGATCCGGTCATACCCCAACGCCGCGCGCACCCGGTCGAGGTCCTGAACCGCGAGACTGGTGGTGTAGAAGCGAACGTCGGCATGCGCGCTCAGCGCCTCGAGACAGCGCTCGGTCGCGGCGACTATTTCGGGAATCGCGCTCGCGGAGAGATCGTCCTCGCTGGACTCGCAATCCAGGGCGTTGGAATCGCCGGTGCCGCGCTGATCGACGAGCACGATGTCGCGGTCACGGTGAATGAGTGCGAACACCGGCTCGACGCTGGTGTAGAAGGACGCCGCCCCCATACCCGGCCCGCCGGCGAGAACGAAGAGCGGATCGGGTCGCTTGCGCGTGCTGATGGCGGGCACGACCGCCACCCGCAGCGCGATCTGCCGTCCGCCCGGCGCGGCGGGATTCTCGGGCACGGCCAATCGCCCGCACTCGGCCTGAACCAGCGTCAGGTCGAGCGCCTGATGCAACTGGCAGGGAGTCAACGGCAACGGGCCCGGCACTGCGGCCCGGCCTGGCCCCGGTCCGATCAGGGCTCCGGCCAGACAGAGAAGCGACAATATGCTGCGTAAGCTCACTCGGGCTGAAGAATAAGGCATCCCGCTGCCCTTGTTCAGGCGCCGCGCCCCTCTACAATATTCGGCATGCGATTCGCCCAACCCTTCGATGTCATCGTCATCGGCGGCGGCCACGCCGGCACGGAAGCCGCTCTGGCGGCCGCGCGCATGGGTGCGCGCACGTTGCTGCTGACGCAGAGCATCGAGACGCTGGGTCAGATGAGCTGCAATCCTGCGGTGGGCGGCATCGGCAAGGGGCACCTGGTGCGGGAGATCGATGCGCTGGGCGGCGCCATGGCACGCGCGACCGACCGGGCAGGCATTCAGTTTCGGACCCTGAACGGCAGCAAGGGGCCCGCGGTGCGCGCCACCCGCGCCCAGGCGGACCGCCAGCTCTACAAGAAGGCCATCCGTGCCCTGCTGGAAAGCGAGCCGCGCCTGTCGATCTTCCAGCAGGAAGCCGCGGACCTCGTGGTCGCGGGAGAGACGGTTACCGGCGTCGTCACGGTAACCGGCATCGCCTTCGAGGCACCGGCGGTGATACTCACAGTGGGCACCTTTCTCGGTGGCCGCATTCATGTGGGCCTCGATCACTACCAGGGTGGACGGGCCGGCGATCCGCCGTCGAACCGGCTCGCGAGCCGACTGCGGGAGCTGCCGCTTCGGGTCGGCCGACTCAAGACCGGTACGCCGCCGAGGCTGGACGGCCGGACGCTTGATTTTGAAGCCATGACCCGGCAGGCCAGCGATCAGCCGCTGCCGGTGTTCTCGTTTCTCGGGCGCGCCGAAGAGCACCCGAAACAGATAGATTGTTTCATTACACACACTAATGAGCGAACTCACGAGATCATCCGGGGGGCGCTGGACCGGTCGCCGATGTTCACCGGTGTCATCGAGGGCGTAGGCCCGCGGTACTGTCCCTCCGTCGAGGACAAGGTCTTCCGCTTTGCCGACAAGGCCTCGCACCAGATCTTCGTCGAGCCCGAGGGGCTCGATACCCACGAGATCTACCCCAACGGCATCTCCACCAGCTTGCCGTTCGACGTGCAGTACGATCTCGTGCGCAGCATCCCAGGATTCGAGCAGGCACATCTCACCAGGCCGGGCTACGCGATCGAGTACGACTACTTCGACCCGCGCGATCTCCGTCCCTCGCTCGAGACGCGAGTGCTCCGCGGTCTGTTCTTCGCCGGGCAGATCAACGGCACGACGGGGTACGAGGAAGCCGCGGCGCAGGGCATGGTCGCCGGCATCAACGCGGCGCTCGCTTCCCGCCAGCGTGACGCGTGGGTGCCGCGGCGCAGCGAGGCCTATCTCGGCGTACTCATCGATGACCTCGTGACCAGGGGTACCCGGGAGCCGTACCGCATGTTTACCAGCCGCGCAGAGCATCGACTGCTGCTGCGCGAGGACAACGCCGACCTGCGTCTGACGCCGCTGGGCCGTGAGCTCGGCCTGGTGGACGATGAGCGCTGGCGGCTCTTCGAGGCCAAGCAGCGCCTGTCTGAAGAGGAGACTGCGCGTCTGCAGAACGCGCGCATCCATCCCGATGAAGTGCCTGAGGAGTGGTCGCAGCGCGTGCTCTCCGGCCCCCTGGCACGGGACGTAACCGCATTCGAGCTGCTTCGCCGGCCGGAGGTCAGCTACGACGCCCTGCTCGACGTTGTAGGAAGTCCGGACTGGCTCCGCTCCCCGTTCGATGACCGGGTGCCCCCACAGGTAGCCGTTCAGGTCGAGGCACGCGCCAAGTACGCCGGCTACATCGAGCGGCAGCGCGAGGAAATCGAGCGCCAGCGCCGCAACGAGGAGACGAAATTGCCGGACGACATCGACTACGGCCAGGTGGCGGGGCTCTCGCATGAGGTGCGCAGCCGCCTCGCGGAGTATCGCCCGGCCACGGTAGGACAGGCGGCGCGGGTGCCCGGTGTCACGCCGTCCGCCGTC
>JASHOV010000649.1 GCA_030038495.1 Streptosporangiaceae bacterium
CGACGGTACGGGCCACGGTCGTCACCCTCAGCCCGTACCGGACGGTGACGTGGCTCGCCGGAAGCTCAGCCGCAGTCAGCCGGACACCAAGCTTTGATCCGCGGTATCCGCTGGAACGAGCTCGAGTCAGCGTCACCGAGTCACCCGGCCGCTCCAAAAGGTCAAGCCCGTGGATTAAGGCCGCCGTCGTGTGGCTGAGGACAAGATCAGGGCCGGACCAGGCCAGCGCCGCTGCGGCGGCCAGTATGTGACGACCCTCTGGCCGCCGGAGGAACGGATCGGCCTGCGTGGAATTGACGTAACAACCGCGGCCAACCCGGATCAGGGTCCCGGCCCGGACCATGGCCCTGATCCGATCGGTAGTAAGTCCATTCTCACGCAGTCGATCAGACGTGATAATCCGGACTAAATTCGCGTCTGCCGGCAGCTGGCTGGTCCTCATGGACCCCAGGATCGTGGCCGCCTCTGACTTTTCCTCAGTTACATGGCTCCGGCCGGGGGATATCACCCGATTTGTTCCCAGCTAACGGAGGAAAAGCCGCCCCTCACCTGGCTGGTGGTTGCGCGGACGAGAAAACTGGGCGGAGATGACCAGATTGCGGCTTATTGGGAGTGTTTGTTTTCCGGTCAGTCGCGAGTGCGGGCCCGCGCGGGGCCCGCGGTCCGTCCGGTTTGTCTACTTCGCCAATCGCGCCGCGGCCGTTCTCAGGCGCTCTCCTTTGGCCAGCGCCGTCTCCCTGAGGTCCGCCTGGAACTCGGCGACCTTCCCGGAAAGTACCGGATCGCTTGCGGCCAGGATCCGGACGGCCAACAGGCCCGCGTTCCTTGCTCCCCCGACCGACACCGTAGCGACCGGGATCCCGCTGGGCATCTGGACTATCGACAGCAGGGAATCGAGGCCGTCCAGGTGGGCCAATGGTATAGGCACGCCGATGACGGGCAGGGTGGTGACCGAGGCGATCATTCCGGGGAGATGGGCGGCACCGCCCGCTCCGGCGACGATCACCCTGATCCCTCTTCCCGCCGCGGCCTGGCCGAAGCTGATCATGTCGACAGGCATCCGGTGCGCGGATACCACGTCGGTCTCCCAGGGAACGCCGAACTCGTCCAGGGCGGCGACACAGGCGTTCATGACGGGCCAGTCGGAGTCGCTGCCCATCACCACGCTCACCAGAGGCTCCCCGGCCCGGCGGGGATCGCTCACGTGTACTCCTCAGTCCCGTGGGCCAGGTAGTAAGCCGCCCGCCACGCCCGTTCCCTGGTTCGCTCCAGGTCCTGGCCGAGGGCCGTCACGTGCCCCACCTTCCGGCCTGGCCGAGATGGCTTGCCGTACAGGTGGATCTTGACCGCCGGGTCCGCCGCCATCACATGGACCAGTCGCGAGCGAAGGTCTGGATCGTCGCCGCCCAGGATGTTGACCATCACCGACCAGCGGCTGGCCTGTGTCGGCGAGCCAAGCGGCAGGTCGAGTACCGCCCGGAGGTGCTGCTCGAACTGCGAGGTGACCGAGCCCTCGATGGTCCAGTGCCCGCTGTTGTGCGGCCGCATCGCCAGCTCGTTGACTACCAGCCCGTCGCTGGTGTCGAAAAGCTCGACCGCCATTAGGCCGACCACACCGAGATCCCGTGCCACGGACAGGCCGAGGCCCTGCGCCTCGGCGGTCGCCAGAGGCGGCAGTTCGGGCGCCGGGGCTATGACCTCACGGCAGATCCCGTCCTTCTGGACCGTCTCGACCACCGGGTACGCGGCCCCCTGGCCGGATGGTGACCGGGCAACGAGGACGGCCAGTTCCCGGCTGAACCGGACATACTCCTCGGCGATCAGCTCGAGCCCCTTCCCGAGCACTTCCGCCGCTGCCGGGAGATCCTGGCAGACCCAGACTCCCCGCCCGTCGTAACCGCCGCTCACCGCCTTGAGCACCACCGGCCAGCCGGTCTTGGCCGCGAAGGCGGCCACGTCGTCCGGGCCAGTCACCAGGGCGAACTCCGGGCACTGGCAGCCGAGCGCCGTCAGCCGCTCGCGCATGGCCAATTTGTCCTGGGTGTATTTCAGCGCCCGGGACCCGGGCCGGACCGCATGCCCAGCTGCCTCCATGGCCTCGATCAGCGGGCCGGGAACATTTTCGTGGTCAAAGGTGACGACATCGCAGCCGTCGGCGAACGCCATCAGATCGGCTTTTGAGCGATGGTCGCCGACGACCACGTCCGCGGTCACCTGGGCCGCGCTCTCGTCGGGAGTAGCGGCCAAAACGCGGAAGCGGATCCCGAGAGCGGTGGCGGCGGAACTTGTCATCCTGGCAAGCTGCCCGGCACCCACCATGCCGACGGCGGGAACCGGGTCGGGTGCTGAGCCCTTACTGTCCATTACCTGCCGTAGCCTAACGGGCTGACCGCTCCCGCCTGGAGCGGCGGATCCGGCACGGCCGCGTCCAACAATACCGGCCGATCGCTCGAGCTAGGCCGGCCCGACCACCGCGGGCCGTTCTTCCACGTCCGCCGTCGCATGCGGCAGGAACAGGGCGAACACGGCCGGACGCGGCCGGACGAGGACAACCTGGCCGCCGTCGGCAGCGGCCAGCGTCCGGGCCAGGGCCAGCCCCAGGCCGGTGCCGCCGGGCGCGCCGCTGACGCTCCGCTCGAAGATCCGCGGTGCGAGCTCGGCCGGCACGCCGCTGCCCTCGTCCCGCACCTCTACGACCACCGACCGGCGGGTCCGGGAGGTCCGGATGGTGACCTTCCCGGCGCCATGTACGAGCGCGTTGTCCAGCAGTGTCGCGATCACCTGTGACGCGTCGCCGGGGGTGGCATAAGCGAACAGGCCCTTCTCCCCTGTCACCGTGAGGCGCCGGTTGATCCGCCGGAAGGCCGGCTCCCACTCGATCACCTGCTGGCCGACGATCTCATCCACGCTGGCGACGGCCGGGGCACCCGACGCCGATCGCCGGGCGCGGCCCAATAGCTGGCCGACCACCTCGGCCAGGCGCTCGGTCTGGGCCAGCGCCGCCGCTCCCTCCTCGCGGACTACGTCGGGGTGCTCGGCGGCGGCGATCATCTCCTCGAGGCGCATGGACAGTGCGGTCAGGGGCGTCCTGAGCTGGTGAGACGCGTCGACGGAGAACTCCCGCTCGGCCGACAGCAGCTCGTTGATGCGCTGCGCCGACGAGTCCAGTCCCTCGGCCACCCGGTCCAGCTCCTGCATGCCGTACCGCCGGCCGAGCGGGCTTGAATCCCCCGACCCCAGCCGGTCGGCCGCGGCCGCGAGCTCCTCCAGCGGCCGCAGCAGCCTGCGGGCATAGGCCAGGCCCAAAATCACCGCGATT
Organism: Streptosporangiaceae bacterium; assembly: GCA_030038495.1. GTDB lineage: Bacteria > Actinomycetota > Actinomycetes > Streptosporangiales > Streptosporangiaceae > JAJYUU01. The sequence continues at coordinate 3,320 of JASHOV010000649.1, forward strand.
CCGGTCGCGACGGCCGCGACGAGCCCGATGAGCAGCAGCGCCTTGACGATGTTGCCCGTCACGTAGGAGTCGTCGGCGCTGACGGAGACCTGGAAGTCCGAGGTGCTGTAGGTCGCGGTCAGCGAGTCGTGCGGCGGGGGCTTGGGACCCACGCGGACCGTCGGGCCGCCGTTCTGGCTGATCACCACGTAACGGCCGGTCAGCGATTCGGCCAGCTTCCTGACCGGCGACGGCAGCCCGGCGGACAGCCGTACCTGCAGCTCGTTGGCCGTATCCTGGGCGTCCCTGTGGAGTTGCTGGGTCACCTCGTCGACCTGCAGGCGGGAAATCGCGATGGCGAGCGGGATCCCAAGCGCCAGTACCGCGGCCACCGCGACGGCGATCATCGAGATCAGCAGCCGTCGCTGCATTGCCTCACTCCCGGTCCTTCGGGCATCCAGGCATCACCCGCCGACGCGGCTAATCCCCGCGTTCGAACCTGAACCCCACGCCGCGCACGGTGGTGATGAACTGCGGGTTGTGCGCGTCGTCTCCCAGCTTGCGGCGCAGCCAGGACACGTGCATATCGAGGGTCTTCGTCGAGCCCCACCACTTGCTGTCCCACACCTGGCGCATGATCTGCTCGCGGGTGACGACCTTACCCGCCTCGGCGACCATCAGCGCCAGCAAGTCGAACTCCTTGGACGTCAGCTCGATCTCGTCGTTGCCCAGCCAGGCCCGCCGCGCGTCGGTGTCGACCCTCACGCCCTGCACGACCTTCGCCTCGGAGGCGCCGCGCCGCAGCAGCGCCCGCACCCGAGCGAGCAGTTCCGCGAGCCGGAACGGCTTGGTCACGTAGTCGTCAGCGCCCGCGTCCAGCCCGATGACCGTGTCTACCTCGTCGGCCCGCGCGGTGAGGATCAGCACCGGCACCGCCTGACCGGTCGACCGGATGCGCCGGCACACCTCCAGCCCGTCGAGCCGGGGTAGCCCGATGTCGAGAACGATGAGGTCGATCCCGCCGTTCTTCGCGGCCTCGAGGGTCTGCGGGCCATCGGAGGCGACATCGACTTCGTATCCCTCGCGCCGCAACGCGCGGGCAAGCGGTTCGGAGATGGCCGGGTCGTCTTCGGCGAGCAGGACACTGGTCATGATCTGATGTTATGGCGACAGGCAAGCAAAACCAGCTCGATACACGCCCCGGCGTCCATCCTAATACCGGCGACTGGGCCTTGACCTGCGTAAATAGCACGCTTCGCGAGGGTTGACCCGACCCCTTTTTCCGGGAACGGCGGGCCCGGATGAAGCCGCGTCAGGCCCGTTCGCCGCACCGGGCGGCAACCACTGCCCCGTCAGACCGGCGTTACGCCGTGCCGACGCCGCGAGAACGAGCGGTCCTTGCCCGCTGAGGCCGCGAACCGGCGGATCAGCTGAGCGCGCAGATCCTCCGGTTCCACCACCTCGTCGACGACGAGCTCACCCGCCAGCCGCAGAATGTCGATGTCCTCGTCGTATTCCTCCCGCAGCCGAGTGGTCTCCGCGTCCCGTTCGGCCGGATCGGCAATGGCGGAAAGCCGGTTGTAGTAGACCGCGTTGACGGCCGCCTCGGCCCCCATGACGGCGATCTTGGCGGTGGCAGCGCCAGCGTCGCGTCCGGGTCGAAGCCGGGGCCGGCCATCGCGTACAGGCCCGCCCCGTACGCCTTGCGGACGATGACGGAGATCTTCGGGACGGTTGCCTCGGAGACGGCACTGATGAGCTTGGCGCCATGCCGGATGATGCCCTGGCGCTCGACCGCGGTGCCGACCATGAAGCCAGGCACGTCCGCGAGGAACAGCAGCGGGATGTTGAAGGCGTCGCACAGCTGGATGAACCTGGTGGCCTTGTCGGCCGAGTCCACGAACAGCACCCCGCCCTTGAACATCGGGTTGTTGGCCACCACCCCGACGGGCTGGCCGTCCAGCGCGGCGAAGCCGGTGACCAGCTCGCGGGCCCACAGGGCATGGATCTCGAAGAACGAGTCCTCGTCGACGATGCCCTTGACGTAGCGCCGCATGTCGAAGGCCTGGCGCTCGCTGACGGGAACCATCGCCCGCAGCTCGGCCTGCTTCGGCGGCCGGGCCGGCCGGGCGGGCGGCGGCTGCTGCCAGTTGCCGGGCAGGTAGGAGAGGTAATCCCGAATCGCGGCGATCGCGTCGGACTCAGTGGATGCCAGGTGGTGCCCGCAGCCGGAGACCGAGCAGTGCATCCGGGCGCCGCCCATCTCCTCTAGCGTGGTCTGCTCGCTGACGACCATCTCGACCATGCGGGGGCTGCCCAGGTACATCGACGCGTTGCCGTCCACCATCGCGACGAAGTCGCAGAACGCCGGGATGTAGGCCCCGCCGGCGGCCGAGGGCCCGAACAGGGCGCAGACCTGCGGGATCGAGCCGGACGCTCTCACCTGAGTATGGAAGATCTTTCCGGCGCCGCGGCGGCCGGGAAACATCTGCACCTGGTCGGTGATCCTCGCACCGGCCGAGTCCACCAGGTAGATCATCGGCACGCCGGTGGCGTACGCCTTCTCGATGATCCGGATGATCTTCTCAACCGTTCGCGCGCCCCAGGAGCCGGCCTTGACGGTGGAATCGTTGGCCATCAGCGCGACCGGCCGCCCGGCCAGCGTGGCCGTGCCTGTAACAACTCCGTCGGCAGGCAGGCCGTCCGCGAGCACGTTCGCGAACGCGCCATCCTCGGTAAAGCTGCCGGAGTCGACGAGCAGCTCGATCCGGTCCCTGACGAACATCTTGCCGTGAAAGGCGGCCTGCTCGTGGTACTTCGCGGGACCGCCCGTGGCGATCCTGGCCCTGGTCTCCGCCAGCTCGGGATGGCCGGCCTGGGCTGCTTTTGGTACTTCGCTCACGATGGCGAGCGTACGCTCTAGTGGACTTTCAGGTTCACTCCGAGCAGCACCAGTGGCCACAGCACGACGGCGAGGACAGCCGATGCGAGCAGCTCCAGGTACTTGACCGTGATGTAGACGTGTTCCCACGCGATGACCAGGCCGACGATCAACCAGATAATCCAGATCCAGCGCCGCATGGCACCCAGCTCCGATCCTTGAAACCGGTCCCTAACGGGAACGTGAGGTGTCCCGGAACGGACTGGTCAAACATCGGCCGGGCGTGCCTCAGGCGCGGATCGTCCTGGTCCGCGGCCCGGCCCGCAGCACCTGCGAGGGCAGCTGCCGGCCGATGATCCGCTCCGCGTCGGCGGCAGCGTCGATCATCGCGTCCAGGTCGATGCCGGTGTCCACGCCCATGTCCTCGACCATGTGGATGAGTTCCTCGGTCGCGATGTTGCCGGTCGCGCCCGGCGCGTACGGGCATCCGCCCAGCCCGCCGACCGACGCGTCGAAGTCCGCGACCCCGAGCTCGAGCGCCGCCAGGACGTTCGCCAGGCCCGTTCCCCTGGTGTTGTGAAAGTGCAGGTTCAGCGGAAAATCCGGGTGAATGGAGCGGAACTCGCCGACGAGCCTGGAAACCCGGCCTGGCGTGGCCATCCCGGTGGTGTCGCCGAACGAGACGCTGTCCGCCCCTGAGGCCACCGCCCGCCCGGCCACACCGACGACCCGCTCGACCGGAACGTCGCCCTCATACGGGCAGCCCCAGGCGGTGGACACGATCACCTGGCAGGTGGCGCCGCGAGCATGGGCCTGCTCGATGATCGAGGCGATGTCGTCAAGCGACTCGGCCGTCGACCGGTTTACGTTCTTGCGATTGTGCGTGTCGGACGCCGACACCACCGCCTCGATCTCCGTGAGCCCGCTGTCCAGCGCCCGCGCGGCGCCCTTCAGGTTCGGCACCAGGGCCGAGTACCGGACGCTCGGCGCGCGGTCGATCTCGTGCCACACCTGATCGGCGTCGGCCATCTGCGGGATAGCGTCCGGCCGGACGAACGACACAGCCTCGATCCGCCGCACGCCCGTCGCCGACAGCCGGTTGATCAGCTCCACCTTCGCGGCGGTCGGGACCGGCTCCTCGTTCTGCAGTCCGTCACGAGGCCCGACCTCGCGGACCGAGATCCGGGCGGGCAGGTCTGACACGGGTCCTCATTCCTAGGTCGGTACGAGCCTGGCGTCCAGTCAATACGGTTCAGGCGTCTCCCTTGCCAGTCTCGCCTGCTCGTCCTCGACGAGCTGAAACAGGGTGGCCTGGACCCGCTGCACGCCCGGTATCTCGGTCAGCACCAGCTGGCCGTGCTCGCCCGGCGACTCGACAACCAGGCGCCCGCAGCCGAGCATCCGGTCGAGCAGGCCCTGCGCGAAGGACACGTCGCTGATCCGGGAGAGCGGGAAGTCGCGGCCCCGGCGGGTGAGCACGCCCGCCCGCAGCCGCAGCCGCCGGTTCGTCAGCTCGTAGCTCGTCGTCCACCAGCGCAGCAACGGGCCCGCCACAAAGACGAGGGCGAGCACAAGCGCTACCGCGCCCACGCCGAGCCGCACCGCGGCGACCAGGTGCGGGACGAGCAGCAGCACGGCCAGCGTTGCCGCGATGATCAGCGCGAGCACGAGGACAGGCCGGAGCACGGTCTTCCAGTGCTGATGCAGCTTGAGGACGGAACGCTCTCCCTCGGAGAGACCTGATTCACCGGCCATAGGCCCCATCGTGACACGTATTGCGGCAGGCCGCGTCCCGTGTTGCCCCGGGGGACGACCCCCTTACCCCCCCCCGCGGCCTAGCGAACGTGGATCACGTCCCCGGCGCTGACCCACTCGCCGCCGTCGGGACCGGCGACGAGCAGGCGGCCCGCGTCGTCCACCTCGCTGGCGCGCCCGGCCA
>JASHOV010000650.1 GCA_030038495.1 Streptosporangiaceae bacterium
GGTGGACCTTCCGCCCGGATCGCGAGTGGAAGTACGGCGCGGCGACAGCCCGGTGCTGCTGGCCCGGCTACCGGTCCTGACCGGCCCGGAGGTGAGAATCGGGGCGCCGTTCACCGACCGGCTGGTGGCAAAGTTCGGCCTGCCGGTGGCAGGCTGGCGCGGGCAGGGTGGTTACGACGTCTAGGGCAGGCAAGGAGCCGCGCGGCCATGCTTGAGGAAGTGCGGATCAGCAGTCTCGGCGTCATCGACGAGGCCGTGCTTGAGCTGTCCGGCGGCTTCAACGTCGTCACTGGCGAGACGGGCGCCGGCAAGACAATGGTCGTCTCCGGCCTCGGCCTGCTGTTCGGCGGCAGGGCCGATCCCGCGAGAATCCGGCCAGGAGCGGAACGGGCCGTGGTCGAGGGACGGCTGCAGGTCGAGCCGGGCGGCACGGTTGCGCAGCAGGTCAGCGATTCGGGCGGTGACCTTGACGACGACGGCCGCACGCTGATCCTGAGCCGGTCGGTGAGTGCAGAGGGCCGGTCCCGTGCCTCCGTCGGCGGCCGGTCGGTGCCAGTCTCGCTGCTGACCTACCTGGCCGACGACCTGGTCGCCGTGCACGGCCAGGCCGATCAGCAGCAGCTGCTGCGGCCGGGACGGCAGCGGCAGGCGCTCGACCGGTTCAGCGGCCCGCAGTTCGCCGAGCTGCTCGCTCGGTATCAGCGTGCCTACCACCAGCACCAGCAGGTCCAGTCGGAGCTAGCGGAGCTGACGGCCCAGGCCAGAGACCGGGCGCGCGAGGCGGAGGACCTGCGGCGGGGCCTGGAGGAGGTGCAGCGGCTGGAGCCGGTCGAGGGCGAGGACATCGAGCTCGTCGCCGAAGAGGAACGGCTGGCCAACGCGGATGCCCTGCACACCGCGGCCACGACGGCGCACGAGGCGCTGCTGGGCGACCCTTCCAGCGGCACCTACGACAGCGCGGACGCGATCACGCTGCTGGCCGCGGCGAGGGCGGCGCTGGAATCGGCGGCGCAGCACGACCGTCAGCTGGCCGCGCTGGCCGGCCGGGTGGGGGAGGCGGCGTACCTGCTGTCGGACGTGGCGACCGAGCTGGCATCCTATGCGCAGTCGATCGAGGCGGATCCGGCTCGGCTGGCGGCCGTGCAGGAACGGCGCGCAGATCTGACCCGGCTGGTGCGGGCCTACGGCACCGGCCTACCCGACGGGCCCGCCGGGGGGGATCTCGCCGCGGTGCTGGCCTGGGCCAAGGCCGCCAGCGCCCGGCTGACCGATCTCGACAGCGACGAGGACAGGATCAGCGGGCTTGCCGGGCAGGAGGCCGAGCTGGCGGCGCGGGTGGCGGAGCTGGCGGGCGAGCTCACCGCGGCCAGGAACCAGACCGCCGTCCGGTTCGGCGAGGAGGTGTCAGCCGAGCTGACCGCGCTGGCCATGCCGCACGCGAAGATCACGGTGGCGGTCACGCCGGCGTCGGGCTTCGGCCCGCACGGCGCGGACGAGGTGGAGATCAGGCTCGCGGCGCACCAGGGCGCGACACCGCTGCCCCTGCACAAGGGCGCGTCCGGCGGTGAGCTATCGCGCATCATGCTGGCCATCGAGGTGGTATTCGCGGGGGCCGACCCGGTGCCGACGTTCGTGTTCGACGAGGTCGACGCCGGAGTCGGCGGTAAGGCGGCGGTGGAGATCGGCCGCCGGCTGGCCCGGCTGGCCCGGCAGGCGCAGGTCATCGTCGTGACGCACCTGCCGCAGGTGGCCGCGTTCGCCGACACCCACCTGATGGTGGAGAAGTCCGGCGACGGGACCGTGGTGCGCAGCGGCATCACCAGGCTTGACGACGACGGGCGGGTCCGGGAGCTGTCCCGGATGCTCGCGGGCCTGGAGGACTCCGAGTTCGGCCGCGCGCATGCCGCGGAGCTGCTGGCCGCGGCCGCGGCCGAGCGGGCCACGGTCCATTAGGCACGGAACCCGAAGGGCAACGTTGGAGCCTTGCTGCCCTGTCGGAGCCGCCCGCTGGCCGAATCCGCCGGACATCTACGGCAGATCCGGCACGGTCTCACGACGGCGGAAGGGCCGCCCCATTAACTGGGAGCGTTACCGTCCTGGCAGAGCGGTAACGCTCCCAGTTAATCGCACCGCCCCTGCGCAACCCGCGCGGGCGGCGTTCGGGCAGCCCCGCGAGGAGGTGCCGGGTATCTCGGCCCGGCCGATCATCGGCGGTAACCCGGATTACCTCGCCTGGATCACTGAGGAAGCGGCGCCCGGCCGGCCGGGACCGACTGCGTCTGGTCAGTAAGCCGCCGGGCGCTGGGAGCGCGCAGGCGATGCGCCCGCCCGGAACCATCGGCCTTCGCGCCCGGTCACGCGCCGCCGGTCGCGCCGCGCGGAGCGCTGGGGCCCGGCGGGGGCGGGAGGGCGAGGAACGGCTTGGTATGCGTGTGGCCGCAGAGTTCATGGATGTAACACGTGTCACGTCCGGGTTCGGCCCGTCCAGCGGTCTTCAAGCCGGGCGGCGATGTACTACGTGGTGGTCAATGTGAGTGATCGGCCCGATCGCCCCGGTCTTGTGGTGCTGCCCGGTGGAGTCGACGCAGTGCGTCGCCTGGAGGGGTTCTTCTTCGGTAAGGACGGGTTCTCGGCGGAGCGCCCGATTGGCTTCCTGGTGCAGGAGGCAGCCGTAAGCGACGTCCGGGTTGAGGTAACGAACCTGGACGGGTGGTGGGTCCTGCTGGCCGAGCAAGACTGGCTGCCGGCTGCGAATGATGGGCTAGATGTCTTTGGCGCGCTGCTTCCATTCCCCGAGGGGGGCCAGGACGCGGCACGCT
>JASHOV010000651.1 GCA_030038495.1 Streptosporangiaceae bacterium
ACCGGGCCCGGAGCCGCGCTCACCGCCGCGCCGTCAGCTCGCTCGCTACCGCCGCGAGCTCATCCCACAGATAGGCCGCGGCCTCAGCCCCCTTGAGCAGCAGCGACATGCTGACTCGCTCGTTCGGTGCGTGAATGCGGTCGGAGTCCAGCCCGACCGCGACGAAGACCAGCGGCGCTTCGAGTATGTCGGCCAGGTCGGCCTCGGGTCCGCTGCCGCCTTCCCGCGTGAACAGGATCTCCGCGCCGAACGCCCGTTCCATCGCCCGCCGGCCCGCGCGCACCGCGGGTGAGTCCATCGGCGAGAAGCACGGGCGGACGCCATCGGACTCCGCCTCGACGGTGGCCTCGATGCCCGCAGGTGTGTGCTCGCGCACGTACTGACGGAATCCGGCGATGATGTCGCCGGGCTCCTGGTTGGCGACCAGCCGGAACGACAGCTTGGCGTGCGCGCGAGCAGGCACGATGGTCTTGCCACCGGTCCCCGTATGCCCGCCCCACATGCCATTGACCTCTGCGGTCGGCCGCGTCCACACCCGTTCCAGCGTGCCGTACCCGGCCTCGCCTGAGGTCGCGCCGCTATGGCCGGCCTCGGCCAGCCAGGCCCTCTCGTCGAACGGGAGGCGGGCGATGAGCTCGCGCTCGGCGTCCGACAGCGGCAGCACGTTGTCGTAGAAGCCAGGTATCGTGACCCGGCCGTCGCTGTCGTGCAGACCCGAGAGCATGTCGGCCAGGACGTGCAGGGGGTTCGGCACCGCGCCGCCGAACGAGCCGGAGTGCAGGTCGCGCTCGGGCCCGGCCACGCTGATCTCGGCGGAGACGACGCCACGCATGCCGACGCACATCGACGGGACGTCCGCGGCCCACATCGTGGTGTCCGTTACCACGATCACATCGCAGCGCAGCCGGTCGCGGCGGTCGCGCAGCAGCCCGGCGAAATGCGGCGAGCCCGACTCCTCCTCGCCCTCGATCAGCAGCTTCAGCGTGACCGGCGGAGCCGACTCCCCGGAGGCGGCCAGGCCCGCCCTGACCCCGAGCGCGTGGAACAGGACCTGGCCCTTGTCGTCGGAGGAACCGCGGCCGAGCAGCAGGTCGCCGTCCTGTACCGGCACGAAGGGCGGGCTCTCCCACTCCTCCAGCGGCTCGACTGGCTGCACGTCATGGTGTCCGTAGATCAGCACGACGGGCGCGTCCGGGCTGGCGGAAGGCCACTCGGCGAAGACGGCCGGGAGTCCGGGCGCGCCCGGCTCTCCCGTCGGCCAGACCTCGGCCGTCGGGAACCCCGCCTCCAGCAGGTAGGTCCTGAGCCAGTCCGCGGACCCGGCGACATCGGCGTGCCGGTCCGGGTCGGCGGAGATCGAGGGGATGGCCAGCCATTCGGTCAGCGACGCGAAGAACTCCGGCGCGTGCTCCTCGATGTAATCCCGGATGTCCATGGTGCTCCTCGCAGGCGAAACCTCGGCGTATCGGCGCGTGCGCTCACGATCGTAGCGGCGCGCGCGGCTCGTTCCCGGAGCCGGCCGTGACCGGGCACGAAGGGCGAGCCAGCCGTAGCATGGGCGGCGGGCCTAAGGAGTCGCCATGATCGTCGCCTTCTCCGTCACACCGCTGGGGGTGGGCGAGGATGTCGCAGAGTACGTCGCCGATGCGGTCCGCGTCGTGCGCGCCAGCGGGCTGCCGAACCGCACCGATGCGATGTTCACCTCGGTCGAGGGTGAGTGGGACGAGGTCATGGCCGTCGTCAAGGGCGCAGTCGAGGCCGTCGCCGCGCGCGCTCCGCGGATCAGCGTGACGCTCAAGGCGGACATCAGGCCGGGGGTCACCGGCGGACTGGACGCCAAGGTCGAGTCGCTCGAGCGTCATCTCTCGGCTGGCGGTTAGTACTGGTTAGTACCTCCGGCCGCGAGGCCCTGCATGGCTCAGATCGGGCTCTCCGGGTGGTGGAAATCCCACTCCTGCAGGGCGGCCACCGCGAGCCAGTCGAGACCCTGGCCGACCTCCGCCTCGATGCCATGCGCGAGCGCGGCCACCGCGGCCGCTGCGGCATACCCGTCTACTTCATCCGCTTCTTCGTTTTTGCCCTCGAACGCCCGGACGAGCATCTCCTTGGCACTGCTAGCCCTGGCTGGCGCATGCGCGTAGGAGTTAGCGAGGTGTGATATCGCCCGCCGCACTACGCGCTCGGCGATGCCGTCGCTCATGGCTACACGTCGTTCGGTCACTGATGCCCTCCATCCGCCGGCCGACTGCGTTCGTCGCCACGCGCATCCGTCGATCCCGGCATCCTATCCGGGGCCGCGGCCGGGACGGCACCGCCGCTGCTCGCGGCGTCCGACCAGACACCCAGCGCCAGCCGCACCAGCTCGGCGTTGTCAGCCACCGGCTGACCGTCCGGACCGGTCAGAACATCCTCCAGCCCTATCCGGACCGCCAGCCCGAGCCGACCAGCGTGCGCGATCAGCGGCCAGCAGCCGTCGTCCTCTCCGTGCACCACCACGGGCAGGTCCAGCCCGGCCTGCCCGAGCCGCGCGAGGATCAGGTCGGCGGCCGGCGCGGCTTGCGCGCCAGGCACGCCCATGACCTCAACCAGAACCCGCAGCCACACCCCGCGCGGCTGATATCCGGCCAGCGCATCGACGTCGTCGACCGACCAGATGCCCGCCTCGGGTCTGACGCCCCCGGCGGCAAGCGTCTCGGTGAGCTGCTGCCAGCCTTCCTCGGACAGGTTAACGGAGGCGAAGTCGGGCCGCTGGCGGCCATCCAGCTCCGCCCAGGCTGCGACCTGATACTGGCGGGCGCAGGCGTCCGCGGCGGCCCACAGCCCGGTGGTGACGCCCACCGGCGTCGCCGGGCACGCCGCCCTGATCGCAGCGACCGCGGCGCCGACGTCCACGGCGCGCAGGGACTGATTTCCGGTCGCGTCACGCGGATGCACATGCACGGCCTCCGCGCCCGCGGCCACGGCGGCCGCGGCAGCATCCCCGAGCTGGCTGGGCGTGACCGGCAACGCCGCGTGCTCGGCAGCCGATCGCTGACCGTTCAGGCACGCCTTGATCCGCGCGATCTCCGCGATCTCCACGAGCGGGCCTCCTCCTCGTCGGCGCTGGGAACAATGGAACCGCACTCGGGGCTTGGACTGCTAGCGCGGCGCTGCCCGGCGTCGCGCGCCGGACGATCCGACCGGAGGAACGCGTGGCATCCCTGCAGGTACGCCATCCGCTGTTCGCCCGTTTCTACTCGCGCCTCAGCGCCGGCATGGAGACTGCCGGGGTGGGCCGGTTCCGCGAGGAACTGCTGGCCGGGATTGCTGGCACGGTGATCGAGGTTGGCGCCGGCAATGGCCTGAACTTCGGCCACTACCCGGAGTCGGCTTGCAGCGTGCTGGCCGTCGAGCCCGAGCCTTATCTGCGGGGTATTGCCGAGCGCAGCGCAGCCGCCGCCCGGGTCCCGATCAAAGTTGTCGACGGGGCCGCAGAGCAGCTTCCGGCCGAGGACGGCAGCTTCGATGCCGTGGTCGCCACGCTCATGCTCTGCTCGGTGCCCGACCCGCCGGCCGCCCTGGCCGAGATGCGGCGAGTGCTTCGCCCGGGCGGAGAGCTGCGGTTCATGGAGCATGTGCGCGCCGACACGCCCGCGCACCGCCGGATGCAGCAGGTTGCGGATGCGACCTTCTGGCCGACCTGCTTTGGCGGCTGTCATGCCGGCCGCGATCCGGTCGCGGCCATCACAGTGGCCGGGTTCACCGTCACGGACCTGATCCGCTACCGGCTGCCGGACTCGCGCCTGCCCTGGCCCACCGCGCCGCACGCTCGGGGCGTGGCCGTCCGGACCTAGCCGACCTCGATCCCGTCGATGAGTGCCGCCAGCCCGGGCCCGTCCAGCAGGTCGGCCGGGCGAACGGTTACGTCGTCGCGCACGTAATAGAACGCCGCGCGCACGTCCGCGACGTCGACGTCGGCCAGCGCCGCCCACGCCAGCCGGTAGGCGGCAAGCTGCACCGCCACTGCCTGCTTCTCCGCCACCGACCCCGGCTGCCGCCCGGTCTTCCAGTCGACGACGTCGTAGCCGCCCGCCGGGTCGTCGGCGAACACCGCATCGATGCGACCGCGGACCATGCGCCCGGCGACCAGCGTCTCGAATGCCACCTCGACCTCGGCCGGCCAGCGGCCGGCCCACTCGCCTGCCTCGAACGCCGCCTTCAGGTCCGCAAGCTCGGGATCGGCGCCAAGCGACGCCGCGTCGTCGGCCGCGCCGGGCAGCTCGTCCGCGTCGATGAGCTGAGCCTGGCCGAACCGCTGTTCCAGCCACAGATGGAACACGGTGCCGCGAGTCGCCTGGGGCACGGGTCTGCGCGGCATCGGCCGGCGAACTTGCTGCGCCAGCTCGCCAGGGTCCCTCGCCATCGTCACCAGGGCAGACACCGGCAGCCTGCGCGGAAGGCTCACCCGCACGGCCTGGCCGGCCTGCCGTTGCTCCCGTTCGGCCAGCAGCAGGTCGGTGTCACGTGTCCACGCTGCGATGAGTTCCTGATCGGGATCGGCGGGTTCCGCGGCGGGCGCTTGTCCGGGAACCCGGATGCCGGCCCCAGCCGCGGACTGGCCCGCTCCGGACTGGCCCGCCCCGGACTGCCCGGCCGCGGTAGGTCGCAGGGCGCGGATCGCCGCGTCTACCAGTTCCCCCGCCTCGCGCACGGCCTCGTAGCGGGTGCCGGCCGCGACGGCCGCGGGCCAGGTCGCCGAGGCCGGCTCGGCCAGCGCGGGATTGACGGCGTCGGGCTCCGGCTCGGGATGCCATCGGTCAACCTGCCCGGCACCGTCCTCGCAGGCTGCGCGCACTTCCACGAGGAACCGCGAGGGCCCGAGCCGGGACGGCCCGTCGGACCACCAGTGACCGCTGCATCCGAGCAGGTACGCGGCCCTGGTCGCGGCGACGTAGGCCAGCCTGCGCTCCTCGGCCATGTCGCGCGCGCTGCAGGCGGCGCCGAAACTGGTGAGTTCCGCTGCCGTCAGCCCCGGCAGCACGGGCAGGTCGGCCGCGTCGCCGCGCAAGCTGAACGGCAGCAGCCTGGCGTTGTCTGTCCATTTCGTGGAAACGCGCGGCCGGGCCGGGAACAGATGCCGCTGCGGGCCGTCGGCCAGGCCGGGAACGAACACCGCGGGCCACTGCAGGCCCTTGGCCGCATGCACGGTGGCTAGCTTTACCGAATCGGTGTCCCCGACCTGGCCCGCCTCCAGCCCGAACTCCTCGCTCTCCGCAGCTACCAGGTAGGCGAGGAACGCACCCAGCGTCGGCTCCTGCGCGTCCCCGCCGAACGCGGCGGCGGCATCGGCGAAGGCATCGAGGTCCGCCCGCGACGCCGCCGGGTCGGAGCCCGGCCGCGACGCCACTTCGACATCCAGTCCGAGCGTCCGCTCTACCTCGGTCACCAGCTCGGCCAGCGGCCTGGCGGCATGGCCCCGCAGGGCTCGCAGCTCCGCTCCCAGCGCGGACAGCCGCGCGTATCCGGCGAATGAGTATGCGGCCGGGCTGCCGAGATCGTCGAGGGCCTCCACCAGGCTGCCAGGGTCCCTGGTGAGATCGGTACGCGCGTCGTCGATCACCCCGCCGTCACCGGGAGCCACGTCAGTACCTTGCCCGTCGGCGCCTGGCCGGCCGGCGGCGGGCTCGGCCGCCCTGGCCAGGTTGCGGGCCCGCCTACCGAGCGCGACGAGATCGGCCGGGCCAATCCGCCACCGCGGCGAGGTCAGCAGGCGGGCAAGCGGCCCGGACGCGGCGGGATCGTGCATGACGTGCAGCGTGGCGACGATGTCGGCAACCTCGGGCACCGTGAGCAGGCCGCCGAGGCCGACAACCTCGACGGGAACGCCGCGCGCCTCCAGGGCAGCCCGGAGCGCGGCGAACTGGGTGCGCTTGCGGCACAGCACGGCGATATCGCGCGGCCTGACCTTGGCCAGGCTGCCATCGGGCCAAGGCAGGCCGTCGGGCGCCAGGCCAGGCTCCAGCCGCAGCAACTCCGCGATCTGGCCGGCGACCCACGCGGCCTCTTCCGGCGCCGACTCCAGCAGGGCGCACCGGGCGAGGCCGCGCCCGGCGCGGCTGGGCGGCGCTATCAGCAGCGGAACGTCGGCTGCCTCGGCCCGCAGCTCCGCCTGGATGGATCCGGCCGCCGCCAGCACCCGGCCGCTGTTGCGGAAGCTGGTCGACAGCAGCTGCACCGGCGCGGGCCGGCCCGGCCCGGCGGGGAAATCGGCGGTGAACCGCCGCAGGTTGCCTGCGCTGGCGCCGCGCCAGCCGTAGATCGACTGGCACGGATCGCCGACCGCCGTCACCGGATGCCCGGCCCCGAACAGGGCCCGCAGCAGCACGAGCTGTGCGTGCGAGGTGTCCTGATACTCATCCAGCAGCACGACCTGGTACCGGGCTCGTTCCTGCTGACCCACGGCCGGATGGCGGGCTGCGATCCCGGCGGCGAGGGCCATCTGATCGCCGTAGTCGATGACCTCGCGGGCGGCCTTGGCGGCCGCGTAGCCCGCCACCATCGGCAGCAGCTGCTCGCGGCCGCGCTGCGTCCGCAGCACGTCCAGTACCGCCCTGGGCACCTTGCCGGTCAGCGCCGACACCGCTGCCGTCAGCTCGGCGCCGAGGTCGGTCACGTCGGCCGGGTCGCGCAGGTGCTCCGACATCTCACCCGCCAGCGTCAGCACGGCCGCGGTGACCGTCGCCGGCGTCCACTCCAGCGCATCCATGAGGCCCTCGTAAGAGCCGACGACCCTGGCCGCAAGCTGCCAGCACACGGCGGGTGTGATCAGCCGCAGCGACGGTTCCAGGCCCTCGCGCAGGGCGTGGTCGCTCACCAGCCGCCCGGCGTAGGCGTGGTAGGTCGAGATGACGGGCTCGCCCGCGAGCTCGTCATCTCGAGCCGCGCGGTCTGTGCCGGGCACGCTCAGAACGGGCGGGCTCACGCCGGGCCCACTCACGCCGGGCCCACTCAGGCCGACCCGGCGCAGGCCATCCAGGCGGGCCCGCACCCGGCCTGCCAGCTCCGCGGCGGCCTTCCTCGTGAACGTCAGGCCGAGCACCCGCTCGGGCCGCACCAGCTGATTGGCCGCCAGCCATACCAGCCGCGCTGCCATCGTCTCGCTCTTGCCGGAACCGGCGCCCGCGATCACGGCCATCGGCCCGAGCGGCGCGCTGATCACCGCGGACTGCTCGGCGGTCGGCTCCTGAATGCCGAGCAACCGGGCCAGCTGTGCGGGGCTGTACCTGATGGCGGGTGCGGGCCGGGTGGCCGGGAGTGTCATGGCGTCACCTGCCCGCCGCGCTCGTCGACCGGGCAGCAGGAGGCGACCGGGCAGACCCGGCAGCCCGGGTTCGCGGTCGCGGTGAACACCGGCCCGGCCATGCCCTCGGCCACAGTCTCGACCAGCTTGCGCGCCCAGTGCGGGTCCGGATCATCGCGCAGGGCGCCCTGTGCCTGCACGCGGACGCTGGCTGAAAGCGCCGCCTTGCCCACGTGCACGAGCTCGGCTCCGCCGGGCTCGGTCAGTCCGAGCTCCTCGAACGCGCCGAGCAGCACCGCCAGCTGATAGACGCCGAGCTGGGGATTGCGGTCAAGATCGCCGTCCGACGGGCGCGTGCCGGTCTTGAGGTCGACCACGATCGCCGCGCCGTCCTCGTCACGCTCCAGCCGATCCACTCGCCCGGTGATAGTGATTCCGCCGACCTCGGCCTCCAGCTGCTGCTCGACCGCGATCAGCTCGCGCGGATTGCGGCGCTGCCAGTCGAGGAACTTGCGCACCATGACCTCGGCCTGCGCGCGCTGCTTCGAGCTGTACCACGAGCTGCCGAAGTCCAGGTGCTGCCACAGCTCGTCGACGTACTTGGCAACCTCACCGTCATCGGCGCCCCCCGCCGCCAGGGCGGCCGCAGCGTGGATCACCACGCCCAGATGCTGAGCGGTGTTTGCCGCTCCCGCGCCGACGGCAGCCTCCAGCAGCCAGCGCAGCCCGCATTTGGTGAAACTCTCCACCCGTGACGGCGAGATGTGCACGCTGCCGCCGATCCTCTGGCCCGCAGCGGTCAGCTCGGTCAGCGCATACCAGTGCCGGGGGCTTGCGCCGCGCACGCCTGCCGCCGCGAGCCGGGCGAGCTGGGCCGCAGCCGCGGAGCGCACATGGCCGGGCAGGCTGGTGTCCGCGGCCGCCCGGCGCAGGTCCGCGGTTAGGGCCGGCAGCGACAG
>JASHOV010000652.1 GCA_030038495.1 Streptosporangiaceae bacterium
GGGCCACCCCGGCCCGCCGCCTGCTGCTCCGGGCGCTTATCGAGAGTCCCGCCCACCGCACCGCCGAGGAAATAGCAGCCGAGGTCCAGAGCCGGGCACCCGACGTGCACATCACGACCATCTACCGCAACCTCGAGGAACTCGAACGGCTCAGGGTCGTCGACCGCACTCGCTTCGGCCACGGCCCCGCGACCTACCACCTGGCAAGCGCCGGGCACGGACACCTGTCCTGCGAGGCCTGCGGCTCGGTCACCGAGGTCCCGCACGACCTGTTCGCAGACCTCGCCAGGACAACCATGGCCAGGTACTCCTTCGCCATCAACCCCGGCCACTTCGCAGTGACCGGCAGATGCGCCGCCTGCCAGGAACAGCAGGCCGCGCCCGCTGGCCCGATGTCCACCGACGGAAATCCGAGACGACGGCTGAGCCCGTACGGTCGGAACTCGATTTCAGGCTCCTCGGTGTCGCCGATACAAACACTGGCTGCTCATGACGCCCCGCAGCAGCGCCGCCTCCGCGGCTCGCAGGCCAGCGTTAGATGATAGAGACCGTTCATGCCGTATCACATTCGCCGTTGGAGCGAGCTGCGCCCAGACCAGCATGACGACTGGTGCGAAGCCATCTAAATGGGGACGTTCATTCGTTGTTCCGGCGGCCTGATCAGCGCTAACGTTAGCCGTGCGGCGCAGTGCAGCTGCGAGAAGCGCGTGCTGGGAGTTCGTGGACAGGACATGGCGAGCGCGGCAAAAAGCGGGCATCGGCACTGCCATCTTCCACGCAGTGCCATTTCGGGGGCGTGCGCACGGTGCGCGGTTTTGACTGCCCTGCTCGTGGCCGGACTGGCAGTCGCGGGCTGCGCGAGCAGCGCAGGCGTCAGCGCCCCGGTCTACGAGCTGCAGGCTCGTGGCATTGCCGGCCTCGGCCAGATCATTACCGACGGCAGGGGCTTCACGCTCTACATGTACGCGCCCGATCACCAGGGCCCTTCGCAATGCGCCGGCTTCTGCGCCCAGCAGTGGCCGCCGCTCGTACTGCCGCACGGAGTGGACAAGCCGCGGGCGGGCCCGGGAGTCAAGGCAGCGCTGCTGGGAACCGTGCGACGCTCGAACGGACAGCTCCAGGAGACCTACAACGGCTGGCCGCTCTACCTGTGGATAGGCGACGCCGCCCCGGGCCAGGCCACCGGGCAGGCTGACGACATGGGCCTGTGGTACGCCCTGTCGGTCACCGGGGCGGTAGACAGAGGAACTCCGCGGGGCTGAGGGCCCGCCGTCAGCCGGCCGGCACTCGTTCCGGGAGCACCAGCCCGGTGAATCCACGCTCGCCCTGGCGCGTGTCCTCGGGCTGTTCGGCTACGTGATCTGGGCAGCCGACCGGCTGCTAGCGCTCCGGCACCGGATCTGGTCCCGGCTGGCGGCGCAGCGGCGGCCGTCGCGAGCACTGCCGGGCCTACCGATGCGTCCAGCGCACGGGCCCGGCCGTCGCGGCCCCGATCTCCCCGGCCGGCCGCCTGCTGCGAGATCTGCATGGGCGTGACCATGGGGTGCATGCTGATCATGATGCTCTGACGAGTCGCCCCGCCAGCAGCGCCGCGTTGCCGCCACGATTCGCGCATGTGTAGATTTCCTGCGTACGGCGCAAGCCGCCACCCCGCAGCCGCGGCCAGCCCTCGGCAACCGGCGGGTACACCAGACCTGGCGCACGGCCGGCCGGGCGAGAATGCGGAGCTGGATGACATCGGCGACAGCCACGGGCGAGACCTCACCGCGGGACCTCAGGGACATTGAGCTCGCGATCAGCGGAATGACCTGCGCGTCCTGCGCCGCCCGGGTGGAGAGGAAGCTCCGCGCGATCCCCGGCGTGACGGTATCGGTCAATTTCGCTACCGAGAAGGCCACCGTGGCCGCCCCGCTGTCAGTACCCGTATCGCGCCTTATCGCGGCGGTGGACCAGGCTGGCTACGGGGCCATCCAGACCCGGCCCGCCGCAGGCCAGGCCCCCGAGCCGGCGGGCCAGGCCCCGGAGCCGGCGGGCCCGGACGACGTCAGGGTAGCCGGACTGCGCCGTCGCCTGGTCGTGGCCCTGGTGTTCTTCGTCCCGCTGAGTGATCTGTCTGTCCAGCTGTCGCTGTTCCCCTCGTTCCGCTTCCCCGGCTGGCAGTGGGTTCTGGTAGTGCTCGCCCTGCCGGTAGCCGGATGGGCAGCCTGGCCGTTCCACGCGGCCGCGCTCAAGAACGCCCGGCACCGGTCTGTGTCGATGGACACCCTCGTGTCGCTGGGTATCGTCGCCGCGTGCGCGTGGTCGTTCTACGCGATGTTCGTGCTGGATGCGGGCCGGCAGCGGATCAGTGCCCGGCAGCTGCTGATCCACGGTTCCGGCGGCGGTATCTACCTTGAGGTCGCGGCGTCAGTGACCACGTTCCTGCTGGCAGGCCGGTGGTATGAGGCCCGGGCCCGGCGGGACGCCGGTGACGCGATGCGGGAGCTGGCGGCGGCGACCGCGCGGGATGCCTGCCTCCTGAGCGCCGACGGCTCCGAGCACCGGGTTCCGGCCGGCGAGCTGCGCCCTGATGACCGGTTCGTGGTCAGGCCAGGCGAGGCAATCGCCGCCGACGGTGTTGTGGAGTTCGGCGAGTCGGCCGTCGACACCAGCACCATGAGCGGCGAGTCCGTGCCAGCCGAGGCCACGGTCGGCTCGCCGGTGAATGCGGGAACGACGGTGGTCAGCGGACGCCTGGTCGTACGGGCTGTGCGCACGGGCAATGACACGCAGCTGGCGCACCTGATCGCCCTCGTCGATAAGGCCCAGGCCGACAAGTCGGCCGCGCAGCGGCTGGCCGACCGGATCTGCGGCGTGTTCGTGCCGGTCGTGATCGCGGCCGCCGCGCTGACGCTGGCGGGCTGGCTGCTCAGCGGCGCGCCGACGGAGCGGGCCTTCAGCTGCGCCCTGGCGGTGCTCATCATCGCCTGCCCGTGCGCGCTGGGCCTGGCCACGCCCGCCGCACTCGTGGTGGCCTGTGGCGCAGGCGCACGGGTTGGCATCTTCATCAAGGGCTACCAGGCGCTCGAGGCTTCCCGCAGCGTAGACACCGTGCTGCTCGACAAGACCGGCACCATCACCACCGGCGCGATGCGGGTGGCCGCGGTAGCGGCCGGGCCTGGCACAGACAAAACCGAGCTGCTGCGGAATCTCGGCGCGGTAGAAGGCGGTTCTGAGCATCCGATCGCCACCGCGATCACCGCGAACGCTCAGGCCGCCGTGGGGACGCTGCCGCGGGCGGCCAGGTTCCTGGCGCTGCCAGGTCTCGGAGTCAGCGGACTCGTCGACGGCCGTCTGGTGGTGGCCGGCCGCCGCCAGCTCATGGTGGACCAGGGCCTTGACCTGCCCGCTGACCTGGAGTCGTCGTGTGCCAGCTGGGAGCAGGCCGGGCGGACGGTAGTGCTGGTCGGCTGGGACGGGCAGGCTCGTGGCGCGGTCGCGGTTACTGACACCGTGAAGCCATCGGCCGCCAGTGCCGTGGCCGAGCTCCGCCGGCTCGGACTGCGGACGGTACTGCTGACCGGTGACAGCCCGGTCGTGGCGCGGGCCATCGCAAGCGAGGTTGGCACTGACGAGGTGATCGCCGGGGCGATGCCCGCCGATAAGGCCACAGTCGTGCGCCGGCTGCGGGCCGAGGGCCGCTGCGTTGCGATGGTCGGGGACGGAGTCAACGACGGGCCGGCCCTGGCCGCGGCCGACCTTGGTCTCGCCCTCGGATCAGGGACCGACGTGGCGATCGGCGCCGCCGACCTCATCCTGCTCCGCGACGATCTTGGTGTGGTGCCCGATGCGATCGGCCTCGCCAGGGCCACGCTTTCCGTGATCCGCCGCAACCTGATCTGGGCCTTCGGCTACAACATCGCCGCGATACCGCTCGCCGCGGTCGGCTTCCTCGACCCGCTGATAGCCGGCGCGGCCATGGCCGCCTCGTCGGCATTCGTAGTGGCCAACAGCGTGCGGCTCTGGCGATTCGGCGGGAACGGCGGCACGGTCCGGCGGGACGGCACGAGTCGCCAGGCACTGACCGAGGCAGGCGCTGGCCTGCCGGGTCTGGTCGAGCCTCGTCATGGCCTCGCAGGCAGCGAGTGATCCCAGTCAGACAGAAGCGTCCGCAGCCCGGTGACCAGTGCAATCGGCTGGTCAAGCATGACGTGATGACCCGCGGCGGGCACCTCGATGACCGGTGCCCTGCGGCCGAGCTTGTCGTACATCAGCTCGGTCGTCTGCGGCGGCACGATGCCGTGCTGGGCGTGGAACAGCGCTACCCGGCAGTCCAGCTGGTGCAGCAGCGCGGGCGTCGCTTGCGGCCGCCCGAAGATGGCCGGATCGAACTTCCAGCTCCAGCCGCCCTCGACGGGCCGGATGGAGGTGGCGGCGACATGGGCCCGGATATAGGGCAGGGCAGGCTGGTCCGGTATGGGCCGGAACCGAGCCATGGCGGCCTCCGCAGATGGATAGACCCGCAGCGGTCCGAACGCTCGCGCGTCCCGCGCGGCGCGATCCTCGGGCGTGAGATCGTGTACGGGCGAGTCGATCACGACGATCCCCGCGAGCTCCGAGCCGAACATCCCGGCGGCGCGCAGCGCCACGAACCCGCCCATGCTGTGCCCGATCACGACCGGCGGCGCGGCGATACCCGCGGCGTGGGCGACCGCCATCACCTCCTGCGCCCACTCGTCCAGGGTGTACTTCTCCCGCCGCCCGCTGTCGCCGTGGCCGGACAGGTCGATGGCCGCCACCCGGTGGCCGTCCGTCAGCAACGGCGCGATGTGGTCCCACCATCGCGAGTGCGCGGCACCGCCATGCACGAGCACCAGCCCCGGCTGGCCCGGCGCACCCCACGCGCGGTACGCGATCGGGAGGCCGTCCACGTCGACGGCTGCTGCCTCGACGGGGGCGGCGAGAGCCTCTGTGAACCATGCGGGCGCATCGGCCGGATCAGCCAGGGGAGTGGTGGTCATGGATAGAAGCGAACCAGATGGCTCCGGTGTTGCTGACGGCACCTACGCCAGTAGCGCCATGGCGGTGACACCCGGATGGCCGGCGCCGCCCGGCGCCGCCGCACTACACCGGCTTGATCCCCGCCGCGTGCCGCCGCGCTAGTTCTTGGTAGACCTCGGGGTTGGTGTCGACCCACTGCTTGGCCATGCCGCCCAGCGGCCCGATGGTCCGGGCGGGCACTCCCACGGCCAGCATGCCCGCCTCGATGGTCATCCCCGGCGGGACCGTGCAGCCCGCGGCGACCAGCGCGCGGCTGCCGACGACCGCGCCATCGAGGACGGTTGCGCCATTGCCGACCAGGGCCTCGGTCCCGATCACGGCGCCGTGCACGACGCACAGATGACCGATCGTGGCGCCCTCGCCGACCTCGGTCACCGGGTCCGTCCCGCCGTGCAGTACGGACCCGTCCTGGACGTTCGCCCCGCGCCGGACGATGATGCGGCCGAAATCCCCGCGTAGCACGGCTCCGTACCAGATGGAGGCGTCGTCTTCGACGACGATGTCACCGACCAGTGTCGCGGTCGGTGCGATCCATGCGGTCGCGCCGACGGAGGGCGCCCGGCCCTCGAAAGAAAACAGGGGCATCAGGCAATGATCGCATCGGCAATTGCCCGCCACGGACCTGGGCAGGCAACGGGGCGGGCCGGGCGACCGAGACTACCTCGGACAACGCGCGAATATCATCGGCGTATAGACACCAGGACTGGATATCCGGTAAATGCCGATCCAGCGCTGCCGGCCGCGCGGGACCGTCGCGAATGTAGCGAGCGTCATCGACGACGCTCGCAATCACGATCAATTGCCAGCGCGACGGGCCTGATCACGCTCCATGGTGGGCGTGCCCGACCAGGATGATTCATGACCGGCGCCCTCCTGCACCAGCAAAGCGACTCGCCTGGGCAATTCCATTCTCCCGGCGCGGCACCCTCGTGGTTATGCGATGCTCGCATATCATCGCCGGCGCTAGGCGTTCCGTATCCGGGACGTCGTTAATCACGAATGGATAACGCACGTGGCGGAGGGGACTCACGCTCTTGGCCGCCCAGGCCGTCCCGGGCAGGCTCGGATTCCGCGCCGGGCCATTGCCTTGCTCGTTGCCATCGTAGCTATCGCTGTGGGCTCGGCGTATTACCTTGCGTCCGCGCCTAAGTCGCCTGCGGCCAGTGTCCCCAGCGGGGCGCAGCTACGCGACCCGGCGGCACCGACGGTCGTACTGGCCGGCTCGCCCGCGACGCTCACGGCCCGAGTCGCGGGCGAACTGTTCGCCAGCTCGCCGATCGTTGTCCTGGCGAGTCCGAGCGCACCTGCGTCGGTGACCGCCGCCGCCCGCGACGCTGAGCATTACTTCGCGCCATTGCTGCTGGCAGGAGACTCGGTGCCGGTGGTGAGCAGTGCCGTGCGAGCTGAGGTGTCTCGCCTGCACGCCAGCTACGTACTGGCCATCGGGCTGTCGGCGCCCGCGCTGTCGGCGGACCTGCCGGGCGTCAGCGTGGTCACCAGCGGCTCCGCGCTCCCGGCCACCAGCGCGCCCGCGCCACTGCGGGGCGTAGCGGTCCTGGTCCGCCAGGGCAAGGAACGGGCCGTGACCGCAGCCGCGCGCGCGACGGCCGCCGCAAGCACGGCTACCACGGCTACCGCGCGGGCCGCCGGCGCCCAGGTGATCACGATGCGCGGTTACGATCCGCGGGCTTACCCGGCGACGATCTCGGCCCTGGCTGCCTCCAAGCCCAGGTTCGTCATGGCCGTGGGTGCAGGATTCGGCCCGGCTGCCAGCCTGGCGGCCAAGGTCACCGTCGCGGAAACCGGCGTGCAGCTGCCCGGCGGAGGGCAGGTCCTCTTCCCCGGCCACCGGCTGGTGGCCATGTACGGCCATCCGGGAACGCCCGGGCTGGGCGCGCTTGGCGAGCAGGGGCTGGCCGCGAGCATCACGAGGATCCGTCGGCTAGCAGCGCCATACCGGGCGCTCAGTCGCGTGCCTGTGGTTCCGGCGTTCGAGATCATCGCGACCGTCGCGCAGGGCTCCGCGGGTCGCAATGGCCTGTACTCCTATGAGAGCAGCGTCGCGTCGCTGCGGCCGTGGGTGAAGCGGGCCACCAGCGACGGGCTGTATGTGATCCTGGACCTGCAGCCAGGCCGCGCCAACCTGCTGGCGCAGGCCAAGCTCTACCGCCCGCTGCTCAGGCTGCCCGACGTCGGGCTCGCGATTGACCCCGAGTGGAAGCTCCAGCCCGGCCAGCTGCCCCTGCAGCAGATCGGAAGCGTGAGCATCACCGAGATCAACAGCGTGGTCAACTGGCTCGCCGCCCTGACCGCCAGATACCACCTGCCGCAGAAGCTACTCGTCCTGCACCAGTTCCGGCTGTCGATGATCCAGGGCGAGTCGCAGCTCAATACCCGCCATCAGGATCTGGCCATCGTGATTCACATGGACGGGCAGGGAACGCCAGCCGACAAGGTGCAGACCTGGGATGCGGTAACGGCGGCGGCGCCCCCCGGCGTGTTCTTCGGGTGGAAGAACTTCTTCGTCAAGGACCACCCGATGATGGACCCGCAGGAGACCATGGCCCGCAGGCCGCAGCCAGTGATGATCTCCTACCAGTAACACCGCCTATGCCCGTTTCGTCGCGCGGGGCGAGCTGGCTGAGCCCGCTGCGCCGGCAGGGCCGGTGTCGGCGGGCAGTAGCGGGAGGCGTGAGGGCGGCTTGATCTCTTCGAGCCTCAGATAGGTAACCAGCCGCTGGCCGCCCCGGGCGGACAGCGCCGCCAGCACGTCCCGCAGCTCGACCACGTTCCTGGCCACGACGGTCAGCAGGTAGTCCATCTCGCCGGTCACGTTGTCGGCGGAGATGATCTGCGGCACCGATCGCAGGTAGTCCTCAAAGTGCCGGGTCGAGCGCGGATCGTGCCGGCCAAGGGTCGCGGCCACGTACATGGACAGCGGGAAGCCGGCGGCGGCCGGGTCGAGCTGAGCGCTGATGACGCGGATGACACCGGACTCCTTGAGACGGCGGACCCTATGCAGCGTCGCCGCCGGGGACAGGCCGACCAGCCGGGCGAGCTCGAGGTTGGTCCTGTCCGCATCCGCCTGCAGCTCGGTGAGGAGCTTGAGGTCAACTTCATTTAGTTCTGTGGGCATAGTTCAAAATTATAGTTGGCAGAAGTTCCTTTAGTCGCAATCACAATCGGTTGAGGCGGTGAGATGGAGGCATGAACAACAGCCGTCGCCTCGTCTTCCCCGCGCTGATCTCGGCTGGCGTGCTCTGGGGCACGACAGTGCCGCTGTCGAAGGTAGCGCTGGCCTGGCTGCCGCCTGCCTCACTGGCCTTCACCCGGTTCGCGCTGGCAGCGGCTCTGCTCATGCTGGTGAGCAGGGCCAGAGGGGCAAGCGCGCGCGCGGCCTTCAGTCCGGCCATCCTCGTGACCGGGGCGCTCGGCTACGGCGGCTCGGTTGTCTTGCAGAACTTCGGCGTCGAGCGGACCAGCGTCACCCATGCGGCCCTGCTCATCGGCGCGACCCCGGTCCTGGTGGCGATCATCGCCGCTGTCTGCGGGCACAGCGTCGCCCGCCCGGCCGCTTGGGTCGGCTTTGCCCTGTCCCTGGCCGGCGTCGGCGTGATAGCCGCAGGCAAGGGCGGCGGTGCGAGCATGGGCGGCGACGGCCTGGTGCTGGCCGGGCAGCTCGCGTCGGCCGGATTCACCGTGTCGCAGGCGAGGCTGCTGCGCGGCCGTGATCCGGTCGCGGTCACGGCCATGCAGCTCATGGCGGCCGCGGTTGCCACGCTCCCGCTTGCGCTTATGACCGGGGGAGTGCACACCGGGCCGATCAGTCCAACCGCTGTGCTGGCCACCGGTGCCCTGGTCCTGTTCGGCACCGTGGCTCCCACGGCGCTGTTTGCCCTCGCGCAGAGCCGCGTGCCCGCCGACGTGGCCGGCGCGTTCCTCAACCTTGAGCCGCTGGTCGGCGCGGCGGCCGGTACTGTCCTTTTCGCCAACCCGCTCGGCGTTGTCCAGCTGGGCGGCGGCGTGGCGATCCTGACCGGGATAGGCCTGAGCAGTCTGCCGGCCATCCGCGCGAATCGCGCGCCCCTGGCCGCCGTGGGGCCCGGGCCCCTGGACATCCCGGCGGTAGCGTCCTGCACCGCGCCGGATCAGCGCCCGGCGGGCGCCGGGGCGGCAGTGGCAGCCGCAGTTACGACAATCCGGTCGGTCCGGAGCGTGGCGCCCGGCATGCGCAGGGTCGGCCTGCCCGCCATCGGCGCGCGGCCTGCCGCGCGGCCGCCCGCGGC
>JASHOV010000653.1 GCA_030038495.1 Streptosporangiaceae bacterium
TGCCGCGGCCGTCATCGCGTTCTTTACGCTCGCGCAGCCCGGCCACGCACCTGGCAAAGCGGCGGCCGGCACCGGTCACACGGCGGCCGGGCGAGCGGCGGCCGGGCGAGCGGCGGCGGCGCCCCGCTGGCACACCTACGACGACCCCAGCGGGTTTGCTATCGGTCTGCCGCCCGGCTGGACCGTCGCCTCGAAGACGCCGGGCGAGGTTCAGTTCACCGGAACGCCCGCCGGGTTTGTCCTGGTGGTCGCGTGGAGCACGCACCCGCAGGCCGACGCCCTGGCGGACTGGCAGCAGCAGGCGGCAGAGAAGGCCGCAGCCGATTCGTCCTACCGGCAGATCTCGATTCGCCGGGTGAACTACCGCGGCTACAACGCCGCTGACTGGCAGTTCACCGACATTTACCAGGGGGTCCGCGTCCGCGTCATCGACCGGGGCTTCATCGTCCGGCCCGGCCAGCTCAGCTACGCCATTGAGCTGTATGGCCCGGCGGGCAGGTGGCCCGCGGTGTACCCAAGCATCTGGCGGCCGCTGGTGACCAGCTTCCAGCCCGCATCCTGAGCGCCGCCGCCGGAACGTGGGTCGCGACCCACGTTCCGGCGGCTGTGTTCGGCAAGAGGACACCGCCGGTACTCCCGGCGGTTAGGGCGCGAGCTGAGCGTCGTGAGTTGGCTGTGCCGCGACCATGCATCGGGCGGGCACGCCCGCGGACTGGTAGAGGGGCAGGTTCACGTGCCACCGGGCGCGGCTCCCCAGCACCGCGGACTCGTGCACATCTGACGCGCCCAGCTGCATCCCCTCCGGATAGCCGGCCGAAGGCGCAGTAAGCGCGTACAGCACAATGATGTCGCCGTAGCGGTTGTACACGTTGGGAACGAATCCGCCATCTGTATACGTGCCCTCGGCCGTTATTGTCGAGCCAGTCAGCCGGCACGAGGCCGGCAGCAGTATCTCCGAGGACGGGCCGTCGTTGCCCTCGGCCCTCATCTGGCTGTCTGATTCAACCGAAATCGGGAATTGCTCACCCGGCGAAGCGGTCGTCGCGGGCGAGCCAAGCGGGATCGCTGCCGGAGCAAACTGAGGATTTTGAGTTGGCTGCGCGGCCACGACGCATCGGGCGGGTACGCCCGCAAACCCGGAGACGGACATCCTTATATGCCACGGGGCGCGGCTCCCCAGCACCGGGGACTCGCGCACATCTGACGCCCCCAGCTGCATCCCCTCCGGATAGCCAGGCGAAGGCGCAGCGAACACGTACAGCACGATGATGTCGCCGTAGCGGTCGAAGATGTCGGGAACGAATCCGCCATCTGTGTACGTGCCCTCGGCCCTTATGGTCGTGCCAGTCAGCCGGCACGAGGCCGGCTGCAGTATCGCCGAGGACGGGCCGTGGTTGCCCTCGGCCGTCATCTGGCTGTCGGATTCAACCGAGATCGGGAGCTGCGAGGCTGACGCGGCGGCAACAGCCTGCGGCGTTCCCGTCGCTGGGCCGGTCCCGGTGGTGGTCGGAACCGACGTAGTGGCCGGAGGCACAAATGCCTGCCGGCTAGCAGGGCCGCAACCAGCAACCAGAAGGGTGCCGATGGCGGCGGCCGCGGCGGCCGCGGCAAAATTTATCGAGCGCATGCTCGTAATATTCGGCGGGTGCAGCGAGATTGTCATGGGGAGGGCTTCCCGCTTGGGGAGGACTCCCCGCATTCAGGTGCCGTTGTCTCGGCTCGGGTCCGGGTCCTGTGCCAGGAAGCACCGGCGCCTGGCCTCCGTGACAAAGCGGCCAACTTGCGAGCACATCGTTCCTGCGGGGATAGTCATGCCATGACCGAAATGGAGCGCTCATCTGCGCCCCCGATTCCCGCGGACGCGGCCCGGGCGGCCGACACGGATCGTGAAGCCGTCGCCGACCGGCTGCGGATTGCTGCCGGTGATGGCCGCATCGACCTGGCGGAACTGGAGGACCGGCTCGACCAGGCCTACGCGGCCAGGACTTACGGTCAGCTGCAGGCGCTCGTCGCGGACCTGCCGGTCCATTCGCCGTCGATTCTGTCGGCTGACGCCCTGCCCGAACCGGACACGCTGGTCCTCAAGACCAAGGCACCGAATCTCAAGCAGTCGGGACAGTGGACCGTTCCGCGACGCATTACCGCCGAGTCCACGGCGGGGATCATCACGATCGACTTCGCCCAGGCTTCCTGCGTGCACCGGGAGGTCGCCGTCGAGGCAATGACCCGGGCCGGCCGAATCCGGCTACTGCTCCCCGACGGATGGGCTGCGCGGGTCAGCCCGTCAAGCACCAACACCGCGCACATCAAGAACAAGGTCGGCGAGACTCCAGCCGCGGACGCGCCCACCGTAGTCGTCACCGGCCACCCCGTCAGCGGCTATGTCATCATCAAGCGGCGCCGCGCCAGACGTCAGCGATCGATGCGCAGGTAGGTCCGCAGAAGAGGACAGTCGCACCGATAACCCCAGCAGGGTCGGCCCTCGGCCATCAAGGTCCCTTCGGATGGAGATTTTGCTCGGGTTTGCACGTCCAGATGAGCCGGCCCTTCGCTCCGCTCCCGTTACAGGAGCCTCACCGCTACTACGGGCCTGTCCGCCGACTCCAGACCGGCCCAAGAGCACTATGAGACCGACAACCGTGACCTGCACAGCGTCACCCGGCCGAGACCCCGCCGACAATTCCCGGTCTCTGCCAGCCCGCCACACAGAAAAGGACCAGGGACCATGCCCGCAAACCCCATCGGTCGCGCATTGCGCAACCGACGCGCCGGACACCACACACTCCTCTGGGCGCGTCCCGACCTAGAAGCACCCGAGAGCTTCACCCTCACCAGCCCCGCCTTCGACCACGCCACCCCCATCCCCGAGCGATACCGCGGCAGGCTCCTTCGGGCCAACGTGTCACCTGCGCTCGCGTGGACAACGCCGCCGGCCAAGACCGCAGAACTCGTGCTCATCGTGCAAGACCCAGACGCCCCACGCAGGACACCCGCCACCCATGCGCTCACGATCGGCATCGACCCATCGCTCAGCGGCATTCCCGAGAACGGCCTCACGGACCCCAGCCCGATCCGCGGGCTCAAGCACGGCAGAGGCGCCCTCGGCCGGCGCGGCTGGGCTGGCCCCCTGCCGCCGCGCTCGCACGGGCCACACTCCTACGTCTTCCAGCTCTTCGCCCTGGACTACCACCCCGACCTGCCCGGCAAGTTCAGCCTGGCCGATGCACTCGACACCATGATCGGACATGTCATCGGACGGGCCCGGCTCGACGGCATCTACGAAATCCGGTGACCGAGGCTGGCCGTCGGCCGTCGGAGCTGGTCAGTTCGCCCGCTTCCTGAGGGCTAGCGGGATAGTGGTCACGGCCAGCTTTGTCGCGAAACGCCAGCCGCGTCGTTACCGCCCGTCACTCGCCAGTTTCGTGCAGCTGCCAGGTCCCGACCGCCGCCGTTCGGTCGCCGCGAGCGAAATGTGACCTGTGTTCGCGGAATCATCATCGTCGTTGCCCCCGGTTACTGCGGCGTGCCGTCGGCGCGGCCAGCCGATATGGCCGGCCGCGCCGAGCTAACGGAGTCAGGCAGCCTTGTCGGAGGCCAGGCGCGTGATCGTCCCACCTCCTCCGCCGAGCACTCGCTTGCCGAGCACTTCATGAGCATGGGCGGCGAACGGGTGGGCACGGTCGATGACCCGGATCTGCTGATCGATGACGCTGTCGCACCGCGCGACCAGTCGCGCGTTGTAATGCAGGCAGTTCCCGCCACCGGGAAGTTCCGTCTTGATGCCGTCCACCGCAAGGAGCAGGGCGGTCCATCCGCCCAATGCGGTGATCAGGCCGCCGGCGGCGAGCACGCTGCCAGACCCCGAATAGGGCCACCACCGGTCGGCCGCGTCCAGGGCGTCGGCATCGCTCATCGATGCGCTGTATCCCGTGTAGAGCCGAGGAAGCTTGTAGGCATCCCACTCTGAGGGTGCCTGAACGCCGGCCCGCAGGATGGGGACCTCGTGACCGTCATCAGAGCGAACACCTGTGAGCACCGCAATGGCGGCAAGAGCACTGAGGTTTCCAGCTGCGATCTCGGGGATCACGCCACCCTGGATGCCCTTCGCCAAGGTCTGTGACGTCATGCCCAGAAGTCGGGCCGTGAACTTGCGGTGGATCGCCGTGTCCATAGCGATCGCATCGACGTGGGACTGTACGTCCATCTCGGTCCTTCCGAGTTGCCGGGGAAGCCTCCTGAGCAGTGGTCGTCGCTCCCGGAGGCACCATGCCGGGAGGCTGGCAGTGAGAACTCTATAGTACCTTTAACTAAATGGCGAACTGTTCGTTGAGGACAGTGTCCTTTGACGGCAGCGGATCCCGCCTGAAGTGCCTAGTGTCGCGTAGCATGTCGATCTCCGCCGACCGGGTCGTCCGCTCTCTCACGATGTTGGTGGCTGGCTCGGCGAGATCGCCGGCCTGGAAGCCACCCTGGCCGCCGCAGACCAGAAACTACAGACCATGAGACAGATCGCCAGCCGCCACAGTGCGACCCACC
>JASHOV010000654.1 GCA_030038495.1 Streptosporangiaceae bacterium
TCCAGGCGGTGCTGGCCGGCGGCTATCACGGCGGCTGGCTGACCGCGGCCCAGGCGCGCCCGCTGCGGCTGAGCGACGCCGACCTGAAGCCCGCGGGTGCCTTCGTCGGCGCCGGAGTGCTGGCGGCCCTCCCCGCGGACCGCTGCGGGCTGGCCGAGACCGCGAACGTCGCGCGCTACCTCGCGCTGGAATCGGCCGGGCAGTGCGGGCCGTGCCTGAACGGGCTGCCCAGGATGGCCGCCGCGCTGGCGGCGCTGGCCCGGCCCCATCCCGGCCAGCACAGTCCGGGCCAGCACGCGGAGCCGGGCAACCTCGAGCGCTGGGCCGGCCTGGTGGCCGGGCGCGGCGCCTGCCATCACCCGGATGGTGCCGCCCGGTTCGTGGCCAGCGCGCTGCGGGTCTTCGCGGCCGAGATCGCCGAGCACGCCCGCGGCCGGTGTACGGCGGGCGCGACGGCCCCGTTCCTTCCGATCCCGGCTGCGGCGGCGGCCGAGTCCGATTGGAGATGACGAATGCCCGACACCATCCGACTCCAGGTCAACCCGGTGGCATGCACCGGCCACGGGCTGTGTGCCGAGCTGCTGCCCGAGTTCGTCACCCTGGACGAGTGGGGCTACCCGATGCTCGCCGACGGCCCGCTGCCTCCCTCGCTGGAGCGGTCGGCCCGGCGGGCCGTCGCCGCCTGCCCCGCGCTGGCGCTGCGGCTGGCTACCGCTCCTGGCCAGGGCCGCTGACCAGCGCGGACGGCACAGAGGATATTCAGAAGATCGGCAGAGGGAGGGCCGAGCCCGGTGGGCGAGGATCAGAGCATGATGAGAGTCATGGAACAGGCACCGGCACCCAGCGCCGGGCCCGGCCTGCACCATGCGGACGGCAGCCCCGTGCGGGTGCTGGTCGTCGACGACGAGCCAAGCCTGGCCGAGCTGCTTTCGGGCGTGCTGCGCTACGAGGGCTGGGAGATCCGGACCGCCGGCGACGGCAGCAGCGCGGTGCGCACGGCGCGGGAGTTCCGGCCGGATGCGATCGTGCTGGACATCATGCTGCCGGATTTCGACGGACTGGAGGTCATGCGCCGGGTCCGGGCGTCGCTGCCGCACGTGTGCGTCCTGTTCCTGACCGCCAGGGACTCGGTGCAGGACCGGGTCAGCGGCATCACCGCGGGCGGCGACGACTACGTCACCAAGCCGTTCAGCCTCGAGGAAGTGCTCGCCCGGCTGCGCGGGCTGCTGCGCCGGGCCGGGATGACCAGGACCAGCTCGGGCACGGAGCTGACGGTCGGTGACCTGACCATGGATGAGGACGCCAGGGAGGTCCGCCGCGGCGGCGACCTCATCGACCTGACCGCCACCGAGTTCGAGCTGCTGCGGTTCATGATGCGCAACCCGCGCCGGGTGCTGTCGAAGGCGCAGATCCTCGACCGGGTATGGAACTACGACTTCGGCGGCCAGGCCCACGTCGTCGAGCTGTACATCAGCTACCTGCGCAAGAAGATCGACACCGGCCGCGAGCCGGTCATTCACACCGTGCGCGGGGTCGGCTACGTACTGAAGCCGTCGGCCTGACATGAGGGCTGGCCGCTGGCTCGCCACCCGGACGCTGCGCGGACGTCTCGTCGCCGGGCTGCTCGGCCTGCTCGCACTGGCCTGCGCGACGGTGGGCGTCGTCACCTATACCCACCTGCACAGCGTCCTGATCAGCCAGCTGGACACCGAGCTCCAGACGGCGAGCGCGCGCTATGACTACTGCCTGAACGGGCCGCCGGGGCAGGGCGGTCGGCCGCAGACCGGGTCCCATCCCCCGCCGAACTGCGCCCAGCAGCAGCAGACCGCCACGTTCACTGCGACGGTCACCTCGACCGGCATCGACGATCCCTATCTTGCCAGTTACGACCGGCCGTCCGAGTGCGAGCTCACCGCCGCGGACCGGAGCGCGATCGCCGCCGTCCCGGTCGGTAAGTACGTGACCGTCGACCTGTCGAGCCACGGCGAGTACCGGATGACGGCGATCTCGGCCGATGGCGGCATCGTCGTCACCGGGCTGCCGCTCAGCCCGGTGACCCACACGCTGCGGCAGGTCGCGCTCGCCGAGATCGCCGTGTTCCTGGCCGCGCTGCTGATCACCGGCGTGATCGGCACCGCCTGGGTGCGCGCGTCGCTCCGGCCGCTGCGGCGGGTGGCCGCGACGGCGACCCGCGTCACGGAGCTGCCGCTGGCCACCGGCGAGGTCAGCCTGCCGGAACGGGTCCCGGACGCGGACCCGCGGACCGAGGTCGGCCAGGTCGGTGCCGCCTTCAACCGGATGCTCGGCCACGTCGAATCGGCGCTGGCCCGGCGCGAGGCAAGCGAGAACCGGCTGCGCACGTTCGCCGCCGACGCCAGCCACGAGCTCCGCACCCCGCTGGCCGCTATCCGCGGTTACGCCGAGCTGGCCCGGCGCAGCCAGGAACCGGTGCCGCCGGATATCGCGCACGCGCTCGGCCGGGTCGAGTCGGAGTCCGCGCGGATGAGCGAGCTCGTCGACGAGCTGCTGCTGCTGGCCCAGCTGGACGCCGGCCGGCCGCTGGCGAGCGAGCCCGTCGACCTGACCCGGCTCGCGATCGACGTCAGCAGCGACGCACGGGCGGCGGCCCCGGCGCACCGCTGGCAGCTCGACCTGCCGGACGAGCCGATCATCGTGCGCGGCGACGAGCAGCGGCTGCACCAGGTGCTCGCGAACCTGCTGTCGAACGCGGCGCGGCACACGCCGGCGGGCACCGCGGTCTGCGTCGCGGTATCCGCCCGGCCGGGCGAGGCCGTGGTCACCGTGACCGACGACGGGCCGGGCATACCACCGGACTTGCAGGCCGACATCTTCGAGCGGTTCGTGCGCGGCGACAGCTCGCGCTCCCGCGCGGCGGGCAGCAGCGGCCTGGGCCTGGCGATCGTCCGGGCCGTGACCGCGGCGCACGGCGGCCATGCCGACGTCACCAGCCGGCCGGGCGAGACCCGGTTCACGATCACGCTGCCGCCGGCCCCGGCGAGCTAGCCGACTCGAGGCCGGCCGCCCCGCGCTCCGCCCGGCGCTAGGCGGTCAGCTTGTCGATGGCGGCCAGCTCGTCGGCGGTAAACGAGGCTCGCCCGGCGGCGGCCAGGTTCTCCTCCAGCTGGGCCACGCTGCTGGCGCCGACAACCGCCGAGGTCACCCGCGGATCTCGCAGCACCCACGACAGCGCGAGCTGGGCCAGCGACTGGCCGCGGCCGGTCGCGATGTCGTTCAGCGCCCGGACGCGCGCCAGATCGTCCTCGGTGATGTCGGCCGCGGTCAGCGTCTCGCCGCGGCTGGCCCGCGATCCCGCCGGGATGCCGCCCAGATACTTGCCGGTCAGCACGCCCTGCGCGAGGGCCGAGAACGCGATGCACCCGACGCCCTCGCGGCCCAGCACGTCCAGCAGGCCGCCCTCGACCCAGCGGTCCAGCAGCGAGTACGACGGCTGGTGGATCAGCAGCGGGGTGCCCATCGCGCGCAGGATCGCGACCGCCTCCGCGGTCGGCTGCTCCGGATACTGCGAGATGCCGGCGTACAGCGCCCGCCCCGAGCGCACCGCGGTGTCGAGCGCGCCCATCGTCTCCTCGAGCGGCGTGTCCGGGTCCAGCCGGTGGCTGTAGAAGATGTCGACATACGGCACGCCCAGCCGGGCCAGCGACTGGTCGAGGCTCGCCAGCAGGTACTTGCGCGAGCCCCATTCGCCGTACGGGCCCGGCCACATGTCCCAGCCCGCCTTGGTCGAGATGATCAGCTCGTCCCGGTGCGCGTGCAGGTCGGTCCGCAGGACCTGGCCGAAGTTCGTCTCCGCCGAGCCATACGGCGTCCCGTAGTTGTTGGCCAGGTCGAAATGCGTGACGCCCAGGTCGAAGGCCCGCCGGATGATCGCCCGCGACACCTCCAGCGGCCGGTCCTGGCCGAAGTTCTGCCACAGGCCGAGCGCGATCTCGGGCAGCTTGAGCCCGCTGCGCCCGCACCGGCGGTAGGGCATCTTGTCGTCGTAGCGGTCCGGGTCAGCGACGTAGGTCATGACCAAGATTTTGCCCTAGCGACAGCTGTTCTCGCGCTGGAGGTCGGCGGGCCGCCCTTGCGTGAGCCGTAGCGGAACGCCAGACCGACATGGCCTCATGCCTGTCGAGACCGCGCCGGACCGCAGCGGGGACTCGGCGCCCCGGCCCCTGGTCGCGGAGGTGGTCCATGCAGTTAGATGCCTGGGTGGACCTGATTAGAGCTTTCACCCCGGATCAGTTCAGCCGGGCCCTAGATTCCTGGGACTGGATCGGCTTTGGCGACAAGAACCCTTCGTTCGCTTCGCCGTTCGGTGACGTGTTCTTTCGCGCCCCCGATGGGTTCTGGTGGCTCGACACCGTCGAGGCAAAGATCAGCCGGCTGTGCACCACCGCCGAAGAGCTGAAAGCGGTGCTCAACTCCGCCGATGGCCAGGATCGCTATCTCCTCGCGGGGCTCGCCATGGGCGCTGAACGCCAGGGCCTGATCCCCGCCGCGGCGCAGGTCTATGGATTCAAGATCGCTCCCGTGCTCGGCGGCCAGATCGACCTCAGCAACGTCGAGGTAATCGACTTCGTGGTGAGCATCAACATCCTTGGCCAGCTGCACAGGCAGGTCCGCGACCTGCCTACGGGAACCCGGATCAGCGGGCTTACTGTCGACGGCACGGCGCCCTGAGCCGTGGCTCGCACCTGGCGCCAGTCCGCGCGCGATGGTTCAGGCCGAGTGGACCAGACGGAGATGGCGCACGGGCTTACGGTGCTGCACCGCGAGCACGTGCGGCGCGATCCGTATCACGAGAAGATCCAGGCCGTCATGGTAGGGCTCGTAGCACTGCACAGGCAGCCCGCCGCTGGCCAGGTCGATGTAGGACTTGCACCAGGCCCTGTCAGCCGGGTCCGCATCGAGGTCGGAGAAGATCAGCAGCTCTCCCGCGGTGAAGTCCGCGTACAGCGACACCGTCTTGTTCGGGGCGGACTGGATTCTCTCCGTTAGCTGCACCATGCCTCCCTGACGTCCCGGATGTCGCGCCGGTTTACATTGCGTGCTGGTATTTACCGACATTCACCGGCAAGGAGCGGCGGTCACGCGCGGCGGGACAGCGGATAGCGGCGGGACAGCGGATAATGGCCCGATGGACCTCGCGGCGAAACTGCAGATCAAGCCGGGAACGACAGTTGCCGCCGTGGCGGCGCCCGATGGCGGACCCGACCTTTCCTGTGTCGGCCCGGCCGCTCCGCCCGACCAGGCCGGAGCCGTCATCGCCTTCGCGCGGTGCCGGGACGAACTCGCCGCGGTTGCCGCCGACGCCATCGAGGCCGCCAGGCAGGACAAGCTGGCCTGGGTCGCCTACCCGAAGGCCGGCCAGCTCGGCACCGATCTCAGCCGCGACTCACTGGCGGCCGCGCTGTCCGGGCACGGCATCAGGCCGGTCCGCCAGGTGGCACTGGACGACGTCTGGTCGGCGCTGCGGTTCCGGCCCGCGTAGCAGGACGCTTCCGGCCGACCTGACCCTCTCGGCGCCGCGAGCCAACAGCTCCGTCGCACTACGCGCGCACCTCGCCGGTCCCATTGACACGGCCCAAACCCACACGTTAACTTCCGTGTAACTTGGCGGCCTTATCGCTGCATGGCCACATATACCCGAATACCAATGGAGCGCGAGAGGCAGGCCATTCCTGATCCGCGCCGCTGCCCGGCCGTCACCGGCGATCCGGACGGCGGCCGACAGCGGAGGTGAGCCTTGTCATCCCATCGCATGACGAGACGGTTGACCGCGATCGGAGCGGCTGCGCTGGCCGCCAGCGCGTGCGTCATTGTTCCGGCGAGCACTGTTGCGGCAAGCACTGTTTCGGCTAGCACGGTTGCCGCGGCCCACACCCGGTCGACACGGCAGCATGTGGGTAGCGGCGCGGAGGCTGCCGAGATCGTGCGGGATTCCTACGGTGTGCCGAGCGTGTACGCCAGGACCAGCAGCGGCATGTGGTTCGGGGACGGCT
>JASHOV010000655.1 GCA_030038495.1 Streptosporangiaceae bacterium
GTCCGCTGGCGCGAACATGTCGCCGGGCACCAGTCGCCGTTCGCCACCGTGATCTCCTGCATCGACTCCCGAGTACCACCGGAGATCGTGTTCGACGCCGGGCTCGGCGACCTCTTCGCCATCAGGACCGGCGCCCAGACCCTCGACGAGCAGGTAGTTCTGGGCAGCATCGAGTTCGGGCCAGTCAACTACGCGACTGCGAAACTTATGTTCGTCCTCGGCCACCAGAACTGCGGCGCGGTGAGCGCCGCCATCAAGGTGATCGAGTGCGGCGGTCGCGCGCCCGGGCACATCCAGGCAGTCGTGGATGCGCTGAGGCCCGCTTACCGCGTCGCCAAGCCGCAACCCGGCGACCTGCTGGACAACATGATCAGGGCCCAGACGCGTCTGACCGTTCAGCGGCTGCGGCGGGACCCGGTGCTCAGCAAGCTGGGCCTGCTAGTCGTCGGCGGGCGCTACGACCTGCACGACGGCCTAGTCGAGATCATCGCGTAAGGCCGCCGGCCCGTGGTGCGGTCTTCGTCGCTGCTCAGGGAAGTGTCGCCAGGTACGGCGCCACGGTATCGGCGAAGTTGTAGCCGTTTGAGGCGTCCCAGTTGATCGACCAGGTCATCACCCCGCGGATTCCCGGCCAGGTGGTGGGCGGCACGAAGCTGCCGCAGTTCTGCCCGGTGGCCAGGCAGTCGAGGGCGTCGTTGATGACCGAGGGGTCCACGTACCCGCTGCCGGCCGCAGACGACGAGGCGGGCAGGCCGAGACCGACCTGGGACGGGGACAGGCCGCCCTCCAGCTCGGTGCAGGCGAGAGCGGTCATGAAGTTCTCGGTTCCCTCGGCGTAGACGTTGCCGTCACACCCGTTCATCGTGCCCGAGTTGTAGTACTGAGTGTTGATCATCGTGAGGATCGGCTGGATGTCGAGGGCGAGCTGGAAGTAGTCGTCGCCGGTCGACTGGGTATCCACAGTCTGCGGGGCGAGCGTGATGATCAGGCTCGAGCCGGTGTCGCTTTCCAGCTGCTCCAGGGCGGAGGCCATGTACGTCGGGTCGACGCCGTTCTCCAGGTCGATGTCGACTCCGTTGAATCCGTACTCCTGGATGAGCGAGTACACGCTGCTGGCGAAGTTGCTCGCGCTGGCCGCGTCGTCGACGGTGATCGTTCCGTTCTGTCCGCCGACCGACAGGATGACCTTCTGGCCGCGTGCCTGCAGGGTCTGGATGTCGTCGATGAACTGCTGCTGGGTGTAGCCGCCGAGCGCCGAGGCCAGCCCGGAGTCGATCGAGAACGTGACCTGGCCGGGTGTGCTGTCCGAATCGCCGAACGCGACGGCGACCAGGTTGTAGCTGGTCGGCACCTCGGCCAGCGTCAGTGGCGTCGCTCCGTTGGTGAAGTCCTGCCAGTACCCCATCAGCACGTGGGCCGGGAGCCCGCTGGACCCGCTCCCGCCGCCACCTCCGCTGGACGCGGACGTGGTGGCGCTGACCGCGCTGGACTGCGGCGATGAGCCCGCCGAGTTGTACGCCGCGACCGTGAAGCTGTAACCGGTCGAGGCCGCGAGTCCGGTCACCGTGTCGGCCGGGCCGGCGACGGAGGCGACCTGCGTGCCGTTCTCAAAGACGTAATAGCCGGTGACGGTCCCGGACGGGGCGGTCCACGACAGCGACACGGACGACGAGGTGGTGCCGGTCACAGTGAGGCCCGTCGGCGCGGCCGGGACGGTGGTGCCGCTGCCGCCTCCGCCTCCGCCGCTCCCGGCCGGGCCGGTCAGCGACAGGTCATCCGCGTAGAAGGTCGGCTCCGCGTACCAGCCGTTGATGTACACCGTCACGCTGGTGGTGGCCGAGCCCGTCGTAAAGCTCGTCAACAGCTCGGTCCACGACGACGCGGACGGCGTCCAGTCGTCGGTGTCGCTGGTGCCCGTGCCGGAGTCGCCGAGGAAGACATAGTCGCCCTCCACCCAGCCGGTCAGCGTGTACGAAGAACTCGGCTGGACGCTGACGACCTGGCTGCACTGGGCGTAATCGCTGTCAGTCGGCGTGCCGGCCAGCGCGTACGCCGAGCCCGGGTACACCGGCGAGGTCACCACCGTGTCGCCGGACGAACATGTCCACCCGGCCGTGCTTCCGGTCGCGAAGTCGCCGTTCGTTAAGAGATTCGCCTGGGCGGACGCTGTCGGCGCGGTGAGCCCGACGACAGCCAGGCCTGCAAGCGAGAGTAGGCAGGTAAGCCGCAATCTGCCCGAGGTTAACACGGTGCCTCCTGGCGCCTTCGATGGCGGAAGGGCTGTGACCGGAGGTGGTTGCTCGGCTGTAACCGCAGGCGCCGGTGCGCCATCCCTATCATGACGGTCTCCTCGGACGAGGCCCCCCGCTACTAATAGGAAAGTTTATTATTTATTCAGACCGACCATAACTCGCCGAGTCTGGTGGGTCAATGGGCAGTTATACGGGATTCCGCCCGAGTGCATCACGACGACCGGACGCTGGCCGCGCGATTAGGACCCCGCGCCTCGTAGTAGCCGACCTCACCTACCGTGGTCACCAGATAGCCGCGAGTCACCCCGGCTCACCTACCGGGTACGAGGTCCGCGAACCCCGCACTGTCACCCCGACACCAACAGAAGCGGCCGGCCAGCAAGGCTGGCCGGCCGGCTCAGGAGGGACTCGCCTGGCCCTCCAGGGTCCCCCCTATGCTTTCGCCGACGGTGTCATTAAGGGAAATTCCCGGAACGACCACACGCCTTTGAGCTTCGTAATCGCGGCTGAGCTAACACGCCGCCGGATTGTCGGACATGTAGATCCAGAAATCGTCACCGTCGGTGCCGTAGTAATCCGTATTCGCGGTCCCTGGACTTATGCAGAGCTCGTTTCCGCTATCGGGGAATTGCTCGAGCCAGACGCGGTAGCCGCTGTTATTGGACCAGGCGTGAATGCCTACGTCGCAGCCCGGCTCGGCCGGGTACGTGCTACCACAGCTACCCCACGGCACCCAGTACGTACCGCCTTCATAGGCCGAGCTAGGCAGGGCGTAGGGCCAGCCCACAGGCGGGCTCTGGACCCAGGTCGTGGCCAGGCAGAAGTAACCCGAGGGACATCCGTAAAGGTTGCTCTGATCAGTGACCGCCCCGGTCAGCGGAGCGCGGAGCACATTGTGCTCGGGCACGGGCTGGACGCTCAGGTTCGCGCTGACGGAGCTAGCGGCCGACGTTGTGGTACGGCCGGCCGTCGTAGCCTGGGCGGTACCGCTCGCCGCCACAGTGCCAAGCCCGCAGGCGGCGATGGCGCTACCGGCTAAGACGGCACGCCTGATTCGTGAAGAGATCTGCATGACTCCTTGGTTCCTCCTTCTTCGAACAGGTGCGGCAGCGCGTGCCCGCCGTTCCGCTCCAATACGGGGTATACGCCGGTGGCAGACTAATTCGTCCAGTTGATGTTTGACCAGCGCATCAGTTGAACAATGGCGCGATCAATCGCGGATCCGAGCGCGTTCGAAAGTGGCGCGTCCTGAGGCGTGATCGAGTTGGTGCGCCCGGCGAGCTGTCGACGTCGGCCGCGGAATGGTCATGGTTGCGCCGGCGGCGTTGCCCCCGGTTTCGCGCATTACGACTGCGGGCCGCTGCCCTGCCTCGCCGGGCCGCTTTCCGCGCTGCTGTCATGACGGCTGGTCGCTGCCCAGCTGGCCAGGAGCCGGAGCGCGTCGTGGGAAGGCGAGCCGGGCTCGGCGGTGTAGGCGGTAAGGGTGAGACCCTCGTCGGCTTCCAGGGCCATGGCTTCGAACATCAGGTCCATGCGTCCGACGACAGGGTGGTGGAAGTGCTTGACTCCGCTGCGGTGCAGGCGGACGTTGTGCGCGGCCCACAGGGTGCGGAACTCGTCGCTTCTGGTGGAGAGCTCGCCGATCAGGTCGGTGAGGCTCTTGTTGTAGGGGTCACGTCCGGCTTCGGTGCGCAGCAGCGCGACGGTCGTCTGGGCGGTGTCGGTGAAGTCGGGATAGAAGTCGAGGGCGGCCGGGTCGAAGAACCGGAACCGGGCCAGGTTCACCGGGCGGGCGGGGCTGGCGAATGCGGGTGAGTACAGGGCCTCGCCGAGGGCGTTGATGGCGAGGACGTCGAGGCGGCCGTTCCGTACGAATGCCGGGGTGTCGGTCATGCCGTCGAGGATGAGCTGGGTTGCGGCGCGGATCTGCTGCGGCGCGTGGCGCTGAGCGGCGCGGGCCGGGCTGGTGTTGGCGGCACGCGCGAGGTTGAGCAGGTGGAGCCGTTCGGCCTCGTCGAGCTGGAGCGCGCCCGCGATCGCGTCCAGGACGCTGTCGGATACGCCGGAAAGATTGCCTTTCTCCAGGCGGGTGTAGTAGTCGCCGCTGACCCCGGCGAGCATGGCGACTTCCTCGCGGCGCAGGCCGGGGACGCGCCGGTTCCGGCCGTAGAACTGCAGCCCGGCCTGGTCCGGGGTGATCTTGGCGCGGCGGGTGACGAGAAAGTCGCGTACCTCGGCCCGGTTGCTGGTCATGCGATCCACGGTACGTGCCCTGGTGCGGGCGAGGGGGGGTTCTGTCATGACCCCTAACAGCGCGACCTCCCGCGGGCGTGGTGTGCCGGGTTGTATCGAGGTCATGAGTACTTCCGCGCCCGGCAGAACGGCGTAACCGAGACCGAGCTGATTCGGCCATGACCGTCGCCCGCCAGGTGTTCCGTGACTCCTGACCACACGTCCGCCAGCCACCCGGGATCACAGCAGAGGAGACAGCTGACATGAATATCGAGCCCAGGGCCCCGACCAGGAAAGGTCCAGCCGGCTGGTTCACCGGCGACGTCTACATCGACGCCGTGCTCGGCCGCAAGGGCGAGCCGTCCCGTATCGCCTGCGGCTGGGTCCACTTCACCCCCGGCGCCAGGACCGCCTGGCACGCTCACGCGGTCGGCCAGACCCTGCTGATCACCGAGGGCATCGCCCTCGTCGGCACCCGCGACGGCCGCGTTATCGTCGCCCGTCCCGGCCAGGTCGTCTACACCCCGCCCGGTGAAGAGCACTGGCACGGCGCCGCCCCCGACAACTTCATGGCGCACGTTGCCCTCTACGAGGGCACAGCCGACGGCGACGGCGCGACCTGGCTGGAGCACCTCACCGACGAGCAGTACGCGGCAGCTGTCGCCCGCGGTCACCGAACCGAGTAAAGAAGGGAACGATTGCCGATGCGCGGAGCAGTCATGTACGGCCC
>JASHOV010000656.1 GCA_030038495.1 Streptosporangiaceae bacterium
ACGCCCACGAAGGACGCCACACCGCAGTCTCAATCATGAGCAGCAACGGCGTCCCCATCCAGGACATCGCTGACACCGTCGGCCACAAGTCCACCCACGTCACCGAGACTGTCTACCGGCATGTAATCGTGCCCGCCATTCGCGGCGGCGCCGCCGTAATGGATGACGTATTTGGCGCCGAAGCCGCGCGCGAAGTCAGCGCGGGCTAGAGTCCGATTCCGTAGTCACTGTTATAGTCACTGATAATCGAACAGAGGTCCGGAAAACCAGTGGAGCTATGGGGATTCGAACCCCAGACCTCTTGCATGCCATGCAAGCGCTCTACCAACTGAGCTATAGCCCCTGGCGACGCAGCCTGGCCTTCCGGCCACAGCGCCACGCCAGTGTATAGGAAACCGCCTACTTCCCGCGTTCCGCATCGGCGTCGAGCACTGGCTCCGTGACTGACCGGTACCGCCTACTCCTGCGAGCTCTCGGCCTCCAGCACGGGTTCCGGCACCAGCACCGGCTCGGGCAGGACCCCGGCGTTGTGCTCCAGCAGACGCCACCGGCCCAGGCGCCGCGACAGCACCGACCAGCGGCAGTTGCCGAACGGGCCCAGCGCCCGCAGATCGTCAGGGATACCGAGCAGCCTGGCCGCGCCAAAGCCCAGGCAGCCGCCGTGGCCCACGACCACGGCCACCCCTCCGCCTGGCAGGCTGTCCGCTATCCGCCGCATGGCCGCCTCGGCCCGGTCGGCCACCGCCTCCGCGGCCTCGCCGTCCGGCGGCGCCCAGGCGGCGTACGCCTCCGGGTAGAGCTCGGCGATCTCCGCGGCGGTCAGTCCCTCCCAGGATCCGCCGCCCCGCTCCCGCAGGTCCTTGTCGAGCTGCACTTCCAGGCCCGTCAGCCGGCCCAGCACGCCCGCGGTCGTCGAAGCCCGGCTCAGGTCCGAAGAGTAGATAGCGTCCGGTCGCAGGGCCGCCAGGTAGGGGGCCGCCTCCTCGGCCTGCCGCAGACCGACCGAGTTCAGCGGCACATCGGACTGGCCCTGGAACCGCCGTTCCGCGTTGTAGGTGGTCTGCCCGTGCCGCCAGAGCACAAGCTTCACGATTTCCGGGCCCTCGCCGCCCGGCCAGATGCTCAACTCCCGCAGATCCTTACCGCGACCCGAATCCTTACCGCGACCCGAACCCGCTGCCGTCACGGCCGCCCACCGGGCCGCGCCCGTTGGCTCCCCCGGCCGCAGTCCCGGCAGCGCCAGCGGCCCCGACCGGCTCGGGCAGCGCAATCACCGGGCAGTCCTTCCACAGGCGCTCCAGCGAGTAGTACACCCGCTCCTCGGCGTGCTGAACGTGGATCACGATGTCGACGTAGTCGAGCAGCACCCAGCGCGCCTCACGCTCCCCCTCACGACGTGCAGGCCGAACGCCCGCCTGTCGCAGCTTCTCCTCGATTTCGTCCACGATCGACCGCACCTGACGATCGTTCGAGGCGGAACAGAGCAGGAACGCGTCAGTGATCACAAGCTGCTCGCTGACGTCGTAGGCAATGATGTCGGAGGCGAGCTTGTCAGCCGCGGCTGCGGCCGCGATCTCCACGAGCTCGACGGCCCTATCGGTGGCAGTCACGTGTGCTGGCAGTCCTCCTCGGCTAGCCCATCGCCTCTAGCTTCTCACGATGATCCGGAAACGAGCCGGAGGCAACACTCAGGGTATCCGGCCGAGTCACCCGGCCGACGACAACCACGCCCGCTTAAGCGGTAAATAAGCCATATGTTCATCCGGACCGCCGGGCCGCCAGCCAGGCCGAGACCAGCCACGACACGGCCAGCAGACTCGCCGCGACCAGGAAGGGAACCCCGGTCGGCCACGCCGCCGACTGGACCGTCGCGCCGTTGCCGCGCAGCGCCGCGCTAGCCGGCGACACGCTCGCCAGAAGCCCGACCACGACGGCCACGATGGTCCCGAGCAGCGCCACCGTCTGGT
Source organism: Streptosporangiaceae bacterium (assembly GCA_030038495.1). GTDB lineage: Bacteria > Actinomycetota > Actinomycetes > Streptosporangiales > Streptosporangiaceae > JAJYUU01. The sequence goes on from JASHOV010000656.1 coordinate 1,968, forward strand.
GCCTGATCACCGGCCGGTTACACAGCGCCGCCACGGCGGAACCGACGAAAATGCAGATCACCGCCTTGCCGAGCCCGGCCGCAGCCGTCGCGAACAGCTGGCCCGGGTGCGCGGCCCAGAGCCGGCCGACGCCCCCCGAGGTAACCAGCTCGTAGCCGACGCCGATCACCGCGAGCGCCACCCCGCCCGCCAGTGCCGTCATCAGCACCGACAAATGCCCCCGAACCGGACCGGCCGCCGCGGCCACGCAGTTCCGCGCGGCCTCCGGCTCGGCCGTCAGCATCGACCGGGTCAGCAGCGCCACCACCGGCACGAGCACCGCCGCGGCCCAGTCCAGCGACGTGGCCAGGGCCTCCCGGATCTGCACGAGGGTCTGCGACTGGCTACCGCCCACGCCACCGACCCAGATCAGCAGCACGAACGCGATCAGCGGAAACACCCAGCGATGCGACCGGAACAGCACGCCGGCCTGGTACCGCAGCAGCGCCCGCACCGGCCTACTCACACCGCACCGCGCCAACGTGCACGCCGTCCCAGCTCAGCAGCTGCCGCAAGATCACGTCGGACTGCGCCGCCGTTACCGTCACGTGCGCGCTGGTCCGGTCGCCCGCGTTCATGCTGGGAACGCGGCTGACGGATGCGACTCCCGGCAGTACGGCCAGCTGCTTCAGTGACTCGGCGTCCAGACCCGTCAGCTCGATCAGGGCCATCGGGCCCGCCACGCCCGGCTCACCCGCCGCGGCGGCAGCCACGGGCCCGTCAAGCACGCGGACCTCCCCGCCGCCAAGCTGCCAGCGCTGGCTGACCTGTCCGGCCAGCCGGGCCTGCTGGTGATCGACGAACATAACCACGCCGCCGTCGGCCAGCCGCTCGCCCACCGCCGCGTCCAGCGTCCCGCGGGCGGCCTGGTCCAGCCCGGTCCAGGCCTCGTCGAGGACGAGCAGCCCCGGCCGGGCCAGCAGCGCCTGGGCGAGCGCGACTTTCTGGCACATGCCCTTGGACAGCGTCTTGAGCGGGGACCCGGCGTAATCGGCCGCCCCGAGGCGGTCCAGCCAGTCGCCGACCGCGGCCGTGGCCGCGGGACCGCGCAGGCCGTGAATCCGGCTCATGTGCGTCAGGTACTCGCGGGCGGAGAAGGCCAGGCCGCCGGGAAACCGCTCGGGCACGTATCCGGTGGTCGGCCGACCCGATACCCGGCCGGCCGACGGCACGGTGATCCCCGCGACGACCCGCAGCAATGTCGACTTGCCGCTTCCGTTCCTGCCCTCCAGCCGGATCAGCTGGCCAGCCGCCACCTCGACGCTGACGCCACGGACGATCCAGGGCTGCCGCAGCCCGTACCGTTTGCCGACGCCGTCGAGTCGCACCGCCGACCCCCTCGCTATCCCCGGTAGAGCCCTCGCTTGGAAATGTACTGGACGATCCCGTCGGGAACGAGATACCAGATCGGATGCCCGCCCCGTACCCGCTCGCGGCATTCGGTGGACGAGATGGCCAGGGCCGGGATCTCGAGCAGGCTGACCCGTTCCGGCGGCAGGTCGGACGGGGTCAGCCGATGCCCGGGCCGGGTGCAGCCGACGAAGTGCGCGAGCGTGAACAGCTCGTCCGCGTCCCGCCAGGAGATCATCTTGGCCAGAGCGTCGGCGCCGGTGATGAAGTAGAACTCCACGCCCGGACCTCGCTCGGCTCGCAGGTCCCGTAGCGTGTCGATGGTGTAGGTTTCCCCCGGCCGGTCGATGTCGACGCGGCTCACCGAGAACCGCGGGTTGGACGCGGTCGCGATCACGGTCATCAGGTAGCGGTCCTCGGCCGGCGAGACCTTGCGGTCACCCTTCTGCCAGGGCTGCCCGGTCGGGACGAAGATGACCTCGTCCAGGCCCAGGAAGTCGGCCACCTCGCTCGCGGCGACGAGGTGCCCGTGATGGATCGGATCGAACGTGCCGCCCATGACGCCCAGGCGCTTGCCCGGCCCGTTCACCCTCATGCGATCGTTCCCGGCCACATCGCTCAGACCAGCTGCGCTCAGACCGGGAAGCTGACCTGGGTCAGCTTCTCCGACTCCGCCCACAGCCTGCGCTGGACCTCGGCGTTGTGCGACCTGGTGCTGGACCGGACCAGGACCGGGTACCCGGTGAACTGCATGAACCCGTCCGGGCCGTAGTACGCCCCGCCCGTGGCCGAAGGATCTGTCGCGGCCCGCAGGGTGGGCAGCGCGCCCATCGCGGCCGACTGGACCGCCCAGGAGTTCAGCGGCCCGAGATGGGCGTGCGTTCCCCAGGTCATGAAGCCACTGTGCCGGGTCAGCTCGGTGCTCGCCGTGCCCGGGTGGGCCGCCGTGGCGATCGTCTGCTGGCGCGCGGCGGTCAGGCGACGCTGCAGCTCGTAGGTGAACATGAGGTTCGCCAGCTTGGACTGGCCGTAGGCGGCCGACTTCCGGTAGTGCCTGGCCGACTGCAGATCGTCGAAGTTGATCTTGCCCGCCCGGTGGCCGTTGCTGCTGACCGTGACCACCCGCGAGCCGGGCACCGCGAGCAGGCTGGGCAGCAGCAGGCCGGTCAGCGCGAAGTGCCCCAGGTGGTTGGTGCCGAACTGCAGCTCAAAGCCGTCCCTGGTCACTCCGTAGGGCGGCATCATGACGCCCGCGTTGTTGATCAGCAGGTCCAGCCGCGGGAACCGGGCGTTGATGTCGGCCGCGGCCTTCCGCACCGACTCCAGCGAGGCCAGGTCGAGTTCGGCCGTCTCAGCCGGCGCACCGGAGGCGGCCCCGCTGACCTGCTCGGCCGCGGCCGCCGTCCGGCCCGGGTCACGGCCGGCCAGGACCACGGTGGCCCCCCGAGACGCGAGGGCCTTGGCCGCTTCCAGCCCGATGCCGGAGTTGGCCCCGGTGATGACCACCGTCCGTCCGCTTTGATCGGGTATGTCGGACGCGGTCCATTTGCCGCCGCCACCCCGTGCTTTCTCGCTGCCGCCCAGTGCCATAGCTTCCTCCGCCTTCGCTGAAGCACATCATGCACCGCCCCAGCAGGCTCTTTGCTATCGGGCGGCAGTTGAGGGGAACATAGGACCGAAGCGACGGCACGGCCGCGTTCGAGGAGAGGACAAAGCCCATGTACCAGTACCAGGCTCCTGGGTATGCGCCGTCGATGTCCCGTGATCAGACGGCGACGCTGTTCAGCCAGGTCATGAGCCTGGTCGCGGTCACCGCGGGCATCTTCGCCCTGGGCTGCTACCTCGGCCGGAACCTGACCGCCGGCTTCTCCATCGTGTTCTTCATCGTCGGCCTGGGCTGCCTGATCGCGATGAACTTCGCCGTCCGCAGGTCGGGCGGCAGCGCCAGCATCGTGCTGCTCTGCGCGATGGGCCTGTTCCTGGGCCTGGCGACCGGCCCGGCGGTGGCCTATTACACGACGACAAGTCCGGCCGCGGTCTGGGAGGCCGCCGGGGCCACCGGCCTGTTCATCCTGGGCCTCGGCGCGATCGGCTATACGACCCGCAAGGACCTGTCGGCCCTGGGCCGGATCTCGTTCTTCGCGCTGATCGGCCTGATCATCTTCGGCATCGTGCTGATCTTCGTGCACATCCCGGCCGCGAACATGCTCTACTCGATCCTGGGCCTGGTCATCTTCGCCGGCCTGACGTTGTTCGACTTCCAGCGGCTGCGGCGCACGAAGGACCTCGCGGCAGCCCCGCTGATCGCGGCCTCGATCTTCCTGGACGCGCTGAACGTGTTCCTGTTCTTCCTGCGGATCTTCGGCGGCGGCCGCGAATAACCGGTTAGCCGAGCCCGGGCACCGGCGGCTCGCCGCCCGGCCAGCGGCGCACCCTGACCGCCTTGCCCACCTCGGTCCGCGGCACCGAGCCCGGCGGCAGCAGCCGGACGTCGACAGAAAGGCCGAGGGCGTCTTTCAGCCCCGAGGCGAGTTCCGTCGCGATCGAGTCCGGCACGGGAGCCGCCGTTCCCATCTCGCAACAGGCGATCAGTCGGGACTGCGGCGCGCGCTCGTCGACCACCAGCAGGTAATCGGGCGCCAGCGCGGTATGCCCGAGTAGCACCCGCTCGACCTCGCTCGGGTAGACGTTGACGCCCCGGATGACCAGCATGTCGTCCCTGCGGCCGGCCACCTTGCTCATCCGGGCCAGGGTGCGGCCGCACGGGCAGGCCGCGCGGCTGAGCGAGGCGATGTCGCCGGTCCGGTAGCGCAGCAGCGGCAGGGCCTCCTTGGTGACGGTGGTGAACACCAGCTCGCCGGGCTCGCCGTCGGGCACGGGCCGGCCACTGACTGGGTCGACCGCCTCGACCAGGAAGTGGTCCTCGTTCACGTGCAGGCCGTCCGCGGCCACGATGCACTCGCTGGCGACGCCGGGACCGATGATCTCGGACAGGCCGTAGATGTCGAGCGCCTGCAGGCCGAGCAGCTCGTTCAGCCGGGCCCGCAGCTCGTTCGACCAGGGCTCGGCGCCGAAGATCCCTGCCGTCATCGTCGGGCGCACGCCCGCCTCGGCCAGCGCCTCGCCCAGCCGGACCGCGTACGACGGCGTGCAGGTGAGGATGTCCGGCCTGAGGTCGCCGATCAGCGTGACCTGCCGCGGCGTCATGCCGCCGGAGACCGGCACCACGGTGGCGCCGAGCTCGATCGCGCCCTGGTGGATGCCGAGCCCCCCGGTGAACAGGCCATATCCGTAGGCGTTGTGGACGATGCTGTCCGTGGTCGCCCCGGCGGCGGCCAGCGCCCGTGCGCACATCCGGGCCCACAGCCTCAGGTCGGCGCGGCTGTAGGCGACCAGCGTCGGCCTTCCTCCGGTGCCGCTGGACCCGTGCACCGCGACGACCTCCTCCCGCGGCACCGCGAGCAGCCCGAACGGGTAGGCGTCCCAGAGATCCTGCTTGGCGATGGCCGGAAGCGCGGCGAGGTCTTTCAGCTGTACGTCGGCCCCGGCCTTGACGCCCGCGTCGGCAAGGCGGCGGGCCTGCAGGCCGTCGGCCGCAAGCAGCCGGTCGATCAGCCCGCCCAGCCGGTGCTGCTGGAGTTGGTGCAGTTGCTCGGGAGGCATCGCCTCGGACTCGGCCTCGAACATCGCCGGTACGGCCTGACGCGACATGTCGCTTCCTCTGGACTCGGGCGCTTACGATTAACGCTATGACCACTGTGCCCGAACGCTCCCGGATCCGTCTGCCGGGTATCTCCTCCCGTGCCTACGAGCACCCCGCCGACCGGTCAGCGCTCGTCGCACTGCGCAAGCTCACCGGATTCGACACCATACTCAAGAACCTCGCCGGGCTCTTCAACGACCGGGCCCTGCGGCTGATGTTCCTGGCCAGCTCGGTCCGTTGCTCGCAGGAGCAGTTCCCCGACCTGTACCAGGCCATGCTGGACGGCTGCTACATCCTCGACCTGCCCACCGTGCCCGAGCTGTACGTCACCCAGACGCCGCTGGTGAACGCGATGGCCCTGGGGACCAGCAAGCCGTTCGTCGTGCTGAACAGCGGCCTCGTCGAGCTGATGGACCCGGAGGAGATCCGGTTCGTCATCGGCCACGAGCTGGGGCACGTGCTGTCGGGCCACAGCGTCTACCGGACGATGCTCTACTACCTGGTTAACCTGGCCCAGCGGCTGGCCCTCGTGCCGTTCGCCTGGATCGGGCTCAAGACCGTGATCTGGGGCCTGGAGGAGTGGTACCGCAAGTCCGAGCTGACCTCGGACCGGGCCGGGCTGCTCGCGACGCAGGACCCGGAGGCGGCCCGCCGCTCGCTCATGAAGCTGGCCGGCGGCCGGCACCTCGCGCAGCTGAGCCACGACGAGTTCCACAAGCAGGCACAGGAGTACGACGCGGTGCCGGACATGCGGGAGAGCCTGCTCAAGCTGCTCCAGCTGCAGGGCACGACCCACCCGTTCGCCGTGATCAGGTTCGCCGAGCTGGACCGCTGGGCCGACGAGGGCGAGTACCGCTCGATCCTGGCCGGCAACTACCCGCGGCGCGAGGACGACTCCGACACGTCGGTGGGCGACGAGTTCAGGGCGGCCGCGAAGTCGTACCAGGACTCATGGAACCGCAGTGCCGACCCGCTGATCGGCGCGGTTCGGGGCGTGGCCAACGGCGCCGTCGATGCCGGGACGCGACTGTTCAACCGCTTCGGCGGCGGCGGCAACGACAGCGACCGCGACGACGACGACAGCGAGGACTGATCCGCGGATCCCCAGCGGGTCGGGTTGACCGGGTTGACCGGGTTGACCGGGCGACGTGTCGGCGCCCCGGGCGACTCGTCAGCGCCCCCCGCAAACGCGATCTTGTTAGTGGGAAGGTTTAGGGGCCTGTGGGGCCCCTAACCCTTCCCACTCATTGCGTTGACCCCACTTATCCACAATGCCGCGTAAACAAGAGGCGCTGGCTAGAACCGGCGGGCGATCCTTACGTCGTGGATGATCTGCCCCGAAGCCTCTACCGCACCTCGCTCTTCCAGCGGAACGTCTTCACCATCGCCCAGCTACGCGCCGCCGGCCTGTCCATGGATTACCTGAAATCGCAGGTCAGGCAGGGAAACTGGAGGCGGCTCTATCGCGGCGTCTACGCGACCTTCTCCGGCGAGCTGCCCCGTGAGGCAGAGCTTTGGGCCGCTGTGCTGGCCGCTGGGGAAGGCGCCGTCCTCAGCTACCAGTCCGCTGCCGAGCTCTGGGGCCTCGCAGACAAGCCGAGTCGAGCCATCCACGTGACTGTCCCGAAAACGCGGCGGGTGAGGCAGCTACCGAGCGTCGTCATTCACTACTCGACCCGTGCGGATGAGGCACAGCACCCCGCGCGGCTGCCGCCGCGGACTCTGGTTGTGGAGACCGTGCTTGACCTCGTTGCCGACTCGGTTGAGCTGGACGACGCGATCGACTGGGTGACGCGTGCGCTGGGCCGCAGGCTCTCCACCCAGGCCGAGCTGCGCGAGGCTATGGCCGTGCGGTCCCGGATGCGCTGGCGGACTGCGCTTGCCGAGTTGCTGAGCCCGGACGCCGAGGGCATGCACTCCGTGCTGGAAGTCCGCTACCACCGTGACGTCGAGCGGCCGCACGGCCTGCCCGCCGGCAGGCGCCAGGCCGAGTTCCGGGTCGGGACCCGCCGGGCATTCCGAGACCGGTACTACGAGCAGTACCTGACCGTCGTGGAGCTCGACGGACGCGCAACCCACACCATCGACAAGCGCTGGGACGACATCCGCCGTGACAACGCGACCTCCGCGGAGGGCATCCTGACGCTGCGGTATGGCTGGGTTGATGTAACCAAGCACCCGTGCCAGGTCGCGGCCGAGGTCGCGCTCGCGCTGGCGAAGCACGGATTCACCGGAGCGCGACCATGCTCACCGGGCTGCCCGGTGGGTCAGGTCACGCACGTGGGCCGGCCGCCCGCCTGACGTCCAAGCTGCCGATTTGCCGAACTGGCGGGGGCTCGCCGCACTCAGTGCGGTACGGATCCCGTGACAGCGATCACGCCATCGAAGGGCGAGAGTGTGTCGAACCCGGTGCCCCACACCGACTCGGTGCCGGGCACGGCCGCTAGTCCTTGCAGCGCAGCGCCCGACTTGTCGAGCTCGGACTTGACCGGCCCGGTCCAGGTTCCGCCGCCGGTGCGATGCCACAGCCGCGAGATCAAGGACCCGGACGTGCGACCGACGACGAGAGCCCAGAGTCCGCCTTGGCCGTCCGGCACCAGCGTGCCCTGGTCGATGTCTTGGCCGCTGATTGTTCCGTCCGTGAGATTCGTTGTCTTCCAGGCTGAGTGGCCTAGCTCCATGGCGAAAAGCTGAAACACACTGGAGCCGGTCTGCCTGTTGCCGACTAGCCAGACGTGGCCGGCCGAGACTGCCATGGCAGTCAGGTCCTCGAAACCGGTTGGCGCGACATGCGGCTGCACCGCGATGGGCAGCCACCTGTTGCCGTTCCAGCGCACGACCTCGGGCGTGCTGGTGGTCAGCCCCAGGTAGGTCTCCGAACCCACCAGCGCGAGCAGACTGTGGTGGGCCAGCGGGCTCACCGCGGCGATGGCCCCCTTGCCAGGAACCGGCCTGGCGAGCCAACTGTGGCCGTTGTACTCCTCGGCGAATGGCTGCAGCGCATCTGAGCCGTTGTGCAGTGTCACGCCGAACACCCAGACGTTCGTCGTGCTCAGTGCCTCGGCCGACAGGGCAAGCGTCATCGATGTGCGGCTGGTACTGGCTCCCGGCAGCGAGCCGAGCACCCAGCCGCGTCGGGTCAGCCGCGCGTAATGCCGCGCGCCGATGACCCAGACGTTGGTGCTGGACGACGCCGCTACGACGCTGCCGGTCAGCCCGGCAGCGGCCCAAGCCTTCGCCGCCGCGGCCGGGATGCTGACGCGCTTCCAGGACTTGCCATCCCAGTGCAGGATCAAGGGCTGCTGCTTGCCCACGGGTCCGGCGGCATCGGCTACGCCGGACGCCCAGGCGTCGCCGGCGGTCACGGCAGCCACGTTGTCGATCGTGGCATCGGGGAATTTCGCTATCACCCGCCAGCTGGGCGAGGCCCCGCCCGTGCCTGCTCTTGTCGCAGCGGCGCCCACCGAACACCCCGCGACAGCAACGGCAGTAGCAGCAGCAGCGCCAGCAACAGCAACAGCAACAGCAGCCGGCATGATCTTCCCGAGCACCTGAGCCCCCGTCGCCTAACTGAGGATTGCTCGAACAAGACCAGATTTAACCGGATATGTCAATCATGTCGGCGGTCGCTACCGGAGCCAGGCGGCGAAGAACCTCGGGCACGGCACCGGGATGCACGACCCCGACCCGCTGGGTCGCGCGGGTCAGCGCGACGTAGAGGTCGTTCAGCCCGCGCGGCGACTCGGCCAGGATCAGGGCCGGATCGGCGATGAGAACGCAGTCGAACTCGAGTCCCTTGGCCTGACGCACGGTCAGCACCACTGCCGGGCTGGTCAGATCGGGATCAGCGCCCAGCGCCGTGCCCGGAAGCACCGAGCTCACCACCTTGCCGAGCTCGTCCAGCCGCTCTGCGGGCACGATCACCGCGAGCTTGCCGTCGCCTGCCTGCTCGGCCAGTCGCACGGCACCGCCGCCCACCGCGTCGGCAAAGGCCTCGGCCGGGGCTTCAAGCCGCCAGGGCTGATGCCCGGAATCCCGCACCGACCGCGGCGTCTCCAGCGCCGGGTCGATCGCCGCCAGCACGTCCGCCGCGACGGCCATCACCTCCGACGGCGTGCGGTAGTTCACCGTCAGCGGCGCCAGGCGCCACCGGTCGTCCAGGTAAGGCCGGAGCGCGTCCGCCCACGACGCCGTACCGGACAGGTCACTGGTCTGCGCGAGATCCCCCACGATCGTCAGCGAGCGGGCCGGGCAGCGCCGCATCAGCATCCGCCAGGCCATCGGCGACAGCTCCTGCGCCTCGTCGACGATCACGTGGCCGAATGCCCAGGTCCGGTCCGCCGCCGCCCGCTCGGCCGCGGTCATGTTCTCCTCGTCGTCGAATCGCTCGGCGAGTCGGCTGGCGTCAATGATGTCCGCGCCCATCAGAAGCTCGGGGTCGTCCTCGTCGTCGCGGCCGATGATGTCCAGCACGCCCTGGGCGTAGGCCTCCTGCAACCGGCGACGGCGCTCCTTGTCCGCCCGAATCGCCCGCTCGTCCTCGCCGAGTAGCTCGGCGGCCTCGTCTAGGAGCGGAACGTCGGCCGGCGTCCAGTCGGCGCCGTCGTCGCGCTGAAGCAGGGCACGATCCTCAGCCGATAGCCCGGTCCCGGCCGCCTTCAGCCTGGCCGGGTCCGACAGCAGGTCGCTGACCAGCTGCCGGGGCGTGAGAACCGGCCACAGCCCGACGATCGCGGCCCGCACGGCCTGGTCGTCGCGCAGTTCGCGGCGCAGGTCGTCCACGTCCTGCTGGCCGAGCAGGTTGCTGCCGCCCAGCACGTTGTGACCAAGCTGACCGGCCAGCTGCCGGGTGAGCGCGGACACAATCTCCCGCGCGAACACCGGCTGGGCCAGATTGTGCGGCCGCCGGGAACGGCGGGCTCGTTCCCTAGCCTGCGCGCACATGCGCGGTGTCAGGTTGAGCCGGCCAGCATCGGAGTCGATGCGTACCGGCTGGGCAGGCACGCGCTGCCGGTCCCGGATCGCGGTGGCGATGACCCTCGCCATCCCCGGCCGTCCCTTGATCGCGGCGGCCGCGGCGGACTCGCTGCCGACGGCGCTCACGCCGGGGAAAAGGTCCCCGATCGTCGACAGCAGAACGCTCGTCTCGCCCAGTGACGGCAGCACCTGGCCGATGTAGCGGAGGAACGTGGCGTTCGGCCCGACAACCAGCACGCCCCGCTTCTCCAGCTGGCGGCGGAACGTATAGAGCAGGAACGCGGCGCGGTGCAGTGCCACGGCGGTCTTGCCTGTGCCCGGCCCGCCTTGCACGACGAGCGCGCCCGGCATCGGCGCCCGGATGATCTCGTCCTGCTCGGCCTGGATGGTCTCGACGATGTCGGTCATCGACCCGGTCCGGCTGGCGCTGAGCGCCGCCAGCAGGGCTGACTCGCCGGTCAGCCCCTCGTGCCTGGACGGGTCGGCCGAGGCGAGGTCGAGCACCTCGTCGTCCAGGCTGATCAGCGTCCGGCCGCGCGTCCGCAGGTGACGGCGAACCCGTACCTCGCCCGGCGAGGCCGCGGTCGCGAGGTAGAACGGCCGCGCCGCGTCGGCCCGCCAGTCCATCAGCAGCTGGGCGTACTCGTCGGAGTCGGAGTGCAGGCCGACCCGGCCGATGTACCTGAGCTCGCCGTCGTTGAACTCGAGCCGCCCGAAGCACAGGCCGTTCTCGGCCGCGTTGAACTGAGCAACTTGCTGGCTGTACATGACGCTGAAGTTGTCACGCTCTAGCCTGGCCTGGTGCGTTCCGCCGGTCTGCCGCAGGATAGCGGCCCTCCGGGCGCTGGCGCGCTCCCTGAGGTCATCAAGCCGCCCGTAAAGCACAGTAATGTAATCCTGCTCGCGCTCCAGTTCCGCGTTTGACAAGCAAACTCCTTCTGGCTTACTTAGCGCGTTTTTCATGCCGCGTTTTTCATGCCCGGGTAATTCGGACCCGGCGGTTCAGCCGACCCGGCGGTCGGTACCGCGCGGACCAAGGCCCGCGCCCTCGGCAGGCAGATCGGGATCCCAGTCGAACACCACCGCGTTGTCCTCATCGCCGATCAGCACCTCCGCGCCTGGCGTCGCGCCGGCCTTGGCCAGCGCCTCCTCTATCCCGAGTTTGGCCAGCCGGTCGGCCAGATAGCCCACTGCCTCGTCGTTGCTGAAATCGGTCTGCAGGATCCAGCGCCGGGGCTTGTCGCCGCGGATGACGAAGGTGTTCTCGCCGGCCGGCACCACCTCAAAGGCCGGGCCCGCGACGGGCTCGGGCCTGAGCACGAGCCGGGTCGGCTCCGGTGGCGGCGCGGCGGCCCTGGCCGCAGCGATCACGTTAGCCATCGTGAACGCGAGGTCCCGCAGGCCCTCTGTGGTCGCGGCGGAGACCCGGTGCACGGGCAGCCCGCGAGCCTCGAACTCGGGCTCGACCAGGTCGGCAAGCTCGCGCGCGGCCGGTATGTCCACCTTGTTGAGCGCCACGATCCGCGGCCGGTCCGTCATCCGCGCCCCGGTCAGCTCCTCGTAGGCGGCCAGTTCCGCTTCGAGCGCGTCCAGGTCACTCACCGGGTCTCGGCCGGGCTCCTCGGTCGCGCAGTCGAGCACGTGCACGAGCACCCGGCAGCGCTCGACATGGCGCAGGAAGTCCAGGCCGAGGCCCTTCCCCTTGCTGGCGCCGGGGATTAGGCCGGGAACGTCGGCTACTACGAACTGAACCTCTCCCGCCTCCACCACGCCCAGGTTGGGAGTCAGGGTCGTGAACGGGTAGCTGGCGATTTTCGGACGGGCCGCGGACATCGCCGCGATCAGCGACGACTTGCCGGCATTCGGGTAGCCGACGAGTCCCGCGTCGGCTACGGTCTTCAGCTCGAGCACGAGCTCAAGCTCCGCTCCGGGCTCGCCGCGCAGGGCGAACCCCGGTGCCTTGCGCTTCATCGACGCCAGGGCGGCATTACCCAGCCCGCCGCGGCCGCCCTCCGCGGCCACGTAGCGCGTGCCCGTGCCGATCAGGTCGGCCAGTTCCTCGCCATCGGCAGTCTTGACGACCGTGCCGTCCGGCACCTTCAGCACCAGGTCCTCGCCGTTGGCGCCGTTGCGGAACGAGCCAGATCCGGCCCTGCCGTCGCCGGCCTTGCGCACCGGGCGCCGGTGAAAGTCCAGCAGCGTCGCGATGCCCGGATCGACCTCGATGATGATGTCGCCGCCGCGGCCGCCGTTTCCGCCGTTCGGGCCGCCGAGCGGCTTGAACTTCTCTCGATGCACCGACGCGCAGCCGTTACCGCCGCTGCCGGCACGCACCCGCACCTCAGCCTGGTCCGCGAATTCCGCCACGACCGCTAACCCCCTCCGGTCAAACCTTCGGGCCGCAAATGCGGGAGGGCGGACCTCAGGCGGTCCGCCCTCCCGAAATGCCTCAATGGGACCGCTGGCCTGGTATACCCAGGACCAGCCGGCACGCTCCTAGCTGGCGTCGACTCAGCTAACGTCGGCTGGCTCGGCCGGCACCACGCTGACTGCCCGCCGCCCGCGTCGCTGGCCGAACTCCACCGTGCCCGCGACCAGGGCGAACAGCGTATCGTCGCCGCCACGCCCGACGCCCACGCCCGGGTGGAAGTGAGTGCCGTGCTGGCGGACGATGATCTCGCCGGCGTTCACAACCTGGCCGCCGAAGCGCTTGACGCCGAGCCGCTGGGCGTTGGAGTCACGACCGTTCCGGCTGGAGGACGCGCCCTTCTTATGTGCCATCTCAGTCCTTCCCCTGGCTGGCGCTGGCCTTCTTCTTGCTCGCGCTTGCCTTCGCGGCGCCGATGCTCGTAACGCGTACCTGCGTGTACTTCTGCCGGTGCCCGAGCCGCCGACGGTAGCCGGTCTTGTTCTTGTACTGAATCATGTTGATCTTGGGGCCGCTCGCGGCGCCCACGATCTCGGCAGTGACCTGGTAGCCGCCGAGCTCGGCATGGTTGCTGATGACCTTGTCGCCGTCTACGACGAGCAGGGCCGGCAGCGTAACGCTGGAGCCAACTTCACCAGACAGCTTGTCGACGGTCAGGATGTCGTCTACCGACGCCTTCTCCTGCCTGCCGCCGCAGCGCACGATCGCGTACACCGAGAGTTCTCTCCTCTTTGTGCTCGCCCGCTCGCGGATAACCTCAGCAGCTGCTGGAGCTGGGCTTGCCTGACGTTTGCTCACCTGGTCAGCCGGGCCAACGGGCCTGCGGCCTCATGTGCGCCGACCCTAAAGGGTATCAGATCGCGCGGGTCGTTAGCTCCCGGCCAGCCCGGCTTCCTCCGCCCCCTCGGACTGTGTCGTTTCTGCCGGATTATGTCCGGACTCAGCGCCACCGAGCGCCTGCTGGCGGCCGCGTCCAGACCTGGACCGGCCGGTCCTCGTACTGGCCGCCGGGGGCTTGGCCTCGCCGTCAGGACCCGCTGGCTCCTGGCTGACCGGCGCCCCTGCGCCGTCCGCAGCCGCAGCGTGACCATCGGCCGGGCCGTGACCGTCGGCCGGGCCGTGGGTGCTGGCCGTGGACGACGACCGGGATCCCGACCTGGACCGCGAACGCGAGCCACGGGACCGGCCGCCGGTCGCAGCGGAATCGCCGGTGTCGCCCGGCTCCGAGCTGGCCGCGGCCTCGGCCGCACCGCCCGCGCCGTCGGCGCTCCGCCCGCCGCCGGATTTGGCCGGGCCGGATTTGGCCGGCAGTCCGCGGCCGCCGCCATGGGCAGCCCCGTTCCTGTCCTTGCCGCCACGGCCGCCGCCATCCTTGCCGTGCGTGTCGCCGTCGCGAGTGCGGCCGTGCGAGTGATCCACCGGCTCAATCGAGACGACCACGCCGCGGCCGTTGCAGTGCTCGCACGGCACCGAGAACGCCTCGAGCAGGCCCGAGCCGACCCGCTTGCGGGTCATCTGCACCAGCCCCAGCGAGGTCACCTCGGCGACCTGGTGCTTGGTCCGGTCCCTGGCCAGGCACTCAAGCAGCCGTCGGAGCACCAGCTCGCGGTTGCTTTCCAGCACCATATCGATGAAGTCGATCACGATGATGCCGCCCTGGTCGCGCAGCCGCAGCTGACGCACAATCTCCTCGGCGGCCTCCAGGTTGTTCCTGGTCACCGTCTGCTCGAGGTTGCCACCCTGGCCGGTGAACTTGCCGGTGTTGACATCGATGACCGTCATCGCCTCGGTGTGGTCGATCACCAGCGAGCCCCCGCTGGGCAGCCAGACCTTGCGCTCGAGCGCCTTGGCGAGCTGCTCGTCGATCCGGTAGGCGGTGAACACATCCTTGTCGTCGTCCCACCGCTGCATACGGTCGGCCAGGTGCGGGGCCACGTACCTGACGTACTCGTCGACCAGGTCCCACTCGCTGTCGCTGGCGATGACCAGGCTCTTGAAGTCCTCGTTGAAGATGTCCCTGACCACCCGGAGGGTCAGATCAGGCTCGCTGTACAGCAGGTCAGGAGCACTGGCGGTCTTGGACTTCTTCTCGATGGCATCCCACTGCGCGGCCAGCCTGGCCACGTCGCGGGACAGCTCCTCCTCCGAGGCACCCTCGGCCGCGGTGCGTACGATCACGCCCGCGTTCTCGGGCATGACCTGCTTGAGTATCTGCTTCAGCCGGCTGCGCTCGGTATCGGGTAGCTTGCGGCTGATGCCGGTCATGCTCGCGCCAGGAACGTAAACCAGGTACCGGCCCGGCAGGCTGACCTGGCTGGTCAGCCGGGCGCCCTTGTGCCCGATCGGATCCTTGGTGACCTGGACCAGGATCGACTGGCCCGACTTGAGCGCCGACTCGATGCGCTTCGACTCGCCCTCGAGCCCGCTGGCGTCGAAGTTCACCTCGCCGGCGTACAGGACGGCGTTCCGGCCCTTGCCGATGTCGACAAACGCGGCCTCCATCGAGGGCAGCACGTTCTGCACCTTGCCGAGGTACACGTTGCCGACGTAGGACTGATGGCTGGCCTTGTCGACGTAGTGCTCGACCAGGACGCCGTCCTCCAGCACCGCGATCTGGGTGCGGTCGGCGTGCTGGCGGACGACCATGACCCGCTCGACAGCCTCCCGCCGGGCCAGGAACTCCGACTCGGTGATGATCGGCGGGCGGCGGCGGCCGGACTCCCGGCCCTCGCGCCGGCGCTGCCGCTTGGCCTCCAGCCGCGTGGATCCCTTGACCGCGCGCACATCGGCCTCGGCGGCCGCTCGCGGGGAGCGGACGTGCACGACGGTGTTCGGCGGGTCGTCGGGCGAGCCCTCGCCCTGGCCGTCGAGATCACTGCCTGCCGCGGTGCGCCGCCGGCGCCGGCGCCGCTTGCCCGACGCAGTGGTGTCTTCCGCCGCCTCGTCCTGGCCTGACTCGGAGGTCTCCTCGCCCGCGGCCACCGCGGAATCGGGCTCGGCTGCCTCGGCGTCGGCGCCGTCGGCGCCCGGCTGAGCCTTCCCGCGGCCGCGGCCGCCGCGGCGACGGCGCTTGCTCGCTGACCCCGCGCCCGCCTCGTCCCTGCCGTCGGCCGCACCGGCCTCGATCTCGTCCTGTTCCCGCGGCTGCCGGGCTTGCCTTGCGGTCGGCAGCGGCGAAATCTCCGGCGGCTGGAAGATCACCAACGGCGGCTGGAACGCGGCCGGCGGAACCGGCTGCCGTTCGGCCTGCCGGCGCCTTCCCGGCTGATCCGGCGCGCCGGATTGTGCCTGTGCCGTCTGGTCCGGTGCCGCCTGGTCCGGCGCGCCCGTGCCCGGTCCGTCGCTTCGCGCCTGCGCCGCGGCCGCTCCGTCTGGGCGGTCGGCAGAACCGGACTTGGCGGATCTGGACCGGCTCGACCGGCCGCGACCCGTGCTTGCGGCCGCATCCTTCTGCCGCTCGGTGCCGTCGCCGGCGGATCCGGAGCTAGCTGCAGACGTGTCCCCGTCCGGCCCGGAGCGCGCGGCAGACACCCGGGCGCCGTCCGGCGCGCGGTCTTCTCTCGGCGCCGAGGCGGCACCCGCGGGCTGCCCGGCCGCGGATCCGTGACCAGACTGCCCGGCCGCGGATCCCTGACCAGACTGCCCGGCCGCGGATCCCTGACCAGACTGCCCGGCCGCGGATGCTGACGTCGGCTCGGCCGCGGGCGGACCCGCCGGCCGCGTTACCGCCCTGCGGGCACGCCGCAGCAGGCCACGGCCCTGGCCGCTTGCCTGTTCACTAGCGCCATCATTAACTGACTCGTTGTTCTCTCGCTCGATCTCGAGCATTCGGGCGATCTCTCCCGTCAGGCTTCCGGGCGCAGCCGACTTCGTCGGGTCGCTCCGCGCCGCGCGGAAGCTGTTCGTACGCGCTCACTGAAGCGGTGCACGCCGTGGCGGCGTCACCCGCATCCAGGCACGTTGCCAATACCTGTCCCTCTGGAGCGCCCCGCCATTGCGGCCGGGGCCCCTCCGCTGCGGCGCTGACCCGGGCTGCGCTAGCCACAACCGGGCCAGCCAGCTTCGGGCCGTCCGGCGCCGGTGACACGGGATCGCGGCCGACGGTGTCGGCCCTATCGCCCGAGTCAGGCGCACTGGCACCTGCAGCGGCAGCATTACCGCTAAGTGGGCCTTGAGCGAGACGCGTCACCCGTGCGGGCGACGAAGGCTCAAGTCCCGACAAGTGGCGGAGCGCAACCAAGATGTCGTCGGGTCGTACGGCCGGTGTCATGTGCCGAACAACCATTCGAAGTATCGCACATCCGTCGTGCTCGCCGTCGGTGGCACGCCGGTCTACCTCTAGCGATACCACCGCGGCCCTGGCGTCCAGCCGTCTGACGCCGCCGCTGGTAAGGCGGTCGACCTCGGCATGCTCGCATGCCTGGAAGGCCTCCGCCGCAGCGTACGCGTCCTGCGGTTGCACACCTGGCAGTTCCACCTGCCAAACCGATGCCTCTAGCTTGGGCGCCACGGGTGCGGCGGCCAGGTCAGCGGCCTCGATCACGTCTATTCCGTCCGGCAGCGCTGCGTCCAGCCGGGCCGCGACGTCCGCGGGAT
The DNA here is from genome assembly GCA_030038495.1 of Streptosporangiaceae bacterium. Taxonomy (GTDB): domain Bacteria; phylum Actinomycetota; class Actinomycetes; order Streptosporangiales; family Streptosporangiaceae; genus JAJYUU01. Next base: position 19,061 of record JASHOV010000656.1, read on the forward strand.
CCAGCCGAGCAGTGAGCGAGATCTCCAGGAACTCGGCCTCGCTGGCTGCGCCTGTGGGCGCGCCGCCCTGGTAAGAGATCTTGGGGTGCGGGGAGAAGCCAGCCGAGTACGCGACCGGCAAGCCTGCCCGTCGCACTCCCCGTTCCACTGCACGCGCGATGTCCCTATGGCTGGCGAAACGCATTCTGCCACGTTTAGCGTACCTGACGATCAGCCGCTGCACCGCTGGCGGCGGTGGCGGCGTGTTCGGCAGTTGGTGACCCATGGCTAGCGCCTGCCCGCCGCGCCCGTGGCCGCAGCGCCCGTGGCCGCCGCGCCCGTGCCAGCAGCAACCGGGCCGCCAGGAACCGGGCCGCCAGGAACCGGGCCGCCAGCAACCGGGCCAGCAGCGGCCGGGCCGGCCACGGCCAGCGGCAGCAGTCGCCGTCCCGTGGGCCCGACCTGCGTGTGCGTGCCCATGGCCGAGCAGGCGCCGCACTCAAAGCACGGCGTCCACCGGCAGTCCTCGACCTCGCCGGGCCCGTCCGGGTCGATGGCCGCCAGCCAGTCCTGCCACAGCCAGTCGCGTTCCAGCCCGGCGTCCAGGTGATCCCACGGCAGCACCTCGTCGTAGGGCCGCTCCCTGGTGGTGTACCAGGCCAGGTCCACGCCGTCGCCGGCCAGGGCGAACGCGGTGCAGCGCTCCCAGCGCTCGAAGGAGAAGGTCTCGCTCCAGCCGTCGAAGCGCGCGCCGTCCTCCCAGACGGCCCGGATTACCTTGGCAACCCGCCGGTCACCGCGGGACAGCAGGCCCTCGACGATCGAGGGCCTGCCGTCGTGATACCGGAACCCGATCGACTTGGCGAAGGCCCGGCTGGCCCGGATCTCCGCGCCCAGGGCGCGCAGCCGGGCGTCGACCGTCTCGTGGCCGCACTGCGCGGCCCACTGGAACGGCGTGTGCGGCTTGGGCACGAACCCGCCGATCGACACGGTGCACCGGATATCGCGCCGGCCGGATACCTCCCGGCCGGTCTCGATCACGCGGCGCGCCAGCCTGGCTATCGCCAGCACGTCCTCGTCGGTCTCGGTCGGCAGGCCGCACATAAAGTACAGCTTCACCTGTCGCCAGCCGCTTGCATAGGCGGTCGACACCGTGTTGATCAGGTCGTCCTCGGTGACCATCTTGTTGATCACCTTGCGGATCCGGTCGGAGCCGCCCTCCGGCGCGAACGTCAGGCCGGACCGGCGGCCGCCCCGGCTCAGTTCGTTCGCCAGCGTGACGTTGAACGCATCGACCCTGGTCGAGGGCAGGGACAGGCCGGTGTTAGTCCCCTCGTACCGGTCGGCCAGGTCGACAGCGACCTCGTTGATCTCGCTGTGGTCGGCGCTCGACAGCGACAGCAGCCCGACCTCGGTGAACCCGCTCGCGGCCAGGCCCTTCTCGACCATGGACCCGATCGCCAGGATCGAGCGCTCCCGGACCGGCCGGGTGATCATGCCCGCCTGGCAGAACCGGCAGCCGCGCGTGCAGCCACGGAAGATCTCCACGCTGAACCGCTCGTGCACGGTTTCGGCCAGCGGCACGAGCGGCGCGGCCGGATACTGCCACTCGTCCAGGTCCATGACCGTGTGCTTGGACACCGATCGCGGTATGCCAGCCCGGTTCGGCCGGACGGAGCTGATTGCGCCGGACGGCTCGTAGGTCACGTCGTAGAACCGGGGTACGTAGACTCCGCCCGCAAGAGCCAGCCGCTCGAGCAGCCCGTCCCGGCCACCCGGCCGGCCGGCCGCCTTCCAGGCCCTGATGAGCTCGGTGATCGCCAGCACGGCCTGCTCGCCGTCGCCCAGCACGGCACCGTCGATGAACTCGGCAATCGGCTCGGGGTTGAACGCAGCGTGGCCGCCGGCCAGCACGACCGGGTCGTCGTCGCCGCGGTCGGCGGCCGTCAGCGGGATCCCGGCCAGGTCCAGCGCGGTCAGCAGATTGGTGTACCCGAGCTCGGTCGCGAAGCTGACCCCGAGGACGTCGAAGGCCCGGACCGGGC
>JASHOV010000657.1 GCA_030038495.1 Streptosporangiaceae bacterium
CGTGTCGCCGCCGTTCCGGCCGCTGACCCTGATGCCAATGCTGAACGGCGACAGGTCCGCGTCCGGCCTTATCGTCGACTGCCAGATGATGAACATGAACGGCACCAGCAGGTCGGCAGCGTCCGCCGACAGCGCGTGGGCCTGGCCGCTGCCCTGCTTGATGTCCCAGGTGTGCACGCCGTAGTCCATGAGCTGGCCGCCGGCGTAGACGAACGCGGGCACCGGGCCCATGTAGGCGTGCGGGACCATGAGCCCGCCCCACTCGTCCGCGGTAAGCGGCTCCAGGATCCCCATCATCTGGTCCAGGTCCGCGCGGACGCGCGCCATCATCTCCGGCTGCGACATGCTGCCGAATGCCCGAGCCGAGTCGCCCGCCCGCTCGTGCATGACGAGCAGCCCGAACGCATCCGGTGCCGCCGTTCCGCTCCTGGCGATGTCGAAGGCCCTGAAGTAGCCCTCGGTCGTGTCCACGATGTGGCCGATGACGTCCTTGACCTTCCAGCTCTCGCACGCCGTGGGTGCTTCCCACGCACCGGGCTGCTCCGCCAGCGCGAACATCTCGTCCGCCTGATCCCGCACCACCCGCAGGATGGTGTTTTTACCCTCGTAGGTCATGGCATTCCACTCACTCAAAGCCGGTCACCTCTCTCGGGCTGTGCGTACGTATGGTGAACCAGTGTGCGATCCACAGGATTCACAGTAGGAAGCCCAGCGCATGCGTGCGCTCCGTGTCAACAGCGCTTCCCCTTACCGGAACGGAAGCGCTGTACCGTGGCTCGCACGTCCGGGGGACCAGTTACCTGGGGGAATGCGGCGAGCCGCGGCGCCAGTGAGTTGGTGCGCTCAGCCCGCCAGGCTGAGCCGCGCCAGCGCGGCGCCGTAGCGGATGGCGACAAGCTGGCCGACGGCCTGATGTGCGCCGAGCGGGGCCGCGCACGGCGCCCCGAGCGCGGCGCTGAGGTCGTCGAGCACGGCCCGTGAGGTCTCCGGGCCGATCAGGCAGGGTGCCAGGACTGGGTTCTGCACACCGGACTCGCGGAGCCGGGTGACAGCAGTGGCGATGCTCTCGGGGTCACCCAGCGAGGCAGGGACTACGGGGACTGACAGGCGCGACGCGAGCAGCACGGCGGCGACCGACGCCGCGGCCGCGGCCTCCTCGCCGATGTCGGAGAGCACGACGACGCCCAGCCCTCCGGCGGTAATACTCAGGCCGCTCGACCGCGCGTACCGGACCAGCCCGGCCTCGGCGAGCCGGGCATGCAAGGCCTCAGCGACCAGGGGGTGCGGGGCCAGGTGAGCACTGACCGTGACCTGGTCCTGGCTCTGGGCCACGATGCTGCCCACCGCAGCGTCGGCCCGGTCGTTGGGGCTCAGCAGCAGGGGCACGATGACGCCGTCGGGCTGGCCCGGCACCGACTGACCGCCGCCGGAATGCAGGCAGTCCGAGAGCGTGTAAGCGTTGCCGTCCAGGTAGCCGACGCGAATGTCCACACCGGGGCAGGACAGCTCGGCGATCGCGGCGACCTCGGCCGCGACGTCGGCGGTGTCGGCCTCCGCCGTGCCGGGCACGGCGATGACCAGGGCCGGCGCGTCGGACGCGACCGACAGGCGGTGAGGGCTCCTGTGCCGGCCCGCGGGCCGAGTCCTGGACGTGCGCCTGGGCAGTGGGTCGCCGCCGGGCTGGAAGCCGACCTCGGCGCCGCGCTGCGGGAGGGGCTCGCCCCGCTGCGATAGGCCGTTACCACGTTGCGGCAGCGGCTCGCCGCGCTGCGGCAGCGGCTCACCACGTTGCGGCAGCCCCGCGCCACGCTGGGGGAGCGGCTCCCCGCGCTGCGGCAGTGGCTGGCGCGAAGGCAGTGGCTCCGCGTGCTGACTCAGGTCCGTCACGCTGTCGTATCGTAATCGGCTCGCAGAGTACTCGGGAGCGTTCTGCGATGTTAACCCCAAAACTGGCTCTCTCACCGATTCGTACTACTCGCCGGGCAGCATACTCCGGAGCACCGCTATGAGCGCGTTCTTCTGCTCCTCGGTGAGGCGGGATTCGGCCTGGATGGCGGTCTCGACGCTCACAGCTTGCGGGTCGGCGGAGCCCTCCGCGCCCGTGTCCTTGTGATGCAGGAGCCCGGCATGGGCCAGCAGCGTCTCGGCGGACACGTTGAGCGCGTCGGATATGAGCCGGATCACCCGCACCGAGGGCTGATGCAGCCCGCGCTCGATCTGGCTCAGGTAGGGGTTGGAGAGCTTGGTGCGGTCGGCGAGCTGCCGGAGTGACAGGTTGGCCAGCTGCCGCTGGCGGCGGATGAAGGCGCCAAGCGCCTCCATCTGCGAGTCCCAGGGCTCGTTCATCCGGTGGCCCTTCGAGCTCCCGGCAGCCGGGCCGGCGTCGGCCCGGCTGCCGGGAGCCGGGCTGGCCTCGGCCGCCCTGTCTGCCTGGCCGTCCTGCCGCCTTGCGCGGCGATGTGCGTCCATTGCCTGCGACCAGTTCCGGGGTGGCCGCCGTAGCTCCGCGGCCACCCTGCAGCTAGTTCCGCTAGTTCTTCGGGGTGCGCGGCTTGGCGGCCGTCGTGCCGTTGGCCTTGGCCGTCCTGGCCCGCGCGGTCTTGGCGGCCGTGGTCTTGGCCGGCGTGCTCTTGGGCGCGCTGGCCGTCGTCTCGGCGTTGCGGGTCCTGGCGCGGGCCTTCGGAGGCTTGACCTCGCCGGCCGGAGCCTCAGCGGCAGGGCTCTCGGCAGCGGCAGGGCTCTCGGCAGCGGCAGCGCCAGGGATCGGCTCTGCGGGGGCTTGGTCGGCGGCAGCTGGCTTGGTCATGGTGCTCTCGAGCGGCTCGGCCTCCGCCGGGCCCTCGGCCCGACGGCCGTGTACCAGCGTGCCAGCGACCTGGCTCAGCCTGGCCACGCCCGCGTCGATGAACGGGGTCGCGGCCTCCAGTGCCTTGCCGCGGAGCTCCCGCCGCCTGGCGACCGCCTGGCCGGCCAGCTCCTGGGCATGGCTCACGAACTTGCGCTGCGAGACGAGAGCCTGGTCGGTGAGCCTCCGCTGCGAGGCGAGAGCCTGGTCGGTCAGCTTCCGCTGCGCTGCCATCATGTGCCCGGCAAGCTCGTGCGCGCCCGTCCGTACCTTCTCCGAGCTGGCGAGCTCGGTCAGCGATGACAGGTGCACGGTCGGCACCTGGACCGCCGGCAGCTTCGGCAGGCTCGGCTTGACTGCCTGGGCGATCTGCGTTCCGGTGCGAACAGCCCCGGATACGCTCTCGCGGCCCTTGCGGATCTGCTCCTGACCCTTGCGGAACTGCTCATGCCCCTTGTGCACGGCGGCGGCCAGCTGGTCCTGAACTTCCTGCGCGACGGCGCGAGTGTCGATCATGGGTCCTCCTCAATTGACCTCTA
>JASHOV010000065.1 GCA_030038495.1 Streptosporangiaceae bacterium
TGCCGGTCACCGGGGCCGTCCGGCGGGCGAGACGCCGGGCCCGAGCCGGGGCTCGGGTGCCGCCGCTTCGTAGCGGGGCGGCCGCTCAGCGGTCCCGTGAGATCGGGCTGGCGAGCCCGCGGCGCCAGGTCGCGCCGCAGGGCCGGGCGTGATAAAAGCTGCGAGCCTGTACTGCCTCACCGGCGGTCATCCTTCAGCGTGTCACGAGCCGGGTTCCCGGCCAGCCCGAACTTGCATGCCGATTCCTTCCAGCAGGTAACGCAGGCCTTCCATGAACTGCCCGGCGGTGGTGTAGGCGGCGAGCTGGTGCGCCAGGCTGCTGATGTCCTGGTCGCCAGCCGACCCGGCCCGTGAGGCCTCAAGCGCCGCGAAGCCGATGGTATAGGTGTGCACGGCACCGTACGCGCTGCGCGCGCCGGCCTCGTCAAGCCCGGCCCGCCGCAGGACGCCCATCATGGCGCCCATGCGCTCGACGGCGGCCGGCGACACGACCGGATGCCGGAGATATACGTGCAGCGCGGCGGGCTGGGTCACCAGGAACTGCCGCAGCCTTGCGGCTGCGTCGATGACCCAGGCCTGCCAGCTGTCCTGCCCGGCGGCCGGGCGCCAGGCCCGGGCGAGAAGACGATCGACGACCTCGTCCAGCAGGTCGTCTTTATCGCGGATATGCCGGTAGAGCGACATCGGCGCGACACCCAGATCACCCGCCAGGCTGCGGATCGACATCTCCTCATATCCGCCGGCCTCAACGATCCTGACCGCCGCACCGACGATGTCGGCGCGGGAGATCGACCCCCACGGCGCGCGAGCGGCCAGAGTGTCGTCCCGCTCCCTCCTGGGCGCCCTGGTGACCGGGGCTGATTCAGCCATGCCCTCAGCCTACCCCAGGTCGCGTACGCGTACGCGTATAATGAAGATTGTGTACGCGTACGCATATCTGAGCCGCCAGTTCCCCGCTCCGGGCTCACACGTGCTGATGACCGCCATGGAGCCTCGCGGGCCGAGGGCCGACGCACGGGAGCCGACATGAGCGCGGACGCGTCTGCAGCCGGGCGGAGGGCAGCGGAGCTGGCGAATGGGACGGCCGCGTGGCTGCGCGAATCCAGGGCGGGGCTATTCGTGATCGCGCTGGTGGTGGGCGCCGGGTCGGGCCTTGGCGCCGTCGTGTTCCGGTACCTGATCTACTTCTTCACCTGGCTGGCCACCGGCCATGCTCAGTTCGGCCAGGCCGGCTATGCCGGCAGCTCCCATCTGCCGTCGCTGGGCCTGGCGTTCTTCGTCGTCATCCCGGTCATCGGCGGCCTGGTGTACGGGCCGCTGATCTACCGGTACGCGCGGGAGGCCCGCGGTCACGGGGTACCCGAGGTCATGGTCGCCGTCGCCGACAACGGCGGCCGGATCCGCCCGCAGGTCAGCGTGGTCAAGGCGCTCGCCTCGGCGCTGTGCATCGGCACCGGCGGGTCGGTGGGCCGGGAAGGGCCGATCGTGCAGATCGGCTCGGCGCTGGCGTCGGGCTTCGGTCAGCTGGTCAAGATGCCGGGCAGCCGGATGCGGATCCTGGTGGCCTGCGGCGCAGGCGGCGCAATTGCCGCGACCTTCAACGCCCCGATCACCGGCGTGTTCTTCGGCGTGGAGATCATCCTGCGCGAATTCTCGATCGAGGCGATGTTCACTGTCATGCTGTCGGCGATGGTCGCCGACGCGGTCGCGATCCCCATCCTCGGCGACAAGCCGTTCCTGCAGGGCTTCCCGGCCGGGATCACGCTCGTCCACCCCGCCGACTACCTGCTGGTGGCCGTGCTGGCGGTGCTCGCCGGCCTGACCGGCCTGCTGTTCAAGGGCGCCGTCTACACGATGGAAGACCTGTGGGACGCCGCCTGGAAGAACCGGCCGGAATGGGCCCGCCCCGCCATCGGCGGGATCGCGCTCGGCCTGATCCTGCTCGCCTTGCCGCAGATGTACGGGGTCGGGTACCCGGTCATGTACAAGGCGGTCGCAGGCCACTACGTCCTGTGGTTCCTGCTGGTCCTCGCCGCCGGCAAGATCATCGCCTGCAGCACCACGCTCGGGATCGGCGGCTCGGGCGGCGTGTTCGCGCCGTCGCTGTTCGTCGGCGCGACCTCGGGCATGGCGTTCGGTGAGGTCGCAGGCCGCCTCTTCGGCCCGGCAGCGGGCCAGCCCGCGCTGTATGCGGTCGTGGCGATGGGCGCCGTCTTCACCTCGGCTGCCCGCGCGCCACTGACCTCGGTGGCCAGCGTTGTCGAGATGACCGGCGATTTCACCCTCACGCTGCCGGTGATGCTCGCCGTCGCCATCGCCACCGCGACCTCCCGCGCGCTCAGCTACGGCACGATCTACACCACCAAGCTGCTGCGCCGCGGCACCGACATCGACCGGGCCGCCCCGTGGCGCGCCTTCGCCGATCTCAGGGCCGCCGACGTCATGCGGCCGTTCCCGGTCCCGATGGCCGTCCCCGAAGGCCATCACCACGACACCGATGGCATTCCTGCGGGCGCGGTGCCATTGCCCGGACGGCTCATGTACCAGGGCGACCCCCAGATCGTGTACGCCGGGGAGTCCCTGACCCAGACACTGCGACAGCTCAAGGCCCACGGCCGCGACGGCCTGCCGGTGCTGTCCGCGGACGGGCGGAACGTGCAGGGCTGGATCACCAACCACAGCGTCCTGCAGACCCTCGCCGCGCAGATCGGCAGCCCCCAGCCCCGGCACAGCACAGCGAACGGCCCGGCCGGGCGGCAGCCACGCCCGGCAGAGCAACCGGCGCCGCTGCAGGGCTGCCGGGTCCTTGAGATCTGCATCGGGCCGGACTCACCGGCCGCCGGCCGGCCGCTGCGCAGCATCCGCTGGCCGCCCGGCAGCATTCCCGTCGCCATCTTGCGGCATCGCAGCCTGCAAGAACCCGACCCGGATCTCACCCTGGCCGAGGGCGACCGCGTCAGCCTGCTCGCACCGGCGCCAGCCGGATCACCTTCGTCGCCGCCGCAGGGCGAGCATGACGGAGGTTACAGGCGCACATGAACATGAGTTGAGCCCCGGCTGACCTGTCCGCCGCCGCCGCGACCCGCGTCGCCGCAGTGGAACTGTGCACCGAACGCCGCTACGTCACGCGCCGCAACCGGGGAAGCTACTCGAGCATCAGGACGGCCTGGCCGTTGAGCCTCCGCAGCTCCGCGATCACTCCGAGAAATCTCCCGGACGGGAAGTCGAAGGCGACGACGTGGTCCTGGCCGACGCAGTAGAGCTGACTGCCTGGACCGAACCGCAGGCCGCGGGGTCTGGTGAACTCCACTGCGGGATCGGGTACCAGCACGCGGACCAGCCGACCGGTAGACGGGTCGTATTCGCGGATCGTGGCCGTGGCGCCCGGCGAGCCGAACGGCCACTCGCTCGACACGACGAGATTGCCGCCCGGAGCGATCGCCAGGTCCAGCGGGCTCAGCTCGGGGTCGGTGACCAGCCGCGGATTTCGGAGTCGGCCGTCGCGGCCAAACACGGTGATGGTGTTGTCACCCACCCCGGACGGACCGATCCCCGACGACAGGTACAGCTGCCCGCCATCGCCGAAGCCAAAACCCCTCGGGAAGGGAACGGCCGCCTCGGGCAGCAGAAGCTCGCCCTCAGTATCCAGGCCGGGGGGCAGGGCCAGGATCGTGCCGCGGCGCCGCAGGGTAACGCAGTAGCGGCCGTCCGGTGCGAATGTGCCGCCGCCGCCGTCCAGGCCGTCGGCACGGCCCGAGTCCAGAGTGACATTGCCTTTCCGGTCGAGCGCGAGCACCCGGTCATCGCCGCTGGTGACATATACGAGATCACCGGCCGGGTTCAGGCTCAGGCCGCGCGGATCGGTGATGCGCGGGTCGTCACTGAAGGGCCCCGCCAGCTCACCTCCGGCGGAGAAGCTGAGGAGCGTGCCGTATCCATCGCCGTTCGCGCCGCCGGCGCTGGTGACCAGAATCCGCCTCATGGGGTCTGTCATTCAAGCGGCTGGATGTCAAATCCGAGTTTGCCGAGCACCCGTACGGCCCCGGCTTTGCCGCCCTCGAAGTCACCAGGGGCCAGGCGCTGGCCGGTGGCGATTTCGTAGGCGGTGCCGAGGATTGCCTTGTGGGGGTAGTGGCGGTTGTTCCAGATCAGCTCATAGCTGCGGCTTGGACCGTAGCCATGCTGCGAAAAGAACTGCTCGGGGCCGAGCCGGTCGTAATCCTTCAGCGCGGCCAGCACGTCATCGCGACTGACCTGATCCCAGGCAACCATTGTCTGCGCTTCCTTCCGTGAACCTGCGGACTTCTGCGAACCGCCAGGGCGATCACTGCCCGGCAGCGGAGCCGTACTTTTCGATGAGCTGGTCGGCGACAACGTTAAGATCCTGCCCGATGTAGTCCGGCTGCGGGCCGATGTCGAGTGGCGCGTTGCCCCGACGGAGGATCAGGCCGGCCTGCCAGCCCGCCGCCTTGGCCCCGATCGTGTCCCAGACATGACAGGCAATCAGGCAGATGTCGCCGGGGGCGACATCGAGGGCAGCGGCGACTGAGTGGTACGCCTCGGGCGCCGGCTTATGCCGCCGTACGGTCTCGTCGACGCTGAACCGGCGCTCGAACACGTCGATAACCCCGGCGTGCTCGAGCTGCCTGCCCGAGATCGCCAGGGTGTTGTCGGTGAGGGTGAACAGCCGGAATCCATGGTCGCGCAGCCGCCGGAGCGCCGCGGGTACCTCCGGATGCGGCGGCATCGTGGCGAACCGGTCGGTCAGATCGGCAGCGTCGGCATCGCTGATCGTGATGCCGCGGGCGGCGGCCAGCATGCGCAGCACGGCGGCGCCGATGTCGGTGAAAGGGACGTACACCCCGGCGAGGGTGAGCGCCTCTGAGTAGGTGATCAGGTTCGCGAACCACAGCCGCAGCGCGGCCGGGTCACCGAAGATGCGGTCCAGCGTGGGGTGCAGCGTATCCAGGTCAAGCAGGGTCTCGTTGACGTCGAACACGATGATCGGCTGCTCGGACATTCCATACCTTCCCTAGTTTTGTCATGAGATGGCGGGAGCTGGATGGCGTCAGCCGGGCGGCGGCTGCGCGGCGTGCTCGCGGAGCCCCAGCATGTCCGCAAGCGCCATGATGTTATCGAGGCCGGCCGACAGCGTCGTTCCGAACGCGTCGTCATGCAGCCCGCGGCCGTTTCGGCGGCCGGGGCGAAGCCGCCGCCGAGTTCGCGAAGGTCATCCGGAGCGCCCGGTCTTCCTCGTCGAGGTCATCAGGAAGCGGCGATGCCCTCGCCGCCGACTGCGCCGGGCACTGTGACCGAGCCGGTTTCGGTCAGTGAACCACCCGGGCCGATGCGATAGGCGTCGACGTTGCCGGGTCCGCCCGCCTGCACGTACAGGTACTGGCCGTCGGATGACACCGCGGCGTCGGTGGTGCCGGGGTCGGTCGGTGTCGTGCCGAGTTGCGTGATGGTGCCGTCCGGCTCGGTGCTGAGCGTGGACTCGGTGGCGCTGCCGGCGTTGGACGCGTACAGCGTGCCCTGCGGCGCGGCCGTGATCCAGCAGGTCGCGGCCTGTCCGGTCGCGGCGCTGCCCAGCTGGGTGAGCGTGCCATCGGGCGCTATGGCGAACGTGGCAACGGCGCCGGCGCCCGTCTCGACGAGGGCAAGGTGCCCGTAGCCGTCGAAGGTGAACCCGAACGGGATGGTGCCAGGCAGCGACGTCACTGTCGGCTGGGCGGACGGGCCGAACCGGCCATCGGCGAAGACATCCACGGTGTTGGCGGCGTTCTTCGTCGTGACCACGAGCTGCGAACCGTCCGGCGTGAACCCGACCTGGCCCGGCGTCCCGGTGAACACGGTGGAGGAACTCGTGCCCAGGCCGAGGTTCCGGGTCCAGGACGGAACCGGGATCAGGTAGCCGCCGATCTGGCGGAAGCCCGCCACCGACGCGCCGCCCCAGGCGTTGAGTACGAAAACCCGACTTCCATGGACGGCGATGCTGACGGGGAACTGGCCGCCGGAGCTGATCACCTGGCTGCGGATCAGCGCGGCGCCACGAACCCGGAACACGGTGATCGTGTTGCTGCCCGCGTTGACGGCGTAGAGCAGCCCGGCCCGGCGGTCATAGGCCAGCGAGCCCTCCGACGACAGATGGTCGACGACGGAGCCGTTCGTCGCTCCCCCGTTCCCTCCGGTCGGATAGCTGCCGGCCTGCTGCAGTCCGCCCGCGGCGGTCCGGGTGTAAGCGACGATCGTGTTCCCGGCAGCGTTGTCGGTCTGCACGAACACCGCATGCGCGAAGCCTCGCCACGCACGCGCGGTCGCCGCGCTGGCCGGCAGGGCGGACAGGGTGGCCGCCGCCGCTCCGGCGGTAGTGACCACGGCCAGCTTCGAGATGGACTTCATAGGGCTCCCCTTCGACACGAGATGGATCTTGTGATTGACCGTCCCTGGTGCTCGGACGAAGCCGTGGTTTCTGCGACAGGGAACCGGGACGCCCCGCCACACCGTGCCGAGCTTCGACCAGCGCGTCACGCAGTGAATGTCGACAGTCACGGTCTGAGCCGGCGGGCGGTGAAAGCCACGGGAGACCGGGCTTGTCATGGCTGGTCGATCCTTCGTGTCGGCGCTGACGCTGTGATCGTCACAGCATCCTGCGGGGCGGGTTAACCGCGCTTCGTTCGATCCGGATGATTTTCGCTGCTCAGTCGGCCGGCCCGGCATCTCACCCAGATGCAATCCTGCGCACCACACTGCGTTCCGCGCGGGTGCGATCAGGTCCGCCCGGCCGAGCCGGACGGAGCGAGCAGGCCGAGGCTGCGGGCCGAGGCAACAGCCTCGGTGCGGCTGTGGGCGTCGAGCTTGGTGTACAGACCGCGCATGTGAGTCTTCACGGTGCTCGTCGAAACGTGCAGCTCGGCGGCGATCTCGGGGGCTGACAAGTGAGTAGGCAGGTAACGCAGCACCCGGAGTTCGCTCTTGCTCAGTGGCTCGCGCGCCTGTCCCGGCCCGGCCGTCCGCTCACTGCCCGCAAGGAGGTCGAGGACCTCGGCGATCAGCCGGCCGTGGCCCGTTCCCTGGCTTACATAGGTTGTGAGCAGTTCTGCCGCGGGATACAGCAGGAACCAGAGCAGGGCACGGTCGGCTTCGGCCAGGTCAAGCGCCTGCGCCAGCGCCCGCTCGCGCGCGGCCGCGTCGCACAGCGCGTCACGCGCTGCTGCCTCGAGCAGAAATGCCTCCGTCAGCCAGGACCGCCAGCCAACGCGGGCCGAGCCGGTCAGCACCGGGGCGAGTGCCGCGGTTGCGCCTTGCGGATCATGGCGGGCGAGGCACAGCATGGCGCCGGCGATCCGCGTCTCTCCCCGTATCCGGCTGGATTCCGGGATGCCGGCAATAAGCCGCTCGGCCCGGTCCAGCTCCCCGAGGCGCACGAGTGCGATGGCTTGCCAGGCCCGCAGGGGCCGGACAAGCGGGTGCGATCCGCCGAGCGGCTCGCCGGCGTCAAACGCTGCCAGCGCGGCAGCGGGCTGGCCGCGGCCCAGTTCGAGCTGGCCACGCAGGTATTTGATCCCCATCGCCACGACTGGCCTGTCCTCGGCGTCGATGGTGCGTTCCGCCCGCCGGACCCAGGAGTCGGCCTCATCCAGGCTGCCCTGCCAGGCCAGCGCAGACCCGAACGTCATGTAGGCAAGCCCCGCGAACGGATCGTCGGTCCAGCCATGCCGTTCGGCCAGCTCTATGGCCCGCCTGCTAGGCCCCGCTGCCAGCGGAATCTGGCGCGTCAGATCAACTTCCCCGCGGTAGATCAAGGCCATGAACTCCAGGTACGGCCGCCCGATCCGGCGCGCGAGCGCCACCGCCTCATCCAGATGTGCCTCCGCCTGATCCGGATAGCCGGTCCACGTCTCGCTGTCACCGAGGCTGATCAGCGCCAGTGCCCGAAGGTCCGCCCCGAGGCTGGGCCGAGCTACCTCAAGTGACCGCGCGGCCGCGAGCAGGCGCCGCGCTAGCGTGCCGCGGGCCCGCTGGTCTCCGGTCTGCTCGACCATCAGCAGCCGCACCACGTCGAGCAGCACACTGGCCGGGCCCCGCTCCGCCTCTGCGTTCGAGGCTGAGGCGCTCTCAGCCAGGGCGAGGTACCGCTCCGCGGCAGCGAGCGATCCCTGCGCCAGTTCGTCACCGGCCGCGGCCGCCGCTAACTCAGCGTCGGCGCTGGCAGCTCCCGCAGGAAAGGCCGACATGAGCGCGTGGACGGTTGCGCTCCGCCCGTCGAGATACAGGCCCAGCCAGTGTGCCGCCACCAGGCTGGCGGCCAGTGCCCAGTTGCGGGCTGCGAGAGCGTGCCGGATCGCCTCGGCCGCGTAGCCGTTCTCTGACAACCATCCAGCCGCCAGCTCGTGCAGGGCGGGGATCTCATCGGGCTCGGTGTTCCGCAGCTCTAGCTGCAGGAGATCGGCGAACAGATGGTGGTAACGGAACCAGGAGCGGGCCGCGTCGAGCGAGACGGTGAATACGTTCGCGCTCTCCAGCGCCTGGAGCGTCCGCTCACCGCCGGTAGAGCCAGTGAGCAGATCTGCCAGCTGGCCGTTGACCCGCTCCAGGACACTTGTCCTGAGCATGAGCCGCCGGACGTCGGGAGGCTGACGTTCCAGGACCTCCGCTAGCAGGTACTCGGTGACAGTCCGCTCGGTGCCGGAGAACTCCGCGGCGAACCGCGCAGGATCCGGGTGCCCGGCCATGGACAGCGCTGCCAGCCGCAATCCAGCGGCCCATCCCTCAGTGCGCTCGTACAGCTCCGCCAGCGCGCTGCCGGTCAGCTCCAGCCCGCCGGCCCGGAACAGTTCCCGCGCTTCGCCGAGGCTGAACCGCAGGTCCTTCGCGCGGATCTCGGTCAGCCCGCCCTCCAGCCGGAGCCGGTGCAGGCCCAGCCTGACATCATGCCGGGTGGCCAGGATGATCCGCAGCTGCGGCGGCGCACGCAGCACCAGGAGTTCAAGCTGCCTGCGGGCCTCCTCGGACCGCAGTTCATGCACGTCATCAATCGCCAGCCACAGCCGGTCCTCCAGGGGCGCCAGATCGGCAAGCAAGCGCTCGACGATGGCCCAGTCATCCAGATCGGGGGAGGGCGTCAGTTCGCGTATGTGCCGGGATCCAGCTGTGGTCCCCCGCAGGGAGGTGAGCACCGACAGCCAAAAACGCTGCGGATCACGCTCGTCCCGCGGTACCTGCACGAACGCCGCAGAGCCGGCCAGGTTTCCCTGATCGATCCAGGATGCGAGAAGCACTGTCTTGCCGCTGCCAGCGGGCGCGGACACAACAGTTACCCGTGCGGACTGGCTCAACTGGTCCCACAGCGTCGGGCGCGCGACTACCGAAGGGACAGCTGTCTGCGGGCCGGGCGCCGCCGCCGGGTCTGCGATCGTCATCTCCGGGCTAGGTCTCCCCTGGGCTGATCAGCTTGCGCGTCTCGTTGTGCAGGTCCGCGCGCGGGCCGTTTCGACTGTCACTTGACGCTCGCAATCTGATTGCCGGGATCTGACAGGACCGTGAACGTGAGGTCCTTGGTCTCCTTGGTCTCCTTGGTCGACAGCGACCCGTCTGGAGTCTGCGGGCTGATGGCGACTAGCTGAATGCACCGCTCGGCCAGCGCCGGAACCAGACTGGCCTGATAGGTGCGCAAGGCGATATCGCAGTGGCCCGGCCGCCGCCCTCGGGAGCCCTGCTGCGGCCAGATCACGCTGTTCGGCTGCGAACGCCCGGGCGACGTCGGCGGGGAGCCGGCCGGCCGAGGCACGGTGATGCCCGGCGACTTGCTGCTCGATGGTCAGATCGGCGGTCACGATTACCCCTGGATCAACTGGGTTGCGTGGTCCAGAATCTCAGGGAAAAAATGGAATGTCCAATCCAGAAACGCTAGGCTTGCTTCATGTCCAGTACCCCCGGCAGCAAGGCTGCCGCTCGTCTTACCCGCAAGGGTCAGCAGACCCGGGACCGGATCGTGGCCGCCGCGGCCGACCTCATCCTCCAGCAGGGTGTTGCCCGTACGACACTCGAGGAGGTCCGCGCCGAGGCAGGCGTCAGCAGCTCCCAGATCTACCACTACTTCGCCGACAAGGAAGCGCTGGTCCGCGCCGTAGTGGACCACCAGGCGCAGGCCGTTGTCGGAGGGATCCACGAGCCCGCGCTGGCCGCGATTGAGGGCATCGACGGCCTGCGCGCGTGGCGGGACATGATCGTCTCGATGCAGCGTAAGGCCAAATGCCGGGGCGGCTGTCCGCTCGGCTCGCTCGGCAGCGAACTGGCCGAGCTGGATCACGCTGCCCGCCGCGACGTTGCCGCGGGCTACGCCCGCTGGGAGACTGCGATCTTGGCCTGCCTTACCGGCATGCGCGACCGCGGTCAGCTCAGCGCAGCCGTCGACCCCCGGCAACTGGCTATCGCCGTACTCGCCGCGCTGCAGGGAGGCCTGCTGCTTGCGAAGGTCGAGCGGGACGTCCGGCCCCTCGCCGCGGCTCTCGACGCGATGATCTCGCTGATAGCATCACTCGCGCCGGCAGCCGAGTTACAGCCAGCGTGCCTGGGTCTTCATTGAATAGTGGCGGCCGCGTGAACCTCGGCCTCGATGAAGCGCGTCAGCCGGGCAATACCTTCCTCAATGTCCTCCTGGGTCAGGTAGCTGATGGACAACCGGATGCTGTAGTCCCCGCCGCCATCGGGGTAGAAGTAGTACATGGGCGTCCATATGACCCCGAACTCCTCAGCGGACCGCGCCAGCGCTGCGTTATCCGCGCGGAAGGGAACACGAACCGTCAGGAAGAAGCCTCCGTTGGGCTCGTTCCAGCGGACGCCGAGAGCTGTACGGCGGTCTGCCGGGAAGCGTTGATCGAGCTGATTGATAGTGGAGCGCATCGCATTGCCGTAGTACGCGGCTGTCTTGGCGTTGCATTCTGCGATCCGCCCGCCGGAAGCGAGGAGCATGCCTGCCACGGCTGCCTGGCTCAGCGGCGAGGTATTTACCGTCACCATGCTCTTGATTTTGGCGAGTTCGTCGGCCAGCAGTCCGGTCCGGCCCGCGTGATCCGCGACAACCTGGTCGGCGACCGCGAATCCCACCCGGGCACCAGGGAAGACGGTCTTGGAGAACGAGCCCAGCAAGAGGACTGCCCCCTGGCGGTCAAGGGACTTGAGGGTCGGCAGGTGCGGACCGGGACTGACGAGCCGGTAGGGGCTGTCTTCCAGTAGGAGAAGGTGATGGCGGCCAGCCAGTTCAAGCAGCTGGTGTCGGGCCCCGAGCGACATCGTCGTCCCGGACGGGTTGGAATGGTCTGGCACCACGTAGAAGGCGCGAGGGCGGCGCCCGCGCGCTAGCTCAGCCCGGACCGCGTCTTCGAGGTCGGCGCAGCGGAAGCCATCCTCCCGTTCTTCGACCGCGGTCAGCGCGATGTCGAGCAAGCGAGCCGCGCCCGTGATTCCCACATAGCAAGGGCTGGAGACCAGCACAACGTCCTCGCGGCCGGACACAATCGCGCGTAGCGCAAGGACCATGGCCTCCTGGCAGCCCACCGTGACAACTATCGATTCGGGTGGAACGTCGATGTTCTCGTCCTGTCGCAGCGAGGCGGCGATCAGCTGACGGATACGGCCGGCGGTCGGGCCATACTGGAACATCGCATCGCGGATCTGCGCGGCCGAATTCCCATTTGCCGCCAAATGCTCTAAATAACAGCGAATATACGTGAAGATCTGCTCAGTGTCGAAGAAGCCATCATATGGCCGACCCGGGGCAAAAGAGATTGCTGCCGGATAACGCACCGTGATCTCATTGAGGAAGTTCATGGTGTCCATGACCGGGTCACGGACGCACGCATGCAGATCCTCCTTGCGGAGCCAGCCACCAGGCTGCACCGACTGGCGAGCGTAGTCGCCGAGGCTTGTGGCGCTCGGCCTGCCGGGGCTGTAGTCGCTCATCCGGCGGCCAGCCGCTCGCGCTCAACCGCCTCGTACAGGGCCCGGATGTTCGCGCTGCCGAATCCCCGCGCCCCGCGGCGCTCTATAAGCTCATAAAAGAGAGTGTTCCGTTCGTGTGGCGAGCACGTGAACAGCTGCAGAAGGTAGCCCCACTCATCTCGATCGGCGAGCACATTCGCCGCCCGCAGGTCGGATATACGCGAGCGCATGTCGGCGAACCGCTCAATGAGCGCATCGTGATATGCGGGCGGCGCGGCCAGGAATTTCACGCCCTGGTTCCGGTATTCGCGAGTTGCAAGAAGAATGTCATCGACGAGGAACGCGAGATGCTGAACGCCTGGGCCGCCATTCCTGTGGAGAAATGCGTCCAGCTGTCCGGGACTCTTCGCCGGATCTGATGCGACTAGGGTGTAGGTGATACCGCCGGACGGGCTACGCACGACGATCGAGTCCATCGCCTGGTCGCCTAGCGCGGTATATTCGCTTGAGTAGCGGACAAGGCCGAAGGCATCCCCATAGAAGGCCGCGTAATCGCTCAGGCTTCCCCCTTCGACGCAGATCGCAATGTGGTCAATTAAACGAATCCGCCCGGTCTGCCGGACGGTCGGCGTCGACGCGCTAATCCAGGTGCGACCCGCGGGCAGCCGGCTTCCAGGCTCCGCCGGAATGGGCAGCAGCGTATGGCATACGCCACCGAATCCGGACACCGCCACGTTCCCCGGCGCGAAGCCGGTCTCCTCGGCGCCAGCCGCCAGCGCCGCGTCGCGGGTCTTTGCAACATCATCGCAGGTCAGCGCTATGTCAGCGACCCCGTCGCCGTGCGCATCAACGAACTTCTTCGTCACCGGGCCTGACGTCACGATCAGCTGCGCATCGCCCTGACGTAGCAGCACGGAATTCCTGCTGTCATCAGCAGACTCGGCCACCCTCCTGAAGCCCAGCGATGATTCGAAGTAATCGGCGGAAAGGCTCTCATCGCCGGTGAAGAGTTCAACATATTCGATGTCGCACGCGACCACGGAGGCCCCTTGGTAGGCCGGATGGCTAAAGAGAACAGATAGACTCGCCCTCAAAATCGCACATAAACTCATGCGCGACAAGAGCGCCGACGATCAGTGGCTCTCCGGTTTACCGCTGCCAGGGCTACTCTCGCGTTCGTACCCGCATAGTTCGATGCTGAGGATCCGTGAATTTGCCCGCCAGCTAGGCCGAGGGCCCGATAACTCGAGCACGCTCGTCCAATTCCTGCGCAAAGCTCTGCCACGTCCGCGCATACTCACGCGCCAGCAGCACCACCGTAACCGCACAGTGGGGCGGGACGACTGCGGCCACTCCAGACCACTCGGCCGGCCCTGTCGCATTATGCAGCAGCAGGTGCAAAAGCCGCCGTCCCTGCTCACTGTAGCGCAGCGAGGGATCCCTCAACAGCTTCTGCAGCGCCGATGCCGGAGTCGACGGCGCCACCCCAGCCGTGCGCCCAGCCGACGCCCGGCCCGCCTCGTCCAGCTCCGCCGCATCCCCCGTACCAGCCGTGCCGGGCTGGCCCGGCCCGGGCTCCTCACCGCGGGCCAGCCGTCTCCTGACGTCGCCGGCCGTCGCCGGCGACACACCCGCTGCCTTTGCCACCTCCCGCAGCGACGCCCGCGGGTACCCGGCCAGCAGCTCCGCCGCCCGCCGCCGGCCCGCCATCCGATCCAGCGGCCGGACCTTGCCATCCCGGCCGACCCGCGCGTTCAACTGCGGAACGCCGCCAGTTGAACGCCGGATGCTCGCTACCGTCCTGGCCGACAAGCCAGCCGACTCCCCGATCGCCCGGTCAGACAACTGCGGATGCGACGTGATAATCCGCGCTGCCGCAGCCCGCCGATCCGCCTGCGACAATGGCAGCCCATGCGTCACGTTCGCCGCGACTGCACGCAAGAAAGCATCTGCCGGGCTGCCGTCGAAGAACTCAACGTTGATCGTTTCCTGTCCCTTCAACGTCGCAGCTCGAAGGCGATGCATGCCGTCAATTACCCGCATCGTGCGCCGTTCCACTAAGATCGGCGGCAGTGGCGACTCGGTTTCCGCCAGCCACGCGATATGGGCTTTCTCCTCCCCTTGCAGCCGGGGCGAATATCCAGGTCTCAGCGACGAGACCCGGACTGCGACCACATTCCGCTGTGGCACTTGATCATTTGCGGCCATCCCGGTCAGGGCAGCGGCCAACTCGCTGCGCCGGGATTGAGGTTCACCGAGCTTTACCTCATTCACATTAGCCTCCGGCCCCTCCGAGACAATCAGTGCACGAGTTGAATAGGAATAACCGCACGATCCCTAGGCGCGAGAGCTCGGAGCGCAGGCGCAACTACGGCTATTTTACGGAAATTATCAGGAATAGCCCAGCCCACGTCAGTGTTCGCTGACGCTGGAAGGCGGCGGTGGTGGCTCGGGATGCAGCCGCTGGTCGATGAGGCCAGTGCTCAGCCTCAGGCTGAGCGCTAAGACGAACGCCGAGCGATGTGCGTTACAACGAACACCCTGGCTAACGGCGACGCGCGGTCGGGGCCGACGCGGTGGCTCGCCGCCGACAGCGCCTTCGCCCCAGCGACCCCTTCCGAACAGTCCTGCGTGCGTGCCTCTCAACACTTACCGCTGATCCGTCGGCTGCCCAGCGGATCGACAACTCGTGCCCGCTTCTCCAAATCCTGCGCGAAGCTCTCCCACCTCTCCGCGTTGTGAAGCGCCAGCTGCACGACTGCCGCCTCGCAATGATGCGGCACCGCGGCGATCAGGCCACGCCGCTCTTGCGCCCCGATCGCATTATGCTGTAGCAGGCGCAAGAGCCACCGTCCCTGCTCGTTGTGGCGCAGCGACGGATCCCGCAGCAACTTCTCCAGCACGAGCGCCGGTGCCATCTGCACATGCTGCCGCCGCCGTACCTGGGCTGCCCCGCGCACTCTCGCAATATCACCGTCCGCGGTCGGGCCCGGTCCATCGCCGCGCTCCAGCCGCTTTCTGACGTCACCCGCCGTTGCCGGAGACACCCCTGCGGCCCGTGCGACCTCCCGCAGGGTAGCTCGCGGATGCTCGGCCAGCAGCTCTGCGGCCCGCCGGCGGCCCTCCGCTCCACTCAGCGGCCGAACCCGGCCATCCCTGCCAACCCGGGTGTTCAACTGCGACATTGCATCAGTTGAACGGCGTCTGATAGCCGCCACGGTCTTGGCCGCTAGGCCCGTCGACTCCCCGATCGCCCGGTCAGACATGTGCGGATGGGACGAAATAATCCGCGTCGCTGCAGCGCGACGATCCGCCTGCGACAGAGGTAGGCCATGCGTCACATTCGCCTGGACGGCACGCACGAACGCGTCCGCCGGGCTGCCATCGAAGAACTCGACATCAATCTTCTCCCGCCCCTTCAGCGACGCAGCCATAAGACGGTGCATCCCGTCGATCACCCGCATACTGCGCCGATCGACAAGAATCGGGGGTAGCGGCCCGTCGGTCTCTGCGAGCCATGCGATATGTGCTCTATCTTCTCCCCCTGACCGCGGGGATTCGCCCGGCCGCAGCGCCAGAAGCGGAACTGTTACGATCTTCGGGCCGGGGACCCGGCCATACACTGCCATACTAGCCGGGCCGCCGACCTTTCCATCGCTTGCGGACGGAATCGGACCGGCATGCATTCCATTGCTCACATTAGGCTCCGTCGTTTATCCGGTAACAAGTGCAAGATAGGAAGGCAGCATGTAACAGGACTTTGCGTGCGGCTCGCCGACTGAAGCGTGAACCTTTGCTGACCTCCTTGCCGAAGTCGTAACAATTCATCGATAAACTGGACTGATAAAAAGACCCAGTCACATAGATAGTATAGGAAACTGTCATATAGATAGCTAGTAGCTTTCGGTATAGTTTGTCTAACTACTTGCTTCCGAAAGGCCTGCGAGCCGCTGGAGGCCTCCACCGCCCCCTGCCGACCAGCCGGTTCGGGTTCTCGACGACCACCTGACCGGCCCGCGCTCTCGCCCCGCGACCGCGGCTGCACCGAGATCTGATGGCCCGAGTCGGCTAGGTAGCGCACGTTCGCGGGCACCACCGGACGCAGCGCGCTTGAACCGCGAGGACGGCCGCTCCCGAGCGCTGGTCTCCGGACCAGGTTCGCCGGTGACCCGCTCGAAGAGGATCTAACGCTCCCCTGGCGAACATCCGGCTCAGGGTTCGTCATAGCGCAGCAGCTCGGCCGCACGGCGCACGAGGCTGTCGTACCAGTCGGCGGTCACGGCCCAGTAATGCAGCACGCATTTTGCGGCGAAAGCAAGCTCGAGCTGACGGACGCGGCCGTTGAGACGCTCTGCCTCACGGCGCAACTCGGCTAGCTTCGCGCGTTGCGTTCTGTCCGGTTCGCTCTGGTCGTAATCCCCGAGCGTTAGGGCGAGATCACTCCCAGCGTCGAAAGCCTCCGTCTGAACGTACAGCAGCCTTGCACCTGCGTTTGCCGCGAGCTGACAGAAATCAGCCGCGCTGAGGTCGTCGTTGCCCAGCAGGACCAGGTGACCCGAACAGGATTTTGGTAACGGCGTTGCCGGAACTAAGACGAGTCGCTGGCTGAACGCCAGCTGCGTAACTTGGGCTGCGAGTTGGTCGACATCGACATCAGCGGCTGGTCGTCGGGGTGATTCCATCAGACTCTTGCTCCGTTCCGAGTCTTGTCTACGCTCACGCAAACTTGCACAGGGCTGGTGATGCCGGTCACCGCTCAGGCGTAGCCGCCGACAGCGCGGCGGCCACCGGGTCCGCCTGGGTCTACGTCATTTGTCCATCGACAAGGGCCACGAGCAGGTCGTTGAGCCGACCGACAAAGGCGGCCGGCTCAACGATGCGTGCGCCGAGCGCGAGCACGGCCTGGTTGTACAGGACGTGAGCCCACTCGGGAGCCGCGGGTCGTCGGGGTTGTGGTTGAGATGTTCGACCAGGGGGCGGTTCCGGTTGAGTTCCAGACCTTGCCAGCCAGGATCGCCTTCATCCTGCCTCGAACGATGGCGTACTCGGTGGTGGCCTTTTTCCTTGGCCTGCTGCTCGGTCTCGTCCTCCAGGACGCCAAAGTCGGCCCGCTCGATCATCTCCAGGATGTACTCGCCGTCGCCGTCCGACAGCCAGCGCACGGCCTCCCCGGCGGGCAGGCCGACCCGGCGGGTGGTCAAGACCACCCGCTCGGCCACGATGAACGAGGAGTAGAAGCCGTTATCGCTCACGGTGATCGTGCGCGCCTCCTGGTCATGGCTGACCCGGATCTGAAGCGGGCCCTCCTCCCCGGGCAGCTCATTTTGCGCGAGCAATTCCAGGCGCAGCCGGCCGATCACATCCGAGGCGTTAGAGATCAGCTCGCGCAAGAAGATCTCCTTGCTGCTGTATAGCGAATAGACCATCAGGTTCAGAATCGCGGCCGCCTCAGCCTGAAACGTGAAGCTCTCCCGATTTACCTGCACGGTCATTGAGCCCTCCCGCCTCCCTCGGACAGATGCCGGTTAACTCGCCAGGAATATGACCCGTTTCTATCTGCCATGTCGCCGCGCCGTCAAGCCTGCCTGCCGTTGCTACAGGCAAACTACAACCTCACGAGGAAGCTGACCTCCGCCGGGGAGAGAATTTGACCGGGAGTTTCTCGAAGCCATTAACGACAATGGAGCTCAGCGGGACGGGTGCACCATCGAGCTCAATGCGTTTCGTGTTGTGAAGCAGTTCGCTGTAGAGCAGGCGAAGCTCGCACCTGGCGAGAGTTCCGCCTAGGCAGAAATGCTCACCATATCCGAGGGCCATATGCCGATTTGGACGCCTCCGGACATTAAAGCAATCAGAGTCAGCAAAGACGGCCTCGTCTCGGTTGGCAGACGGGTTCCAAAGCGTGACCCGGTCGCCCGCCTCGATATGACGGTCCCGAATAACAACCGGCTTCGTTGCCGTACGCATTATATGGGTGGCAGTGGACGTCCAGCGGAGCACCTCCTCTACCGCATACGGCAAGCTCGTCGGCTCCTTGGAGAGGGTTCGCCATTCAGCCGGATGCTCGAGAAAGGCAAGCATGCCACCGGTGGCGGCGATACGTGTATTTTCCGTACCGCCAACAAGCAAGTTATCACAATTGAGCAGTACCTCGTCGGAGGAGAGCTTCCGGCCATCAATGTTTGCGGAGACTAGCGCGCTCACCAGGTCGTCAGCGGGGCATTTCATGCGGGTCGCGGCTAGATCTTCAAAGTACTGAAGAATATCCATATGCGCAAACCTTCGGGTCACCGGATCGGCCGCGCCAAACGCCTGCCCCGTCAGTTCAAAAAGACGTTCCCAATCGCCCTTTGGCACTCCCATCATATTGCAGATGACGTAAAGGGGAACTCGGGCCGCAATTTCACTAACGAAATCACAGCTTTCGCGCTCCAGGGCACGGGCGACGACATCACTCGCGACGTCCCGCATCTCGGCTTCGAGGGTCCGCACGGACCTTAGGACGAACCAATCGTCAACTATCGCTCTAAGCTGGCGATGACGGGGTGGATCGGTAAGCGCAAGCGTCCTTCCGCCACCAGGGTCGCCGCCGTGTTCCGCTGGCCGCAGTAGAATGCCCTGAGCCGAGCTGAATGTTTCGGGATCTCGGTATACCGCCCGCACATCGTCGTATCGGGTTAAGATCCAGAATCCTGGGAAGTTCGTTGGCGGATGCCAGCGCACGGGGTCGTTTGCCCGGAGCCATCGCCACACCGCAAAAGGATCGCCATGCGAATACAATGCTGGATCGAGCAAGTTGATTTCTAGTGGTGCCGCAATCGGCTCTCTCTTCACAAGGGACCTCACGATGCGGAATCACATTTACCTTCATTCGCTGCCATTCGGCATGTTCGCATCTAGCCTAAGGGACTGCAGCCAAGGAGGATATGGGCCGCCGAGCTCGGTGTCGTCCGCGAAGACGGGCCAGTAGCCCTTGCCGACGGCCAGTAGCCCTTGCCGACGGAGCTAACTGAGCGACTGAGTCAGCGATGCCAGCTCGGCGCTGACCTGAAGGTGCCCGAGGGCGCCATTTACCATCGGCAGGTACGGTGGGACATGCCCGCATCCGACGTCCGCGATGATCGGTACGCCCAGCCGGCCGACAGCGTCGAGAACGGCTTCCTTCTGGGTAAGGGTCTTGCTTTCGGGAGCGGCCGTGCGGCCGACAAGGACGGCCTTCGCATCGGCGAAGAAGCCCGCCAGGCGCATCCCGTGCAGGCTCCGGCAGATGCCGTAGGCGTCGTCACCGGCCGCCTCGACGTAGATGATGACCCCCTCCGGGGCCTCGTCATGCCGGAACCGGGCTATGTCGCCGTAAGGCGTTCCCGCCAGGTGGCGTACGGTTTCGATGCACCCGCCGATC
The DNA here is from genome assembly GCA_030038495.1 of Streptosporangiaceae bacterium. Taxonomy (GTDB): domain Bacteria; phylum Actinomycetota; class Actinomycetes; order Streptosporangiales; family Streptosporangiaceae; genus JAJYUU01. The sequence continues at coordinate 19,346 of JASHOV010000065.1, forward strand.
AGGCGACCCCTGACATCGACTGCACCTTCACCGTCGAGCCGAACCCACGCCCCGTCAGCAGCCCTGTCGAAGGTGAGCCGCGGGATCGCACGGCCGTCCGGCCAAGGGACGGCGCTTTCCATGCCCGGCGACGATTGCCCGAACGAGGAACCTGCGGGCATAGCAACGATGTCGAGCCACGTCAAAACCCGCCCTGGCGCTCGGTACGGGGTGTTCAAGAGGTTATTGGTGTGCAGGGTCGCAATCCCGGTGTGCAGCGTTAGCGGCATGAGCAGGGTGGAGATGTCGGAGAACCCGACAAACCAGGTTGGCTCGGCCGCGGCGATTGCGTCCCAGTCCAGGAGCGGCAGCAGGTCGATGGCAGTCTCCCCGCCCCGCGGCGGCACGACAGCCCGGATCGACTCGTCGGTCAGCATCGCCGTCAGTTCCGCCGCCCGGGCTGTTGCCGATGCGCTGACGTGCGAGCTTCCGTCCATACAGGCGCCGATCACGACGTCATAACCGCGGCCGCGGACCGCCTCCACCGCCTGCGCAAGCCGACTATGCTCCGTCTGCTTTACGCCCATCGACGGTGACGTCACGCCCACCCGGTCACCGGGCTTCAGCGGAGCAGGAAACCTGATCGCCATACCGTCATCCTCGCGACCGCCGGAGCAGTCCGAAACCTCGGGATTCGCCGCTCGCGGATCTGCGCGCTCGCTCCGACATCGGACGGCCTCCGTGACGCAGCCAGAAGTGAGGACCAGCACTGTTCTGCTGGACTGGCGAAGGGAACAAGGTCTATCTTAACAATGCCCCAAAGCGATGTTCAGATGTTCGGCGGATTTAAGCCCGGCACCAATGTCGAGAGGGAGTAGGCATGACAAACCCATTTGAGGACCCAGACGCCAGCTACCTTGTTCTTGTCAACGACGAAGGTCAGCACTCCCTATGGCCAGTCTTCGCCGACGTCCCGGAAGGCTGGGAGACGATATTCGGGGAAGCCGCGCGGCAGGATTGTCTCGATTTCATCGAGACGAATTGGACCGACATGAGGCCCCGAAGCCTTATAAAGGCCATGGAGGAAGATGCCGCCGAACGAGAAAAGAATGCCGCAAAAAATGCGTCTACAAAGGCGGGAACGGAAGCACGGCAGCGGTCAGCACGCTCTTCGACTAAGAGCAACGGCAAGAAGGCAACCGCCGGGTAAAACCGAGCGCCATTCGAAGTAGAGCCGCCTTAACTAATCACGCCGGAGTTCGCGAAAGAAATCAATGATCAGCGAATTGACGCTCTCTGGCTCCTCAAGGTAGCCGTAATGCCCGCATCCGGCCACCTCCTCATATCTGCAATCAGGAATGTATTCGGAAACTTCGCGGCAGAGGTAGGGTGGGGCTATCAGATCGTCGCTAAACCCTATCACGAGACACCGCGACCCGATCTTGCGATACTCCTCCAGCCTGTCCTCTACCAATTCAAGCCCCAGCTGAGCCCGGTTAGCTGAACGCTCCGATAGCGACAACTCAAAAATATCGAGCCAGTCCCTGATACGTCGATCGTCAGCCTGCGTGCGGGGAGATAGAAATTGTGTAGCATGCACAACGGCCGCGTACCGCGGAGGCAGTACGACTCCGCTTTCGATAAGCACTGAGTCCGCCGCCGACATCGCAGTGCGCAGCGCGTCCGTCCGGCCCCGTGTAGCCATGAGAACCGCCTGCGTGATCAAATCCGGATGGGCGAGAAGCAGTTCCTGCACCATCATCCCGCCTAGCGAGAACCCGACTATCCGGCATGGGCCGATCCCCAGGATCTCGATCAGGCCGACCGTGTCCGCCACCATGTCGTCCAGGCTGAACCCTTCCAGGCACACATCGGTAGGCGGCATTCCGCGATTGTCGATCGTGATCACCCGATAGCCGGCAGCGGTCAGCGCCGGGACCTGATGCGGTGTCCACATTCTGCCCCTGGCGCCACTGCCCGTTACGAGCACGACGGGCTCGCCAGAGCCATATTCGTCGTAGTGAAGATTAATGCCGTTAACCGCCACGCTTGACATTAGCGTCCTTTCGCATGATGATATTTGCATCATAAAAGGTTTTAGCGTCGTCCGGCCTGATGTTAGACAGGCAATCCTAGGCAGCAGCTATCGCTAATGTCTTTCACCCGGACTGGCCCATGGCCCAGATTACTCGCCTGGCATTGTGCCTGCCACTGACGTCTAGTGCGTGACGCAGGTAAACGAGCCTGCACTGCTGAGCACCAGCAGGCGCCAGCGTTCGGGGCGCGGGCGGATGACGTGCTGCCATCGGGTACTCGGGCCGGATGAACATCACCGGCCCCCGGATCACAAGGGGATTGTGCGGACATCGATCTGAGGCAACTGTCGGACAGCGATAGCGCGAGAGGTAGGACATGGGTGCCGAAGGTGTTGAAGATGTCGACGTGGTGGTCGTCGGCGGAGGCCCCGGAGGGGCGACATTGGCATCGCTCATCGCGATGCAGGGACACCGGGTCGTGGTCCTGGAAAAAGAGAAGTTTCCGCGCTGGCAGATCGGTGAGTCGCTTCTGCCGTCCACCGTACACGGTGTATGCCGTCTGACTGGGGTAGCGGACGAGCTGGCAAAGGCCGGTTTCACCGTCAAACGCGGCGGAACGCAGCGGTGGGGCTCCAATCCTGAGCCGTGGACGTTCTCATTCTCAGTGTCACCGAAACTTGCCGGCCAGACGTCCTATGCATACCAGGTCGAGCGGAGCAGATTTGATAAGATCTTGCTAGATCACGCGCGGCGAATGGGTGCCGATGTACGCGAGGAATGTACCGTTAACGATATTGTTAGCGACGACGAGCGTGTTCGCGGGGTGTCCTATACCGACGCCGAGGGGAACGCTGGCCAGATCCGCGCGAGATACGTAGTGGACGCGTCGGGCAACAAGAGCCGCATCTACAAGCAAGTCGGAGGATCACGAAAGTACTCGGATTTCTTCCGTAGCCTTGCCCTCTTCGGCTATTTTGAGGGCGGGAAACGCCTTCCGCCGCCGAACTCAGGTAACATCCTGTCCGCCGCTTTTGATAGCGGATGGTTTTGGTATATACCGCTCAGGCCCGACCTGACCAGTGTCGGTGCCGTCGTGCGGCGCGAGATGGCGAACAAGATTCAGGGCGACCCCGACGAGGCGTTGCAAGCACTTATCGCTGAGTGCCCGATGATCAGCGATTACCTCCGGGATGCCAAGCGGGTGACGGAAGGCGAATACGGGCAGCTGCGCGTGCGTAAGGACTACTCGTACCTCAATACGAAGTTCTGGCGGCCGGGGATGGTGCTTGTCGGCGATGCAGCATGCTTCGTAGACCCCATCTTCTCGTCCGGCGTACATCTGGCCACATACAGCGCGCTGCTAGCGGCGCGCTCCATCAACAGCGTCATGGCGCAGCTAGTCGATGAGGAGGCTGCATTTCGGGAGTTCGAGCAGCGGTACCGCCGCGAGTACGGGGTGTACTACGAGTTCCTCGTGGCGTTCTACGACATGCACGTCAGCGAAAACTCCTACTTCTGGTCTGCGAAGAAGGTCACCAAGAACACCAGTTCTGAGCTGGAGTCGTTTGTCGAATTGCTCGGCGGCGTATCATCCGGTGAGGCGGCCCTCGCGGAGGCCGAACCCCTGGCTCGGCGCTACAAGGGGCGATCCAGCGAGTTCGCCGAGGCGGTTGACGCTCTGGTCGCGAACAAAGAGCAGAGCATGTTGCCCCTCTTCAAGTCTGCGATCGTGCGGCAGGCAATGCAGGAAGGCACGCAAGTACAAGCACGCGCACTGCTGCGCGAGGACGCGGAGGACGAGACTCCACTTTTCGAGAATGGACTAATCCCATCGCCCGATGGCCTTTTCTGGTCATCGCCCTGCTGAAGGGTGGGGTAACAAGGCCGTACGACGTTCAACTGATGCAGGTCCGCAGTTGAACGTACGGGGGTCAGCAGGTTGGCAAGGTCAACCAGACCGACGGGTACCCCGGAGCTGGCCGGGCAACCTTGCCGGTGCACGCCCGGTGGGGTCGATCTGGGATGGCGCCCCAGTTTTGCTATCCGAGCGTGAATTATTCAGCACATTCTCGTAAACCGCCTCGATGCGTTCGGCCATCTTCTCGGTTGTATAGAGTTCCCGATGTCTTTCCCTCAGCAGGTCAGGGTCGAAGGTTCCATCGGCAATGTCCGCCAGGGCTGACTCTATGGCATCGGCGAACGCTATTATTGAGTCCACGGGGACGATGCGTCCGTACCTCCGGTCCGGCAGCATCTCGCGCACGTCGCCGACGTCTGACGTCACGGCCGGCATTCCGCGGCTCATCGCCTCTAGTACGACGAGAGGTCCCTGTTCCATGCGTGATGGCACTATGAGAAGGTCGGCGTTATCACAAGATGCAAGTATGTCTTGCACATGGCCATGGAATAGCACAATATCACGCAAGCCGACCGCGCTGACCATCTCCTTCAGGTATCGCTCCTCGTTACCCTGGCCGTACATATTTAGCAGTGGGCAGCTTTCACCACGCCTGCGCCGCAACTCAGACATCACTAAAATGGCGATATCGGGCCCTTTTAGATGGGATAGACTCCCGGCAAATATTAGGTTCGGGCGGCTCGATTGACGGGTTCGCATTGAGCGCACGGACGAATCGGCTTCCGTTCCTTGCGCTACATAATACAGGTCGCACTCAGGTATGCCAACTTTCCTCAACGCCTCGAAGCGGGTCTTGGAAACAGAGATCATGGCGAATCTTAAACCCATGCGCCGTGCCTCTAGAATGGCATTTCCAGGAGTCGTGATATCGCCGCCGAAGTGCAGGGTGAATATGCAGGGAAGACCGATTCTATTGCTCGCCGGAACTGCTTGCAAGGCAGCGTACGTGCCATGGCAGTTTATGATTTCCCCGCCAAAGATCCTCAATTGCTCGATCAGCCTTTGCATCGTCTTCTCGTCCGGCCGAATTCCGGACCGCATCTTCAGCCCCTCGACCATGGCCACCGGTATACCTTGCTTATGGCAGGCATCAACCATGGGCCCTGGGCGGTCGAGGATGACGCTGACGCTCACTCCGCGCGCCTTCTGCGCGGCGGCCAGGTACAGCACGTACCTCTCTGGCCCGGATATGTAATTTTCCATGTTGTTAGTTACATGAATCACTTTCACTTTGATACCTTAATTCATGGCTTTGAAAGAAGCCCATCGGCGCTTTGCGCATTAATCACGTGCGTCAGACAGGCGCCGCGTACAGGAAGGTCGGCCAACCTCCGGCATAATGCCGGGGTCCGGCAAGTGACGTGGCCGACTCCGGGTCTCAACTGAGGCCATCGCTTGCGACCCCGCCAGCCGCTGGGGCCGCGCAGCGAGCCATGCCGTCTCGACTATGATTGCTGGGTGATCTGCAGCATGCCATAGTAAACCGCGAAAGTTGCCTTGGGTTTCGGCTGAGGATGCGGGAGCGGAGATGGGCGACGAGGAACGGTTTCTCCGGCCAGGCGTGATTATCGAGCCCCTGGTCGACCGATTTTATGCGTCGCTCCATACCGTGGCACCGGTACAGGCAGCGATGAACCTCGCGTTCTTGCAGGTACCGCTTCTTGAGTCATATCTGCAGTCCCCCCAAGTTCACATCAGTGCGAGCCACAACCCGGCACTGCGGGGTGCGTTCTTCGTCAACATCGGTGAGCGACGGAGCAGCGAGGTCCGCGCCTTGCTGAGCTCGATCAAGCGTGAGCGCGCCGAGATGCTGCGCTTCGCGGAGGCTATCGCCGAGGGCGAGGAGATCCTGCGGCAGGGCGCAACCGGGTTTGATCTGACCGCGCTGTACCCCAAGCTCCCGACCGCGTTGTCAGGCCTGGTCGAGCTGGCGTATGACACCAGTAACCAGCCATCGATGCGCTACATCGAGCCGCTGGTGTACCAGAGCCATGCGTACAGCGAGGACCGGCAATCCGTTCAGCTATCGATCGAGACCGGCGTAGAGCGCCCGTTTGTCATGAGCACACCGCGGCTGCCGTCGCCGGAGGTGCTGGAGCTGCGGATTCCGTTCCGGCATCGGGGGCTGGAGGAGCTGTTTAAGGCCAGGGTCCGCGCTACGAGCGCGGACCGGCTGCGCGAGGCCCTGGAACTTGGCGATGACCAGGCCGCCACGCTGGACGGGCTCCTGACGGCCGGGCCCAGCCTGGCCGACGACCGGCACCTCGACGGCGGCGCCCGAGTCCGGTATTTCGGGCACGCTTGCCTGCTGATGCAGACGGCGCAAGCAGCGATCATCACCGATCCGTGGATCAGCGCCGATAGCACGGCGACCGGCAGGTTCACCTATGCTGACCTGCCCGATTACATCGACTTGGCGCTGATCACGCACGGGCATCAGGACCACATCGTGCTGGAGACGCTGCTGCAACTGCGCGGCCGCGTCGGCGCGGTTGTGGTACCGCGGTCGTCCAAGGGCAGCCTGTGCGACCCGTCGCCTGGGCTCTACCTTGCTCACGTGGGTCTGCCCGTAGTCGAGGTGGATGACTTCTCTGAGGTCGAGTTTCCCGGCGGGAAGGTGACCGCCACGCCATTTCTTGGGGAGCACGCCGACCTGGACATCCGCGCCAAGACGACATACTGCGTCCGGATGGGCGGGCGGACGATATTCGTCGGGGCAGATTCCTCGGGAGTCGACCCTGGGATGTACCGGTACATGCGCAACCACGTCGGGGCCGTCGACATGGCATTCCTGGGGATGGAGTGCGCCGGGGCGCCGCTGACCTGGGCCTACCAGGCCATATTGACCAGGCCAGTGACCAAGAAAATGAGCGACTCGCGCACCCTGTCAGGGTCGAACGCCGCGCAGGCCGCCGCGATCATGACAGAGCTGGGGGCAGCCGAGGCCTACGTCTATGCGATGGGCGAGGAGACCTGGCTCGTGGGTCACGTCATGGCCACCAGCTACAAGGAGGACTCCTACCAGCTCAAGCAGGTCGATGAGTTTATGACCTGGTGTACCGACCATGGCATCAAATCCGAGCATCTGTACGGGCAGCATGAGTGGCGCTGGTAGCCGACCCTGATTTGAGCCAGCTCGCGAGTTACTCGCCGTGGGACCTTCAGTTCTCCAGTTTCAGGCATGCTGACATATGGGCCCAGACCTGAGCCAGCATGTCAGGCCGCGTCATATCTTCGTGTTCGCAGGGAAGTCGGAATTCTATTACTTCCCCGGATACATAAGGAGACCACGTTGCGCCGGTTGGTGCATCCGCCGGCCGACCCTCAGCCGCGACCATGAGCACGGCATCCCCTTCAAATTCCCGGAACTCATGCGCGAAAAAGCTTCTCTCACTATTCTGGAAATTCCGCGCGACGATCATAAGATCCTCGTCGGTTACCACCTCACCGTTACCGCCATAACGCCGGCGCACCATATCCAGCAATTCAGCTAGTCGTCTTTCCTGCGCGGAAGCACCAGGGTCTTCAGCATCCTCGGGGTCCTGGCGGTCCTCGGGCCCGTCTGCTTCGTCTGCGACTTGTGCTTCATCGCCGCTAGGCGCCTCTTGTTCATCCCGGCGTAGTGGCGGGTACGCATCCATGATAATCAGGGCCGCTACCTGCTCGCCGGCAGCTTGCAACTGAACAGCGATTTCGTGCCCGATAATACCTCCGGTGGACCATCCCAGCAGATAATACGGACCGAATTCTTGCACGGCGCGGATTTGCTCGATGTAATCGGTCGCCATATCCCGTATAGAGCAGGCAAGCTGGCTCGTACCATCGAGGCCACGGGCCTGCAGTCCGTATAGGGGGTATTCCTCCGGAACGCACCGGGCAAGCGGCGTATAACACCAGCTCACGCCCCCAGCGGGGTGTATGCAGAAGATGGGAGGCTTACTTCCGCGGGCCCGGATTTGAAGGAGAAGGCCAAATGCCTCCTGTATGGACGACCGGTCTAGCCAGTTCATGAGTCCAGCCACAGTAGGGGCAGCGAAGAAGGTCTGCAGCCCAACCTGAACTCCCAGCTCATTCAGTCGCTCTACCAGCGACACTGCGAGCAGCGAATGGCCGCCTAGGTCGAAGAAGCTGTCATCAACCCCCACCTGGTCCAGCCCGAGGACCTCCGCGAACGCGCCGCACAAGATCTGCTCCAAATAGGTCTCCGGCTCCCGGCCCGAATCCGCCGCGGCATAGTCGGGGGCGGGCAGCGCATTGCGGTCTACCTTCCCGCTGACTGTGAGCGGCAGCGTCTGCAGGACCGTCACCGCCGACGGCAGCATGTACTCGGGCAGTCGCCCGGCCGCGTACGCCCGCACGGTGCTGGCTAGCTCTGGCCCGGCCAGCCCGCCGTTGCCGGCCGCGTCGTC
>JASHOV010000658.1 GCA_030038495.1 Streptosporangiaceae bacterium
GCACCCGCGCACGCCCGCCGACCCGCCCGCGGGCGGCTACACCGTCGAGATCGAGGTGGACTCCGCGCAGCTTGCCCTGGCCGCCGCGATCGTGCCGACCGTGAGCCGCACCGGCGACCGCACGGTCAGCTACCACAGCCCGACCGCGTGGGACATGATCCGCTGCTTCAAGACCGTCACCACGATGATCTCCGCCGCGATCGAGCACCACTTTGGCTGAGGAGCACGCCGCAGCCGGCCGGGACGGCATCACGCTGGCCGAGCATGAGGTCGTTGCCTTCGCCGCCGACCTCATCCGGATCGACACCACCAACCGCGGCGGCGGCGACTGCAGGGAACGGCTGGCGGCGGAGTACGTGGCCGCGCAACTCGCGGACGCGGGCCTGGATCCGGTCCTGCTGGAGTCGGCGCCCGGCCGGGCCAACGTGGTGGCCCGGATCGCGGGCCGGGACCCCTCGGCGGGCGCGCTGCTGGCCCACGGCCATCTCGACGTGGTCCCGGCCGAGCCCGCGGACTGGACCAGGCATCCGTTCAGCGGTGAGATCGCCGATGGCGTGCTGCACGGCCGCGGCGCCGTGGACATGAAGAATGCCGACGCCACGCTGGTAGCCGCGGCCCGGCACCTGCTGCGCACCGGAGTCCGGCCGCGCCGCGACATCGTGCTCGCGTTCACCGCGGACGAGGAGGACACCGCGGCCTACGGCGCCGGGTGGCTGGTGGCCAACCGCCCTGATCTGTTCGACGGTTGCACCGAGGCCATCGGCGAGTCCGGTGCGTTCACCTTCCATGCCGGGAACGGCGTGCACCTGTACCCGATTGCATCGGCCGAGCGGGGCACCGCGTGGCTGAAGCTCACCGCGCGCGGGCGGGCCGGTCACGGCTCGAAGGCGAACCCGGACAACGCGGTGGCGAAGATCGCCGGCGCGGTGGCCAGGATCTCGGCCTACCAGTGGCCGGTGCGGCTGATCCCGACGGTCCGGGCGGCGATCGGCGCGATAGCGGAGGCGGTCGGCGTCGAGCCGGGCACGCTCGCCGACGACGCGTCGGTTGCCGAGACGCTCCGGCGGATTGGCCCGGCCGCCGCTCTCGTCGGCAGCACGATCCGCAACAGCGCCAACCCGACCATGCTGGCGGCCGGCTACAAGGTCAACGTGATCCCGGCCGAGGCGACCGCGTGCGTAGACGGCCGGGTACTACCCGGCTACGGAGACGAATTCACCGCCGTACTCGACGAGCTGACCGGCCCGGATGTGACCTGGGAGTACCTGCACCGCGAGGTCCCGCTCGAGGCGCCGCAGGACGCGCCGGTGGTGCGCGCGATGGCCGCGGCGCTGCTCGCCGAGGACCCCGGCGGGACGGTCGTTCCCTACTGCATGAGCGGCGGCACCGACGCCAAGCAGTTCTCCCGGCTCGGCATCGCGGGCTACGGGTTCACGCCGCTGCTGCTGCCGGCGGACTTCGACTACTACGAGATGTTCCACGGCGTCAACGAGCGCGTCCCTGTGGCCGCGCTGGAGTTCGCGGTCAGGGTGGTGACGCGATTCCTCGCGGCCGCATGACCGGGCTAGAGCGCGTGCAGCGGCGGGTCGGCGGCGACCTCGCGGGCGGTTTCCCTGTCGACCTTGCCCGCGCCGTCGGGCCAGGGGTGAACCCACCGCTCGACGATCTCGCCGAACCGCTCGAACCGGTCGCGGCCCGCCTCGCCCAGTGCGTCCACGACCGAGGTGATAATCGTCTCGACCACGGCCAGGGCCGGAGTCAGGCTCTGGAACGGAGCGGGCCCGGTCACCTGCGCGGTGAGTACCGCGTCGGCGATATCCGCGACCGGCGACAGCCACGGGTCGGTAACCAGCAGGATCCGCCCGCCCGCCGCCTGGGCGGCCCTGGCGATCTCCAGCGTGTCCCGCTCGTAGCGGCGGAAGTCGAACGCGACGATGGTGTCGCGCCTGCCGATGTCGGCGATCGCGCCGACCCGGTCGCTCGCCGACGGCCCGACCAGCCGGACGCCAGGACGCAGCTCCCGCAGCACCGAGGCGAGATAGCCGGCCAGCAGCTGGCTGAACCAGCCGCCGGTGATCAGGACCTGCCTGCCGCCGTCGGCGACCAGGGATACCGCGCGGCGATACTCCGCCGGATCCAGCCCGGAGACGCTGGCCGCGACGGCGTCGCCGAGCGTGCGCGCGCTGGTGCCCAGCACGTCGGCCGACCGCTCGCCTTCCTGATGGCGCCGGTAAACCTCGATTGGCGACATCACACGGGCGGCGATCTCCTCGTGCAGCACGCGCTGGAAGTCGGCGTAGCTGCTGAACCCGAGCTCGGCGATGAAGCGGCTGACCGTCGGGCCGCTCACGCCGGCGAAGCGGGCCAGCCGCACCGACGACTCAAGCCCGATCGTGGGCGGCCCGGTCAGCAGCGTCCTGGCGACCCGGCGCTCGGACGGCGACAGCTCACCCAGCCGCTGCCGGATCGTCTCCGCGATGCTCACCGGCGCGCCCGTGTTCGCCGGCCTCGTCTTCGCCGGCCCGGTGTTCGCCGGCCCGGTGTTCGCCGCAGCGGAACTCGCCCGTCCGGGGCGCGGCGCAACCGGCATCGGTCCCTCGGGCCCGCGCTCCTCCGGAGGCTTAGCCATCGGCCACCTTCGTTACAGGCTTGAAATGATTCGCTCAGAATAGCGTCTTGACCGCTGATTCTGAATCATGCTGTACTCAAACATGCTTCTGGCTGGAATGTCCATAGATAGGCAGGAGCGACCGCTCTGCCGGCCCGGTACGCGGCTGTCACCCCGCCGCGCCCGCCCGTCGCGCACTGAACTCGCCGCGGTCCCTAAGGAGTCCCTCTCATGAACACCGCCCGATTCGCCCGTCGCTGGCGGCCGCCAGCGCATCTTCCCGGACCCCGTTCCGCGCGCACGGGGAGGGCCCTGCTCGCCGCCGTCGCCGGGCTGGCCCTGGCCTCGACCGCGCTCGCAGTCGGCGCCACCGCGGCCGCTCCCGCGGCGGCCGCGTCCAGCAACTCGTCCGGCAGCACGCTGCGGATCCAGGCTCAGACGTCGTTCTCGACGTTCAATCCGTTCACCGCGTACTTCGACGGTGACCTCGAGGTGCTGAACAACATCTACCCGCAGCTCACCGCCATCAACGAGACCGGTCAGGCGGTGCCTTACCTGGCCACCAAGTGGAGCATCTCGGCGAACGACCTGACCTGGACGTTCACGATCAAGTCCGGGCTCAAGTGGTCCGACGGCAAGCCGCTCACCGCCGCGGACGCGGCCTGGACGCTGAACCTGATCATGCACAACTCGGTCGCCGCCACCGCCAACGGCGCCCTCGTGGCCGACTTCAAGACCGTGACCGCTCCGAACGCCACGACGCTGGTCATCACGACCACGCAGCCCGAGGCGAACATGCTCTACAACCTCAACACGATCCCGATCGTGCCCGAGCACATCTGGGCGAGCGAGGTCTCCAAGCTCAGCAGCTTCAAGAACCAGGCCACGCCGGTCGTCGGTTACGGCCCGTGGCGGCTGACCGGCTACGCGCCCAACCAGTACGCGACGCTGACCGCGAACAGCGGCTTCTTCATGGGCGCGCCGCACTTCCACACGCTGATCATCCAGTACTTCAGCAACAGCGACGCGATGGTGGCGGCGCTGCGCAGCGGCCAGCTTGACGCGGTCGAGTACAACCTGACCGCGCCGCAGTTCAACTCGCTGAAGGGCGTCAAGGGCATCACCGTGTACCCGCAGGTCTCCAGCGCCTGGACCGCGATCGAGCTCAACCCCGGCGCGCAGACCCAGTCAGGTAAGCACTTCGGCAACGGCAATCCGGCGCTGACCGACCCGACCGTGCGGCAGGCGATCGAGATGGCCCTCAACAAGCAGGAGCTGGTCTCCAAGGTCTGGGACGGGCTCGCGGTGCCCGGCTCGGGCTACCTGACGCCCGCCTACCCGGAGTGGGAGTGGACGCCGCCGGCCTCCGAGTCGCTCGCGTATAACCCGGCCAAGGCCAACGCGCTGCTGACTGCGGCGGGCTTCAAGATGGGGCCGGACGGGATCCGGATCGACCCGAAGACGCACCAGCCGCTGGACCTGCGCCTGGGCATCCACTCCGACGAGGCCGCGGACGCGGCGATGGCGCCCTACATCGTCGAATGGCTGAAGGCCATCGGCATCCAGGTGACCATCGACTCGATGAGCTTCAACCAGCTCAACACCGACCTGCCCGAGGGTGACTGGGACATGCTGTCGGACACCTGGTCGACCGGTCCCGACCCGACGTTCCTGCTGTCGATCCAGACGTGCGGGGACCTGCCGACGAGCCTGAGCCAGCCGGGCAACACCGACTCGTTCTTCTGCAACAAGACCTTCGACAACCTGTACAACCTGCAGGGCACGGAGTTCAACACCGCGCAGCGGGTCAAGACGGTCGACCAGATGCAGCAGATCCTGTACCAGAACGCGGTCGACGTGATCCTGTACTACCCCGACTTCCTCAGCGCCGTCCGCACCAGCGACGTGAAGGACTACTTCTACGGCAAGCCCAATGCCCAGGGCTTCTACCCGTCGCCGAGCGAGTTCATCAACTGGCGGACGGCGACGCCGGTCGCCGACGCCTCCTCCTCGTCGTCCGGTGCGACTGTGTGGATCGTGCTGGCGATCGTCGTGGTGGTTGTGCTGGCCGGGGCCGCGATCGTGCTGCAGCGCCGCCGGACCTCGGGCGAGCGGGAGTAGGAAGGTCTTGGCCAGCCCTTCCGCAGCGCTCTCGGCTCAGGGCCTGAGCGCACTGGAGGTCCCGCCTTCGGGCGGGGCCTCCGGCGCGCGCGACTTCACCCACTACCTGGTCCGCAAGCTGGCGGCCGCGCTCGCCAGCCTGGCGATGCTGATGGTGGCGGGCTTCGTCATCTTCAGCGTGATGCCCTCCAACCCGGTGGAGGCGATCACGAGAGGTCATTTCACCAGCCCCAAGCAGATGCAGTTCCTGATCCAGCAGCTCGGCCTGAACCAGCCGCTGTGGGACCGGTTCGGCCACTTCGTGGTCAACTACCTGCACGGCAATCTGGGTTACTCCTGGCAGTTCGAGGAACCGGTCTCCACGCTCATTGCCCAGCGCCTCTGGCCGACCCTGCTGCTGATGGGCTCGTCCACGATCGTGTCGGTCCTGCTCGGGATGTGGCTGGGCATCCGCAGCGGCTGGCGGCCCGGCCGCCTGCTGGACCGCAGCTCGACCGGCGTGTCCATCACGTTCTGGTCGATGCCGACCTTCTGGCTGGGCATTCTCCTGCTCGTGGTGCTCAGCGCCGGCTTCGGCCCGATCCCGTCACTGTTCCCGGCGGCCGGCATGTCCACGCCGGGCACGCCGGGCGGCCTGACACCTTCGCACATCCTGGACGTGCTGCACCACCTCGTGCTGCCCTGCCTGACGCTGACCCTGGTCACCTTCGGCCAGTACCAGCTGATCATGCGCTCGTCGATGGTAGACGAGGCCGGGAACCCGTACCTGCTGACGGCCAGGGCGAAGGGGCTGCGCGATGCCGAGGTGCGGCAGAAGCACGTCGTACCCAACGCACTGCTCCCCTCGGTCACGCTGATCTTCATCCAGGTCGGGACGATGGTCAGCGGCGCTATCACGGTCGAGACCGTGTACTCGTGGCCGGGCCTGGGCTACCTCACCTACCAGGCCCTGCAGATCCCGGACCTGCCGCTGCTGGAGGGATGCTTCGTCGTCTTCAGCGCGTCGGTGATCGTGTTCAACCTGCTCGCCGACCTGGCCTACCGGGCCCTTGACCCGAGGGTGCGCCGGACATGACCGTAATCGATGAGGCCGTACCGGTTGCGGCGAGGCCGCCGCGGCTGCAGGCTCTGCGCCAGTTCGCCCGCGAGTTCGCCCGCCGGCCCGCCGCCATGGCGGGCCTGGCTATCCTCGTCGCGATCACCGTGCTCGCGCTCACGGCACCCCTGTTCATCCATGCGAGCGACCTGGACGTCATCAATGCGCCCGGACAGCCGATCTCGCCGCCGTCGGCCCGCTTCTGGCTGGGCACGGATTACGCGGGCCGCTCGATCCTGACGCTGCTGATCTGGGGAACGCGGCCGTCGCTGGCGATCGGCGTGATCGCCACCGGGCTCACGATGGTGCTGGGCAGCGCCCTCGGCCTGCTGGCCGGGCACTTCCCCGGCGTCACGTCCCGTGTGCTGATGGCGGTCACGGACTTTTTCCTGGCAATGCCGACCCTGCCGCTGGCCATCGCCCTGGCCGCGGTTCTCGGCCAGGGCGACTCCTCGATCACGATCGCGATCGCGGTCACCTCCTGGCCGGGCACCGCCCGCGTGGTCAGGGCTCAGACCCTGGCGGTCGAGGCCCGGCCGTTCATCGAGCGAGCCAAGGCGCTCGGGGCGCGGGACAGCCAGCTGGTGCTGCGCCAGGTGCTGCCGAATGTGGCACCGTTCATCCTGGTCCAGGCCACGCTGACGGTTGCCAGCGCGATCCTGACCGAGACCACGCTGACGTTCCTCGGACTGGGCAACCCGACCGACGTGTCCTGGGGCGCGATCATCAACCAGGCCTTCTTCCAGGGTGCGGTCAGCGCCGGGGCCTGGTGGTACATTCTCCCGCCCGGAATCGCGATCCTGATCGTGGTGCTGGGCTTCACCCTCATCGGGCGCGCGGTCGAGAACATCCTCAATCCCCGGATGAGCAGGTAGCGGCGATGGCCCCACTGCTCGATGTGCGCGACCTGTCGGTTACCTACGGCTCCGGCCAGGAGAGCGTGCGCGCGGTACGCGGCGTCAGCTTCTCCCTCGCGGCCGGCGAGACGCTCGGCATGGCCGGCGAGTCCGGCTGCGGTAAGACCACGGTCGCGCTCAGCCTGCTGCGCCTGCTGCCCGGCTCCGCCCGCCTGGACGGGGAGATCTTGTTCAACGGCGAGGACATCATCGGCCTCGGCTGGCAGAAGCTGCGTGCGGTCCGGTGGGCCGAGGCGTCGGTGGTGTTCCAGGGTGCGATGAGCGCGCTGAACCCGGTGCGAACCATCGGCGAGCAGATCTGCGAGCCGATCGTGCTGCACGAGAAGGTGGGCCAGCGCGTCGCCCGGGCCAGGGCCGCCGAGCTCCTCGACAGCGTGGGCGTTACGTCCAGGCGACAGGCGAGCTACCCGCACGAGCTGTCCGGCGGTCAGCGGCAGCGCGTCATGATCGCGATGGCGCTGGCCTGCCGGCCGGACCTCATCATCGCCGACGAGCCCACCACCGCTCTCGACGTGATCGTGCAGGCGCAGATCCTGCAGCTGCTGACCGGCCTGGTCCGCGAGCGCCAGATCAGCATGATCATGATCAGTCACGACCTGTCCGTGCTCGGCGAGACCTGTGATCGTCTGGCGGTCATGTACGCGGGCCACATCGCCGAGGCCGGGCCGTCGCGCGAGGTACTTGAAGCGCCCCGCCATCCCTACACCCGGATCCTGGCCCGCGCGTTCCCGCGGCTGGGCGATCCCGGATCCCGGCTGGCCCCGGCCGGCCTGCCCGGTGAGCCGCCCGACCTGCGCGGCGAGATCACCGGGTGCCCGTTCGCACCGCGCTGCCCGGAGGTCATTGCCGACTGCCGCACCCGCGACATCGAGCTGTGGCCCGCGGGGGAGCGCCGGGAGTCGGCCTGCATCAAGGTGCTCGATAACGGTGCCCCCTGGACCGACGCGACGGCGCCGGCCCGAGCCGGTCCCGAGGGGGCGACTGCGGACCCGCGCCCAACCGGGGCGGACGAGGCCGTACTCGAGGCGCGCGACCTGCGGGTTGTGTTCCCGGCCCGTCGCGGTCGGGGCCCGGCCCGCGCGGTCGACGACGTGAACCTGACGATCGGCCGCGGCGAGATTGTCGCGCTGATCGGCGAGTCCGGCTGCGGGAAGTCCACGCTCGCCCGTGCGCTGGTCGGCCTGGTCGAGCCGACCGGTGGCGAGATCCGGTACGCCGGGGCGCCGCTGCGCTACGGCGGCGGCGCGCTGCGCGCCCACCGGCGGCACGTCCAGCTCGTCCTCCAGGACCCGGCCGGGGCGCTGAATCCCCGCCAGACCGTCTTCGACCTCGTCGCCGAGGGACCCCGGCTGCACGGCCTGCGCAACGGACTGAATGAGCGCGTAACCAAGGCGCTTGCCAGTGCCGGGCTGCGCCCGCCCGCGCAGTTCGTCAGCCGCTACCCGCACGAGCTGTCCGGCGGCCAGCAGCAGCGGGTCGTCATCGCCGGCGCGCTTGCGCTCGATCCTTCGGTGATCGTCGCCGACGAGCCGGTGTCCTCGCTCGACGCGTCGGTTCGGGGCGAGATTCTCAAGCTCGTCCTGAGCCTGCGCGACGAGCTGTCGCTGTCGGCCCTCATTGTCAGCCACGATCTCGGCGTCGCGTGGAACATCGCCGACCGGGTGGCGGTGATGTACCTCGGCCGGATCGTGGAGGCGGGCCCCGTGAGCGAGGTGCTGCTCCGGCCGCGCCACCCGTACACGCAGGCCCTGCTGTCGGTGCTCCCGGACCCGACCCGCGACGCACCGGGCCAGACGCTGGCGGGGGAGCCGCCCGACCCGACGAGGATTCCGGCCGGGTGCCGGTTTCACCCGCGCTGCCCGCGGCTGGCCGCCCTGCCCGCCGGCGACGGGCGAGCGGAGCTGTGTCGCGCGACACCAGTTGCCGTGCTGCCGGCCGCGATACCGCGCGACGACCACGCCAGCCTGGTTGCCTGTCATCTCGCCGATCTCGACGTGTCCAGCCTGCTTGGGCGCGGCCAGCCATCGCCGCAGGGAGCGTAATGACGGCCCAGACCTCAGTCACCGAGTCCGGATTCCCGAACGCTCGCCCGCGCTCGCTCGCCCGGCCGCCGGCCCTGCGGCCCGGCGACCGGGTCGCGGTGCTGTCAGCCAGCAGCCCGGCCAATCAGGCTGAGCTGGCGGTCGGCCTGGACGTGCTGCGGTTCGCCGGCCTGGAGCCGGTTGTGTTCCCGAGCGCTACCGACGGCGGCAGCATGCGCCGCTACCTGGCCGGCGACGACAAGCTGCGCGCCGGAGACCTGTGCGCGGCGCTCATCGATCCCGGCATTGCCGGCGTCATCTTCGCCACCGGCGGCTACGGCGCGCAGCGAACGCTCGCCGCGATCGACTGGGCAGGCCTGGACGGCCTGCCCCCGAAGGTGCTGGCCGGATACTCGGACGTGACCGCGATCCTGGAGGCCTTCGCCGCCCGGCTCGGGTGGGCCAGCCTGCACAGCCCGATGGTCACCTCTACCGGGGGGCCCTACTCCTTCGGGTCGCTGCTGCGCGCCCTCATGCGCCCTGCCGACGCCATGACCACGCGGTATCCGGCGGCCGTCACGCTGGCGGGTGGCACCGCCCGCGGTATCACGCTGGGCGGCAACCTGACCCTGCTGAGCTCGTCCGTGGGCACCGACACCTCGCTGCCCGCCCGTGGTGGCATCCTGCTGATCGAGGAGGAGCACGAGGAGAAGTACCGGGTCGACCGCATGCTCACCCAGCTGCGCCGCTCCGGTTATCTTGATGGCGTCGCCGGGATCATCGGCGGGACGTTCACCGACTGTGGCGAGCCCGCCCTGATCGAGGAGATCCTCGCCGAGCGGCTCGGTGACCTCGGCGTTCCGCTCATCGCCTGGGCGAACATCGGCCACGGCGGGCATCAGCAGGCTTACCCGATTGGCATCGCCGCCGAACTGGACGCGGACGCGGGCACGCTCGTCCTGCTCGACCCTCCGCTGGTCCAGCAGAGCTAACCACACCCGGCCGGTAGCGGCCGAGCCGCCACCAACCGGCGACGAGCGCTGGGTGTTGCTGGCAGCACTGGCGGAACACCTTGAACGCGAAGCTGGACCTGGTACCTCCGGCATGGGCCGAGCTCCGGTCCGCGAGGCAGCATGACGGAGAATGATGCACCCCTCCTCGGCGGGCGGATCAGTGGGAAGGGTTAGGGGCCTGACAGGCCCCTAACCCTTCCCACTGACAAGATCGCGTTTGCGGGGCGCCGTCGCAACGTCGCACTTAAAGCGCACTTCGTCGTAATCCCGTTCGCAACCTGCGACATGGCATCATCAGCGATATGATCAGGCGATAATTCCGGGCCACGAGCCCGGGTAAGACCATCGACCGCTTGCGGAGTCGGCCGAGGGGGGCCGCATATGGCGGTTTCCGCGCTGCCGTCGTCGGCAGGCTCCGAAGGTGGGCCCGGCGAGCCGATCCGCGCCGGAATGGCTCCCGCGCCCGCCGACGGATTTCTGCTGCGGACGGAGACCGCGCCGGAGTTGCCTTCGGCGCTCATCCCCGGCGCGGTCGTCGCTCTGGTGCCGGAGCGGTCGGGCATCTCGGGCACGTCCGAGTCGCCGGGCCGATCGGCGGAAGAGGCAGCGAGCGCCAACGGCCATGGCGGCAAGGTCGCAGACTGGGCTGGCGTCACCGGCAAGACGCAGACCGCCGCCGCCTACGCTGAGTCGCTGCACCGCTCAGGGGCCGCCATCATCTGGGCCGACGCCGCCAGCCACGTAAATGTCCTGGCCAGCTATGCCGCGGCCGCCGCCGCGCTCGGCTTCGACGCGGGTCAGGGAGCTGACACCGCAGCCCGGCACCTGCTCGCCGGCCTGGCCGGTACGGCCCGGCCCTGGCTGGTCGTACTCGACGGCCTGCGCGATCCGGCCGATGTCAGGGACCTCATTCCCGGCGGACCTGCGGGCATGACTCTGATCACCACCGCCGACGCGCGCCTGATCCCCGAATCCTGGCGCGCCATGATGGTGCCGGTAGGCACGTTCAGCAGTCGCGAGGCGATGGCCTATGTGCGTGGCCGGCTCAGGTCGGACTGGGATCAGCGGGCCGGAATGATCAACCTGGTAACCGAGATCGGCGGCGAGCCGGCGGCGCTCGCGCAGGCCAGCGGGGTCATCGCGGTGTCACCGATATCCTGCAGGCAGTACGCCGAGCAGCTCATCATGCGGCGCCACCAGATGACACGCACCGCTGGCCCACTTCCGCCGTCGGCGGCGGTCACCCTTGCCCTGGCGGTCGAGCGAGCACATCAGCTCAATGCCGCAACCTGGCCGACCCTGGTGATGGCCACCATGCTGGACGGCCAGCCGATTCCGTCGGCCGTGTTCGACACTGGCGCGGTCGTGCGCTATGTGACCGGCGGGTCCGAGCTGGCTGCGCCCCCGATGGCCGAGACCCTGCGGCTGCTCGCCCACCTTGGCCTGGCCTCCGTCGACCCCCAGCCGCAGGGACTGGCCGTCCGGATCAGCCAGCCGGTTCTCGTCTCGGTGCGCGCTTCCCTCAGCCGGGATGACCACGACGGTGCGCTGGCCGCCGCGGTGGCCGGTGTTACCGAGGCATGGCCCGGCTACGTGACGCCCGACTGGCTCGGGTCCATGCTCGTTTCCTGCACGGTCTGTCTCTGGCGGGCGGCGGGAAACCGCCTGTGGGCAGACGGGCACTGTCCGTGGCTGCTGCGTCGTGCCGGGGACTACCTGATCTCGGCCGGGATGCTCGGTGCGGCGCTGAGCTTCTGGGCCGACCTGCTTGCCGCCGCCGAGCGGCTGCTTGAGCCGGACCACCCGGACACCCTCATGATCGCGGGTAAGGTTGCCGCCCTGCACCTGGCGGAGGGCGAGCCGGCCAGGGCGGCCGTGCACTATGAGTGGATCTTCCAGCAACTGCTCCGGAGACTCGGCGCCGACCATCCCGCGCCGATTGCGGCCCAGCTGGACCTCGGCCGGTCCCTGGCGGCCGCCGGCCAGTCCGGCCGCGCTGTTGTCGTCCTCGACCTGGCCGCGACCGAGTACAAGCGGGTGCTAGGGCCCGACCACCTGGAAACCGTGGCCGCGATCGAGCATCTCGCGGCGGCGTGCATGCAGGCAGAGGAGCGGTCCCGCGCGATCGCGCTGTACCGGCGGGCGCTGGGAGACAGGCTCCGGCTGCAGGGCTCGCGGCACCCGGACGCGATCGCGGCCCGGCAGCGGCTGGCCCGCGCGTACCTGGCCGCCGGCGACGTCAAGGCGGCGGTGTCAGAGAGCAAGAAGGTCGTCGCCGACCGGCAGCGCGAGCTCGGCGAGAACCACCTCGACACCATTGCCGCAATCGGTGATCTGGGCACCGCGCTGCAGGCGGCCGGCAAGACGACGCAGGCCGTGCAGATGCTGGAGCAGGCCCAGGCGGGCTACGAGCAGATACTGGGTCCCGACCACAGGGACACTCTGGCCCGGTGCGCCGACCTGGCCCGCGCGTACAACGCCGTCGGCTGGGTCGTGGACGCCGCGATGTTGCTGCGTGAGACCGCGGAGCGCTGCGACCGCCTGCTGCCGCCGGGGGACGCCCTGACTGCGGCGGTCCGGGAACTCCTGGGCAGCGTCTCCGGCCGTTAGGCGCGGCCGATCCGGAGGGCAGCTCTCCTGTCACGATACGTAGTCAGTTAGTAGTAAAGCCGCCAATGTATCCGCGCCCCGGCCGCCCTCAGCGCATCATTGGCCCAAGCAACAAGGCGGAATCCATGTGAGCAGGCCGAACCGCCGGCTCACAACGTTCGCCAGTGTCGCAAACTTCAAAATGCCTGCCTGAATTTCGGCGGGGGGGTCATGAAACACGTTAAGCCCCGTGACAAGAGTCCCCTGACATGGCTCGCGGTCACGGTTCTCCTCCTTTCTGTCATCGGCGCCGCGCTCTGGGTGCCGCTGTACGCACGCACCCAGCCCAAGCTGGGCCCATTTCCCTTCTTCTACTGGTATCAGCTGCTGCTGGTCCCTGTCGTCGCCATCGCGTCGTGGCTTTGTTACCTGATGCTGCGGCCCTCGCGTGCTAAGGACACGCCGAGCGGGCCGACTTTGCCCGGCGGCCCGTTCCATGCCGGGCAGGAGAACGCGCGATGACGCACGTCAATGCCGTCTCCTTGACCATCTTGGTGGCCTTCTTCTTGCTTGTAACCGCCATCGGCTTCGGCGCCGTGCGCTGGCGCCCGGCGGAGAGCCTCATGAACCTCAACGAGTGGGGTCTTGGCGGCCGCGGCTTCGGTACGTTCGTGACCTGGTTCCTGCTCGGCGGCGACCTCTTCACCGCCTACACGTTCATCGCCGTGCCGGCTCTGGTGTATGCGTCCGGGGCCCTCGGGTTCTTCGCCGTCTCCTATACCGCAATGGTCTTCCCGATCGCGTTCGCATTCGCGCCCCGGCTATGGTCGGTGGCCAAGGCGCACAATTACGTCACCCCGGCCGACTTCGTACGCGGCCGGTATGGCTCGCGCGGCCTGAGCGTGGCCATAGCCGTCACCGGAATTCTCGCCACGATGCCGTACGTGGCGCTGCAGCTTGTGGGCATTCAGGCTGTGCTCACCGTCGTCGGGATCGGCGGCACCTCGTCCAGCGCGATCGTCAGGGACCTGCCGCTGCTGGTGGCGTTCGCGGTCCTGGCCGCATACACGTTCGTGTCCGGCATACGGGCTCCGGCGCTGATCGCGTTCGTCAAGGACACGCTGATCTACGTCATGATCATCGTCGCAATCCTCTACCTCCCGACGAGGCTCGGCGGCTGGGGCCACATATTCGGCGCGGCATCGACGCACCTGGCAAAGACCAACCCCGCCACCGGCAAGCCGTTCGGCTCCTTCGTCACCATGTCGAGCGGAGAGTGGGCCTACGGGACGCTCGCCCTCGGCTCGGCCCTGGCCCTGTTCATGTACCCGCACGCCATCACGGGGGTTCTGGCCGCCAAGCGACGGGGCGTGATCAGGCGCAACATGGCCGCGCTGCCCGCCTACTCGCTCATGCTGGGCCTGGTCGCGCTCCTCGGCTACATGGCGCTGGCATCGAAGGCCGTGACCTCGAACGTCGCGGCCAGCGGCAAGAATTCGCAGCTCGCCGTGCCGTTCCTGTTCAAGGACCTGTTCCCGAGCTGGTTCGCCGGCGTCGGGTACTCGGCCATCGTGATCGGCGCGCTGGTGCCTGCGGCGATCATGTCGATCGCGGCGGCCAACCTGTTCACCCGGAATATCTACATGGAATTCATCAATCCCGATGCCAGCCCGGGTCATCAGGCTAAGGTCGCGCAGTTCGCGTCGCTCATCGTGAAGGCGGGCGCGCTCGGGTTCATATTTGTGCTGCCGAAGGCCTTCTCTATTAACCTCCAGCTCCTCGGCGGGATCTGGATCCTGCAGACGTTCCCCGCCATCGTCGTCGGCCTGTACACGCGCTGGTTCCACCG
>JASHOV010000066.1 GCA_030038495.1 Streptosporangiaceae bacterium
CAGGTGCGGGCCGACCAGACCGGTATAAGCGGCGCCGGTGCACAGAACGACCAGTTCGCCGCTGTGCCACTCACCGGTGTGGTCCCGTACCGCGTGCGGTGCGACCTCGACCGCCTCCCGTCCCGGCAGCCATGCATACCGCGGGCCGCGGCTCAGGGAATCGCGGACGGCGGCCGCCGCGAGTCGTGGCTCGACGATTGCATCCCGGCGGCACAGCAGCGCCCCGGCGAACTCGCCGCGCAGCGCCGGATTGACGGCGCGCGCCGCGGCCTGATCCAGCAGCTCGAAGCCGCGTTCGCCGGCATCGGGCCGCGCCGCCGCCTCCTTGAGCAGCGCCAGCTCCGCGTCGTTGACTGCGACGGTCAGCGAACCTTGCGGCCTGAACCCGGCGGCAGGCACGCCACTGCCGATCTCCTCCCACAGCGTACGGGCACGCTGCGCCAGTTCCAGCTCGGGCCCTGGTGCCCGGCCACTTACCCAGATCAGCCCGAAGTTGCGCACGCTCGCCCCGCGCGCGGCCAGTTCCCGCTCCAGGTGCACCACGTCCAGGCCGCGCCGGCGCGCGAGCAGCGCGTGCATGAGACCCAGGATGCCTCCGCCGACGATCACGATCCGGTCCACCAGACGAGCTCCCCTCCACCTGCCCACTGGCAGTACATCGTGCCGCGGCAACAGCCCGGTTAACACAACACCACAGAATCCCCGCCTGAAGCGCGCGGCAGGTGACTCCCATACGCTGTCTTCTGGGCTCACGCTGGCAGCTAGCACTGAGCAGCGGCACCGACAGGACGGAGGCAGGTATGGCGCACGTGCTTGGCATCGATATCGGCGGCAGCGGCGTCAAGGCCGCCCCGGTGGACACCGTGACCGGTCAGCTCATAACGGAGCGGCAGAAGCTGGCGACACCGCAGCCGGCCACGCCCGACGCGATATCCGAGGTCGTGAAAGAGCTGGTCAAGTTGTTCGGCTGGACCGGCAAGGCCGGCGTCACGTTCCCCGGCGTCGTGATCGGCGGCATGATCCGGACGGCCGCGAACCTGGATCAGTCCTGGATCGGAGTCGACGGTGCCGGAGAATTCGGGCAGGCTACCGGGCTGGACGTCACGGTGCTGAACGACGCCGATGCCGCCGGGGTGGCGGAGATGCGCTTTGGCGCGGGAAAGGGCGAGGTTGGCGTCGTGCTGATGCTGACCCTGGGCACCGGGATCGGGAGCGCCCTTTTCATCGACGGCATCCTCGTGCCTAATACCGAGTTCGGGCACATCGAGATCCGGGGCAAGGAGGCGGAGAAGCGCGCATCCGAGCACGTCAGGGAGATCGACGAGCTGAGCTGGGGAAAATGGGCGGGCCGGGTCGATGAGTACCTGACCCACATGGAGGCACTGCTGTCCCCCAACCTGATCATCATCGGCGGCGGAGTGAGCCAGAAGTCGGAGAAATTCCTGCCGCGGCTCACCGGTCTGCAGGCCAAGGTCGTGCCCGCGGCGCTCCATAACGATGCTGGCATCGTCGGCGCCGCCATGGCGGCCGTGCACGGTGCTGTCGGCGCGGCCAGGGCCCCGGCCGAGCAATGACTCAGTCCCCGGCCCGGTCGGATCGCAGCCAGCCCGGCGCGCCGATTGCGGATGACTCGGGCATGATCCACTTATCGTGAAGACTTAGGCGCCGGCCAGGCCCCTAAATCTTCCCGTTAACGCGATCATGGTCAGAACTCGGCATCCGCCCGCGATCGACGGTACTCAGCGTTACTTTGCTGTTACGATCAGTCAAGTGAATGCGCCGCGGGGACCTCATTTCAGGGCACTGGCTGCCGTCGCGTGCGGCCTGCTGACGATCGCCGGGTTAACCGCAGCGGCCAGCAAACCGGCCTCGACCGCGGGCGGGCCGACCGCCAGGACCTCGCACGGCAGGGCGTCGCTTGCGGGCACTCGTCCCGCCTGGGCGATCCCGGCCCGGATGGTCGCGACTCCTGATGCCGCGACGAGCGTCTCAGCGCGCGTTTACCTGGCTGGCCGTGATCCGGCGGGGCTGGCGGCATACGCGGCGGCCGTCTCCGACCCGGCCGGCCGGGAGTACCGGAAGTTCCTCACCTCCGGGCAGGAACTGCGGCGCTTCGGGCCGACGACCGCTCAGGTCGCGGCCATCCGCTCCTGGCTCACCTCGGCCGGCCTGCGCGTCACGGCCGTGACCCGGCACTACGTCGCGGCAACCGGGCCGGTTCCGGCGGCGCAATCGGCGTTCGGGGTCCGGCTGGCCCGCTTCCGCGAGCCCGGGGGCAGCGTGGCGATGGCGCCCGAGCAGGATGCGAGCGTGCCGGACGCGGTCCGCCCGGCCGTGCTGACGGTCACGGGGCTGGACACCGCAGCCATCATGATGCGCCCGGCCCAGGCGGAAACGGCCCGGGCGGAAACGGGCGAGGCCAGGGTCGGCGAGGAACCGGCCGGCCCGCCGCAGGCGTTCTACACGGCCGACCCGTGCTCGCACTATTACGGGCAGCGGATCGCGACAACCAAGCCGAAGGCGTACGGCAAGCATGTTCCGTGGGCGATCTGCGGCTATACCCCACAGCAACTGCGCAGCGCGTACGGGGTGACCACCCGCACGAGTGCCGGCAGCGGCGTGACGGTGGCGATCGTGGACGCCTACGCCTCGCCGACAATGCCGGCCGACGCCAACGCCTACGCCAGGGCGGTCCGGTTCCCCCAGCTCACGGCCGGCCAGTTCACGCAGACGCCGTCCCCGACCTATGACGACCAGGCCGAGTGTGATCAGGGCAGTTGGTACGAGGAGGAATCGCTGGATGTCGAGGCCGTGCACACGATGGCGCCAGACGCGGACATCCAGTACGTAGCTGCCCAGGACTGCACGTTCGGACCGCTGCTCGACGCGCTCACCTCGATCGTGGACAACCAGCTGGCCGACATCGTCACGAACTCGTGGACCGGGTCTGAGCAGGGACTGAACACCTCAGTGACATCCATCTTCGATCAGGTATTCGAGCAGGGAACGACCGAGGGGATCAGCTTCGACTTCGCCTCGGGCGACTGCGGCTACAACGATCCGGCGACCGGCTGCGGCCAGGCCGAGCAGGCCAGCAAGATCCGGGCCAACTTCCCGACCTCGTCCACATGGGTGACCGCAGTAGGCGGAACGTCACTTGCCATCGGCAGGACCGGTAGCTACGAGTGGGAAACCGGCTGGGGCGACATGGTCGTACCCCAGCGCGGCAAGCACTGGAAGAACACGCCGCCAGGCCGGTACCCGGCGGACTACTCGTTCGGCGGCGGCGGCGGCACCTCTGTGCAGTACCAGCAGCCGTCGTGGCAGGCGGGCGTGGTGCCGAAGTCGCTCGCGACCAGGCTGCCGGGCGGAAAGGTCAGCGCTCACCCGATGCGCGAGGTCCCCGATGTCGCGCTCGATGCCGACCCGGCGACCGGATTCCTGTTCGGCGAGACGTTCCGGCTTCGCGACGGCAAGACCGGCTTCATGCTGAGCCGGATCGGCGGCACCAGCGTATCCTGCCCGCTGTTCGCCGGGCTGGAAGCCGACGTCGCGCAGACCGCCGACACCGACCAGCTCGGCCTCGTCGATCCGCTCCTCTACAAGCTGGCAGGCACGCGAGCCTTCCACGACATCACCGACCACCCGCTCGGGCCGGGGACCAGAGTCGCGCTGGCGCGTAACGAGTGGGCCAGGAGCGGAACGGGCACCGGCGGATTGCGGACATCGCTGTACACGCTCGGGACGGACGGATCGGGCGCGGCAGCCTTGAACGCGGGCACGGGCTACAACGACGTGACCGGGCTGGGCTCGCCGACAGCACAGTTCGTCACCGATCTGGCGGGCTCCGTCGCGGGCCCGTCGTCGCGGCCGGCACCCGGCTAGCCGCCGGGACCGGGCGGCACCTGATCGTCAGCGTCACCGCGACCGATACGGCCTGGCTGCGGTCCGGCCGGTCGGGCCGGGTCAGTGGCCCGCTGCTGGTGGCCGTCGGCGTGCCTGGGCCCGGGCTGCGGCTGGTAGCCGGTCAGCGGCCCCGCCAGGCCAGCACCAGGCGGGGCGCCATGCAGGCCGCGGCGACCGAGGGAACGACCCACCGCATCCCCGCGCTGGTGCCGGGCGCGCCGCCCGACCATGAGTTCCAGGCCGCCCGCGACCAATGCCGCCGCCACCGGCCAGAATGCCAACGCCCCCTGGGCGCCCAGCGCGATCGGCGCGCGCAGCAGCGCTCCCGGCTTGCTGGTGCCCAGCACGTTGTTGAAGGTGCCCGACCCGGTTAGCTGCGGCCCGAGCCAGCGCGCGATGAACGCGGCCGCGAGACTGCCCAGCACGACTCCGGCCAGCGGCAGCGGGCCGTAGCGGCGGATCCCGAAGACATATCCCGCCAGCCCGAGCAGCGCGCCGCCGCCGAGGGCGATGAAGCTATAAATGCCGTCGGCCGCGATAAAGGCATCTGTCTCCGGATTAATCGCATAGGCCGTCGGCGGATTGAGCGAGTAGAGCTGATAGACCACGCGCGGCGCGGCTGCCGCCCAGATGGCTCCGGCCACGAACCCGAGCAGCGCGCCGGCGATCACGAGGAGGACAGCAGTCAGGAGCGCGCGGCTCGGTTGCCCCACTCGCTGCGCGCCAACTGCGGTGTACCCAGCCGGACCGCCCGGCGACGGCAGCTGCATGTTGTCGGCCATACTTGGTAGCAGCGTACGGGACGGCGCCGCCAGCGCGGATACTGGATTGCCGCATTCTTGATCGTCGCCGGCCGTCCCTGAGCGCCAGCAGACGATCTGCTGAGAGGTTGCTGGGGCGGAACTGGGGCGTCTCGCGGCTCGGGTGACTTTGATAGCTTGGCCATGACCTGACGGGCGTGGCCTGCCGCCATCGCGTGATGAGGACGCTGATGATCGAAGTACGCGATTTGACCAAGCGGTTCGGCGAGAAGGTCGCCGTCGACCACCTCTCCTTCAACGTTCAGCCCGGCCGGGTGACGGGGTTCCTCGGTCCCAACGGGGCCGGGAAATCCACCACGATGCGGCTGATACTCGGCCTGGACCGGCCGGCCAGCGGGACGGCCACCATCGACGGCGTGGCGTATGCCCAGCTGCCGAGCCCGCTGCTCACCGTTGGCGCGCTGCTCGAGGCCAAGTCCGTCCACACCGGCCGTAGCGCGCGCAACCACCTGCTGTTCCTCGCGCAGACTCAGGGCCTGCCCACGAAGAGGGTGGACGCGGTGCTCGGCCTCGTCGGCCTGAGCGACGTGGCGGGCAAGCGCACCGGGACCTTCTCGCTGGGCATGAGCCAGCGCCTCGGTGTCGCCGCCGCCATGCTCGGCGACCCACGGGTGCTGCTGCTGGACGAACCAGTCAACGGCCTGGACCCGGAAGGCGTGCTCTGGATCAGGAACCTGATGAAGGCTCTGGCCAGCGAGGGACGCACGATCCTGGTCTCCAGCCACCTGATGAACGAGATGGCGGTCACCGCCGATCATCTGATCGTCATCGGCCGCGGCAGGCTGCTTGCGGACGCACCCACTGAGGAAGTCATCGCCCGCAGCTCCGGTCAGACGGTCCGGGTCCGCACTCCCGACCCGGACCGGCTCACGGCGCTGATTACGGCCGAGGGCGGCAAGGTCGTGCAGGCGGCAAACGGGAACGGGAACGGCCAGGCCGCAGGATCGCAGGCCGCCGCGCCGGAGCCCGTGCCCGTCCTGATGGTCACGGGCGTGCCGGCGGCTAGGATCGGCGAGCTGGCCGCCTCCGCGTCGATTATTCTCCACGAGCTCACCCCGCAGATGGCCTCGCTGGAAGAGGCCTTCCTCGAGCTGACAGCCGACAGCCTCGAGTACGGCCACCTCGATGCCCAGCCCGCCGATTGGAGCTCCCGATGAGCGCCACGCCGACCACCAGCTACTCCCCCGCCACCGCTCAGCTGGCGCCGCCCCGCCATCGGGCCGGATTCGGTCACTACATGCTGGCCGAGTGGACCAAGATCCGGTCGGTCCGCTCGACATTCTGGACGCTGATCATCGCGGTCATCGTGGTCGTGGGCTTCACCGCGCTTATTACGTGGGTGACCGAGGCCAACTGGTACGGACCGCACGCAGCGGCGCGCGACGCCCGCACGATCACGGATCCGACCAGCATCATCTTTGGGGTCGCCATCTACCTCGGCCAGCTGGCCATCGCGGTGCTCGGCGTGCTGGTGGTGACCACCGAGTACTCGACGGGAGTGATCCGGGCGTCGCTGCTGGCCGTGCCCCGGCGCTACACGATGCTGGCGGCGAAGGTCGCGGTGTTCACGATCGTGATGCTGATACTGGCCGAGATCCTCGCGTTCGGCTCATTCTTCGTCGGCGCGGCCATCCTGCACAGCCACGTCTCGGTGTCCCTCAGCGATTCCGGCGTGCTACGGGCGACGTTCGGCGCCGGCTTGTACCTCGTCACTTTCGGGCTGTTCGCGATGGCGATCGGCGTGCTGCTGCGGCACACCGCGGGCTCGATCAGCATTGCCGTGGCCGTGGCGTTCGTGCTGCCGATCCTGGCTGGCCTCCTGCCGGACACGTCGTTCTGGAATCACCTCGTCGGTTACCTCCCCGTGCAGGCGGGGACCCAGGTCTTTACCCTCCATCCGACCGGCGACTCGGTAGTGCTGTCGGCCTGGCAGGGCTTCGGGGTACTGTGGATCTACGTCGTCGTGCTGTTCGGCATCGGCGCCTACCTCTTCCAGCGCCGCGACGCATAGCGCCCCCAGCTTGCGCGCCGCGCTCAGCGGCTAACGGCCACCACCGCGTCGTACGCGGCCAGCACCGCCCGGTAGGCGCGGTCGACGTCCTCGCGGTCGGACGGCTCGTCAACCGATGCCTCGCTGAGCCGCTGGATCATCGCGGCCTGGTCGAGCAGCAGCTGACGGTCCTGGCCGCTCGTCGTCCGCTCCATGATCCGCGCGATCGCGTCCAGCTGGCGGATGAGCACCGCGGGCATCCCGCGCCCGGCCTGGCGCACCTTCTCAAAGCCCCGGCTGACCAGGCGCGCGTACGTGGTCTCGGTCGCGATAACCCGCACCACTCCCTCGCCGTCGCGGTAAACCCGGGTGGGCTGCCATCTGCCCGTCACCTTGTACAGGCTGTCACCGATCCAGTCGATGCAGGTCAGCGCGGTGAAGGTGTCATTGACGGCCGGAGAGAGCGCGCGAATGCAGATCTCCACAAGCTGGTCCATGCCGAAGGACACGTCCTGGGCGAGAGTCCGGTACGGCCCGGTGACGTGCGCGCCGGCCAGCTCGTGCGCGACCAGGCCGACGGCGGAGGCCGGCCAGACGCGGACATACGGATGGCCCTGGACGATGAAGTGGCCGGGCCGGTACAGGATGTGCACGACGGCATTGACCTGGGCCGCGAGCTCGACCAGTGTCTCGTGCTCGATGTACTGCAGGTAACCGCTGCGGGGAGCGGCGACAACGCCGCCGGGGCCGTCCATGCTCGCGATCACCACGGCCGCCAGCTCCGCGTCCTCGGCCGCCTTCTCGTCCCCGGCCTGCAGCTCGATCGCGTTCTGCAGGTCGCCCGCGATCCCGGCGATCACCTGCGGCAGCTGAATCTGCACCGCGATGTGATGCAGGAAGAAGATGAGAACGGCAACGTCGGCCAGCATCAGCACCAGGGTCATCGTCACGCTGATATGCGGAACGAAGTCGCCGTGCCCGCCCTGGCCGACCGAGCCCAGGGTCAGCACCGCGTACACGAACGTGGCCACGAACGTGCCGAGCGTCACCTGGGTGCCGCGATCGCGGATGAAGTTGCGCAGCATCCGGGGCCCGAACTGGGTGGAGGTGAGCGTAAGCGCCACGAGCACAATGGAGAACACGACGCCGATCACGGTGATCACGGCGGCCGCTATCGCGGTGAGCACGGTCCTGGCGACATCGGCGGACCCGCTGATGGCCCAGCCGGGCACCCTGAACACACCGTCGTAGGCGGCCCGGTCGAGCGAGTAGGTAATCACGAACAGGATTACCGCGCCCAGCACCTCGATGGCGGGCACCAGCCACAGGTTGGTCCGCAGCACATCCCGGCGCCACTCGGACCCGCGCAGCAGCCTGCGGATCACTGGCCCCCGCCCCCGGTACTGACCGACGCGACTCACTGGTGGGCCCCTCCCGCCGCCTGATCCGGATGCCGACCAGGCTTCCCGGCTCACCAGTGCCCGATAGTACCCGAGGCTTCTGCCCTGGCCACTGGCGCGTCAACCTACCGGAGGGGACTGTCTTCCCGGTGCGCCGCGTCATCCGGGCGGCCGGCCGGCCACTGCTCACCGGCAGCCCGCAGCTGGTCTTCCCAGGCCGCGAAGTCCGGCTCCAGGTGCCGCCCGCCAGGCGGGGTCGGCTGCCGCCGCGGCGGGCGCCCTGACCCGCCGCCACCGCCGCTTCCTTCCCGGCCCAGCCGGAATCCCCACACGCCGCCCACCACCAGCACGATGAGGACGATCCCGAAGCTGGCGATCACCACCAGCAAGCCAGGCGCCGCCTGCAAGACCAGGCCGAGCTGAGGAGCCGCAATCGTCATCTGACCTCCCTCCGCGAGGGCCTTAGCTCCCAGCGTAACCGGAGGGCTAGCCCACGCAGGCGGGGCCCAGGAGCTGTTTGAGATCGGCCAGCAGGGACGGGGACGGCTTCACCCGGAGCTTGTCGTCCAGCCGCAGCACCCTGGTGCGGTTGCCGGTCTGCAGGCGCAGGTGCACCTCGGTCGGGCCGGGGTGGGTGCGC
>JASHOV010000659.1 GCA_030038495.1 Streptosporangiaceae bacterium
CGCGGACCTGTGCCACCGGGTGCTGGCCCAGCGGTTCCCTGATGCCGCGCGATCGGGCAGCCCGTGGCATGCGCTGCTGACGGCTAATGGCAGGCCGATCCGCTGAGGCCGCCTGAGCCAGTGAACCGGCCGGCCGTACGCCACTAGGGCTGGGGCGTCCCGGCCGCCTGCAGGGCGAGCAGCGCGACGTGCAGGGACAGTCGGGACTCGGCCGGCTCCAGGTCGACGCCGAGCACGTCCTCGATCTGGCGGAGCCGCTCGTACATCGTCGGCCGGGCCAGATGCGCCTGCTTGGCCGCCTCGGCCTTGTTGCCGCCCGACGACAGGTACGCTCGCAGCGCGGCGAGCAGCTGCGGGCCGCCCGCGTCGTCGTGCGCGAGCAGCGGACCGAGCTCACGCTCCGCGAACGCGTGCACGCGCGGGTCATCGCGCAGCAAGTGGAGCAGGCCGCGCAGGCGCAGGTCGGCGAGCCGGAAGTAGGGCAGCTGCGAGCCCAGCCCGGCGGCCGCAGAGGCGACGTGGTCGGCCTCGAGGAACGACAGCTGCACGCCGGTGACCGAGTCCACGGGGGTGCCCGCGCCGATCACGTCCTGCTCGGCCAGCCGCGGGCGGATCTGCCCGGCTAGCCGGCTCAGGGCCGCCTCGGTGTCGGACCGCGGCGGCAGCGCGAGCAGGGCGCCCACCCGCTCCTCGTCGAGCGCGCCGACGAGGGCGGGCACCCGCTGGCTCCGGCACACCTCGGCCAGTGTCTCGGCGATGGCCGCGGCCCTGGCCCGTGCGCCGAGGCCCGCCGGCGCGGTGGCCAGCCTGACCACGACCGCGATCAGGGACCGGCCGGTGACCGGGACCCCGAGCGCCCGCGCGCGGGCCTCGGCCTCGGCCTGGTCGGAGTAGCCGTGCCCGAGGAACGTGGCCAGGACCGTGCGGTGGGCCTGCCGCTCCAGGCTCTCCTCGTGGTGATCGAGCAGCCGGCCCAGGGCCAGCGTCGTCGCCGCGCGCTCGATCAGCGTCACGTCGCCCGGCTCGGGCGCGGTGCCGCGCAGCATGATCAGCCGGCCCCAGTCCTCGCCGCGCGCGCCGACCGTGGTGACAAGCCAGCCGGCGGCGGCGTCGTACCCGGTTCGCCCCGGCACCCGCGCCGCGCGCGACCGGCCGGCGAAGCCGGCCAGGAGGACGGCCGCGTCCTGCGTGCCGGGCACGCACGCGAGCACCTGATGGGCCAGGCTCTCCAGGATCACCGGGCAACCGGCCAGCGCGGCCGTCTGCGCGACGACCTCGTCCGCGGTCGCGCCGGATACCGCCAGCTCGGTAAACACCTGGTGCAGGCGCTCGGCCGAGCGCAGCTCGCTGAGCTGCGCGTCGATAATCTGGGCGTGTACGGCCTCGGTGATCTCGATGAACTGGGTCTCCCGCTCCAGCACGATCAGCGGCAGCCGGTACTCCCCGGCCGCGGCGATCAGGGCCTGCGGCAGGCTGCGGGAGTAGCGCGAGCCGAGCTCGACCGCGAGCGCGCTCACCCCGACGGCGGCAAGTTCCGCGACGTAGCGCTGGAGCCCGGCGCTGTCGTCGGGCAGGGCGATGCCGGTCGACAGCACGAGCTCGCCGCCGCGGAGCAGGTGAGCTGCCTGCGCGAGCTCGATCACGTGGACCCAGCGGACCGGCGCGTCCAGGCGCTCGGTGCCAGCCAGCACGCGGGGCGCGCCGCTGCGGACTGGGTCCAGTGCCAGTACCTCGGCTACCGTGGGCAGCATCGGTGCCTCCTCGCCGAGAACGGCGGCCTCCGTGAGCAGGGCGTAAAGCCAGGGTGCCGTCCAGGTTACAGTCTGTCTGCCGGGGTCGGGCCTTACAAGCCGTAATCCCCGTGTCGGCGTTCCCTTACAAACCGTAACTTGGCGCCGAGGCGGCCTGGCGACAGACTGACGCTGGGGGACAGCATGGGGTCAGGGACGACCGGAGGGCGCAATGGAGAAGCACTGCACGCACTGGATCAACGGCAAGCCATGGACGGGTGAGCCCGCCTCGCGGGGTGACATCTACAACCCCGCGACCGGCCGGGTCAGCGGCACCGTCGACTTCGGCGGGGCGGCCGAGGTGGGCGCGGCCGTGGCCGCCGCGTCCGCGGCGCTGCCCGGATGGCGGGACACGTCGCTGGTCAAGCGGGCAGGGGTGCTGTTCGCCTTCCGCGAGCTGGTCCGGCAGCGCGCGGGCGACCTGGCCAAACTGATCACGGCCGAGCACGGCAAGGTGCTCTCGGACGCGGCCGGCGAGGTAGCCCGCGGGCTCGAGGTAGTGGACTTCGCCTGCGGAATCCCGCACCTGCTCAAGGGCGGCTTCTCCGAGAACGTCTCGACCGGGGTCGACGCCTACTCGATCCGCCAGCCGGTCGGAGTGGTGGCCGGCATCACCCCGTTCAACTTCCCGGCGATGGTACCGATGTGGATGTTCCCGGTCGCCCTGGCCTGCGGGAACACGTTCGTGCTCAAGCCGTCGGAGAAGGACCCGTCCGCGTCGGTCCTGATCGCCGAGCTGCTGGCCGAGGCCGGGCTGCCCGAGGGCGCGTTCAACGTCGTGCACGGCGGCAAGGACGCGGTCGACGCGCTGCTGACTCACCCGGAGGTGCGGGCGGTGAGCTTCGTCGGCTCGACCCCGATCGCCCGGTACGTCTACGAGACCGGGACCGCGCACGGCCAGCGGGTGCAGGCGCTCGGCGGCGCTAAGAACCACATGGTCGTGCTGCCGGACGCCGACCTGGACCTGGCCGCCGACGCCGCCGTCAACGCCGGCTTCGGATCCGCGGGCGAGCGGTGCATGGCGATCTCGGTCGTCGTCGCGGTCGACCCGATCGGCGACGATCTGGTGGGCAAGATCGGCGCGCGGATCGCCGGCCTGAAGGTCGGCCCCGGCGACGCCGAGGGCTCGGAGATGGGCCCGCTGGTGACCCGCGCGCACCGGGACAAGGTGGCGACCTACCTGGAGTCCGGCGTCGCGGACGGCGCCACGCTGGCCGTGGACGGGCGGGCGCACCCGGTGACCGGTGATGCCGCCGAGGGCTTCTGGCTCGGCCCGACCGTGCTGGACCACGTGACCCCGTCGATGCAGTGCTACCGGGACGAGATCTTCGGGCCCGTGCTGTCGGTGGTCCGGGCGGGCAGCTACGCCGAGGCGCTCGAGGTGATCAACGCCAACCCGTACGGGAACGGCACCGCGATCTTCACCAACGACGGGGGAGCGGCGCGCCGGTTCACCCACGAGGTCGAGGTGGGCATGGTCGGCGTGAACGTGCCGATTCCGGTGCCGATGGCGTTCTACTCCTTCGGCGGCTGGAAGTCCTCGCTGTTCGGCGACACGCACGTGCACGG
>JASHOV010000660.1 GCA_030038495.1 Streptosporangiaceae bacterium
TCACGTCCTGCGCCAGCAGGTGCGCACGCACGTCAGGAACGCTCGGCTGCGGAAACAGCGCCAGCACCGAGACCTCGATGTCCGGCCGCCGCTCCGAGGCGATCGCCTTGAAGCGCTCGATGGCGGCTTCGGCATCGCCGACGGCGGTCGGCACGTAACAGAGCCGGGGCCGGTCCGTCGGCTCGGCCAGGCTCAGGGCGTGCTCGACGAGACGGAACGCCCCGCCGTCGCGGTTCTCGGTCAGTGGCAGCCCCGAGTAGGCGAGGATCTGCCGCGGTCTGGGCACCGGGCCAGGCTACTCGCCCGGCAGCCGGGAACGAGCGGTCCCGCTGGACGCAGCGTAGCGCGGCCGGACACGGGACATGAAGATCGCCGGCAAGCACCGCAAGACCATGTACCTGGTCATGAGTACCAAGCGGGGCTGGTGGGTGCCAAAGTAACGCTTCAGATTCGCTCGATGATCGTCGCGGTCGCCATCGCGCCGCCGGCGCACATCGAGACCAGCGCGGTGCCCGCGTCCCTGCGCTCCAGCTCGTGCAACGCCGTAGTGAGCAGTCGTGAGCCAGTGCTACCGACCGGATGGCCGAGCGCGATCGCCCCGCCGTTCACGTTCACCTTGTCCGGGTCCGGCTTGTGCTGGCTCATCCAGGACAGCACGACCGAGGCAAACGCCTCGTTGACCTCGAAGATGTCGATGTCGCCGATTGTCATCCCGCTGCGCCTGAGTACTCGCTCGGTCGCGGCCACCGGACCGTCCAGGTGGTAGTAAGGCTCGTCGCCGATCAGCGCCTGCGAGATTATCCTGGCCCGCGGCCGCAGCCCGAGGTCTCGCGCGCGCTCCTCGCTGACCAGCAGAACCGCGGCGGCGCCGTCGGATATCTGCGAAGAAGTACCGGCCGTGTGCAGCCCACCCGGCAGCACGGGCTTGAGGCCCGCGAGCGCCTCCAGGGTCGTCGCGCGCAGGCCGCCGTCCCTGTCCACCGTCGCGACCTCGCCAGTCGGCTCGCCATCGCCGTCCAGCACTGGGGCCTTGACCGGTGCGACCTCCCGGTCGAACCGGCCCTCGGACCAGGCGCGCGCGGCGCGGCGCTGTGACCTCAGGCCGAACGCGTCCAGGTCCGCCCGGCCGATGCCGCGCCGCCGGGCGATGCGCTCGGCCGCCTCGAACTGGTTCGGCATGTCGATGGCCCAGGAGTCCGGGCGCGGCGTTCCGATGCCGGTGCCGATATTGGCGCCCAGGCCGACCCGGCTCATCGCCTCGACGCCACAGCCAATGCCCACGTCGATCGCCCCGGCGGCGATCAGGCCGGCGATGAGGTGCACCGCCTGCTGCGCCGAGCCGCACTGCGCGTCGAGCGTCTGGCATCCCGTCTGAATGGGCATCCCGGCGTGCAGCCAGGCACCGCGGGTGACGTTCCCGGCCTGCTCGCCCGCCTGGGTCACGCAGCCGCCCGCAATCTGCTCCACCTCGGCCGGATCGATGCCGGCCCGCTCGACCAGGGCGGTCTGCGCCGCGCCGAGTATTTCCGCTGGGTGCAGGCCTGACAGCGCCCCGCGCCGCCTCCCGATCGGGGTCCGGACCGCATCGACTATGACCGCAGTACCCACATCAGCTCCTCTGGTCGCCCGGTCCCATAGTAGAACGTGTTCTTGAAAATTCGAGTCCCTGCCCATTCACCGCAGGCTCCGGGCATGCTTGAATCCCACTAGAACACGTTACAGATCCCGGAGGACGGACCATGGGAGGCACTGGCATGGCTGAGCCGCAGCTAGCGCCCGGCTTTGACCTGACCGACCCAGACCTGTATGCGCGCCGCGTGCCGCAAGAGGAGTTCGCGCTGCTGCGCCGCTCGGCTCCGGTCCGCTGGAACCCGCAGCCGCGGGACATGGGCTTCGACGATGACGGGTTCTGGGCCGTGACCAAGCACAAGGACGTGGTCGCGGTCTCCAGGGACTCCGAGACGTGGTCCAGCTATGAGAACTGCGCGATCGTCCGGTTCCCGAGCGGGAACACCCGCGACCAGATCGAGATGCAGCGGGTCATCATGCTCAACATCGACCCGCCGCATCACACCAAGGTACGCGGCATCGTCTCCCGCGGGTTCACGCCCCGCGCGATCAGCAACCTGCGCGACGTCCTGCACGACCGGGCCCAGAAGATCGTCAAGGCTGCCGTGGAGAAGGGATCGGGCGACTTCGTCGCCGATGTCGCGTGCGAGCTGCCGCTGCAGGCGATCGCCGAGCTGATCGGCGTGCCGCAGGCGGACCGGCACAAGCTCTTCACCTGGTCCAACGAGATGGTCGGCTATGACGACCCGGAGTTCGAAGGTGACGGCGAGGCCGCCTCGGTCGAGATCCTCAGTTACAGCATGGTGATGGCCGAGGAGCGCCGGGCCTGCCCGCGGGACGACATCGTCTCCAAGCTCGTCGGCGCCGAGATCGACGGTGACCAGCTGACCTCCGACGAGTTCGGGTTCTTCGTGATCCTGCTCGCCGTGGCAGGGAACGAGACCACCCGCAACGCGATCTCGCACGGGATGCTGGCATTCCTCGACAACCCCGACCAGTGGGAGATCTTCAAGGCCCAGCGCCCGGAAGCGGCGGTGGACGAGATTGTCCGCTGGGCCACCCCGGTGACAGTGTTCCAGCGCACCGCCACCACCGACACCGAGCTCGGCGGCCAGCAGATCAGGAAGGGCCAGCGAGTCGGCCTGTTCTACCGGTCGGCCAACTTCGACGAGGAGGTCTTCACCGAGCCGGAGCAGTTCAACGTGCTGCGCAGCCCGAACCCTCATGTCGGGTTCGGCGGCACCGGCGCACACTACTGTCTGGGCGCCAACCTGGCCCGGCTGGAGATCAGCCTCATGTTCAACGCGATCGCCGACGCGATGCCGGACATCAGCAAGGCGGGCGATCCGCAGCGACTGCGGTCGGGCTGGCTCAACGGCGTGAAGCGGCTGCCAGTCAGCTACCGCTGACGATCATCGCCCGCTCTCGTCAGAGGGGAAGACCTCGTCCAGCGAGCGGGCGGTCGCTGCTGCGTCGGCCCATGCGCCGAGCTGGTCCAGGTCAGCGCACGCGAGCACTCGTTCCCGGATACCGTCTGGCAGATCGAAATCGCGCGCGGCAAGGATCCAGAGCAGCATCGCGGCCTGGCCCTTCGCCCGGCCCTCGGCCTCGCCCTTCGCCCGGCCCTCGGCGATGTAGCGCTCGACGAACTCGTCCTTGAACACCGTGCTCATGAGCGCCTCCAGTGCCTCCCGCGCCGACCCTGGAGCAGCAGCGCGGATGAGGTGAGCATACGTTCCGAGTCGATCATCACTCAGGCCAGCGGCGGCAATCGTGGCCAGGACCAGTCGGCGGCCCTCGTCTATCTCCAGGTCAATGGCGCCGGTCAGCGCCCCGAGCACCGCCAGCTCGGCGTCCACCGCGCAGGCCAGCGTCGGCGGCGTGGGCGTGGGCGTGGGCGGAGCGTCGATCACCAGCGGCCACCGACAGTCGGCGCGGCGCGACATCGGCCCGGTCAGTCCGGTGCGTCGGCGCCGACCACATGGAGAAGTGCTGTGGCCCGCCGCCGTGGGCGTCTCACTGACCCGCCGCTTCAGCCTGGGGCGAAGACCTCATCCGCGGACGAAGCCATCGCGGCGCGCTCGGCCCAGGTACCGAGCTGATCCGAGTCCGCGCAGGCCAGCACCCGAGCTTCGAGATCTGGGGTGATCTCGAAACCTCGCGCGGACAGGATGCGCAGCAGCATGCTCTGCTGGCCCTCGACCCGGCCCTTGGCCTCGCCCTCGACCCGGCCCTTGGCCTCGCCCTTGGCCCGGCCCTCGGCCTGGCCCTTCGCCCGGCCCTCGGCAAAGAAGCGCTCGAGGAAGTCGTCCTTGTATTCCGTGGTCATCATTGCCTCCAGCGCCTTTCGCGCCGCCACAGACGCAGACGCGCGGATGAGTTGAGTATAGGTTCCGAGCTGGTCTTGCTCGAGGCCAGCGGCGGCGATCGCACCGAGCACCGTCCTCCGGCCGGACTCCTCTTCCAGGTTGATCGCGCCCGTGAAGGCGCCAAGTACTGCAAGTTCCGCGGCCGCCTCGCTTGCCTCAGGGCGGTCAGGCGGAGGGGTTGACTCCGCGTCTATGACGAGCGGCACCAGATCGAAGCCAGGGTGCCCGCAACTTATCCGCTGCCGCGCCCATCGCCCGGTCGCGCGGTCTCGGCAGATGACTAGGAGAACCGCGGGGCTGCGATGCTGCAGCCTGGCCTGTACCAGGTATGCCGGCCAGGCCCATTTCTTGTCGATGTCAGCGGCCGTCTGTACCTCAACTACGACCACCAGCTTGCCGGCCGGACCTTCGATCACGATCACCGCGTCAGCCCGCAGCTCGGACGGCAAGGCCGAGCTCATGTCCGCGCTCGCAACGGCGGCGACGCTGTCAGCAGGCACCGCCAGCCCCGCGCTAGCCACCAGTGACGACGCCAGCTGCGGATTGCGGCGCAGTAGCTCTACTGGCGTCTCATGCGGTATTCCCGGCACGTCCTCATATCAGCAGCCGCCACTGACAATCAGTCGGGGGTGTCGGCGACCACCCACATGGAGAAGTACTGGGAGCCGCCGCCGTAAGCGTGGCCGAGTGCCGTCCTCGCGCCGGCCACCTGGTGCTCGCCGGCCTTGCCCATGACCTGCATCGCCGACTCGGCGAACCGCAGCAGCCCCGACGCGCCGATCGGGTTCGAGCACAGCACCCCGCCAGAGGGGTTCACCGGGATGGCGCCGCCGATCTCGGTCTCACCAGACTCGGTGAACTGCCACCCCTTGCCCTCGGGCGCGAAGCCCAGGTTCTCCAGCCACATGGGCTCGAACCAGGAGAACGGCACGTAGATCTCGGCAACATCGATCTGCTCGAGCGGGCTGGTGATCCCAGCGGCGTGCCACAGCGCCCTGGCCGCGTCGCCGCCGGCCCGCGGGTTAACGTTGTCCTTGCCCGAGAACATCGTGGGCTCGGTGCGCATCGAGGTCGCGCGGATCCAGGCCACGGGCGCGGATGA
>JASHOV010000661.1 GCA_030038495.1 Streptosporangiaceae bacterium
TCACGCACCGCCCGGCCGGCAGCCCCGGGCATGCCGACACGCCTGCGCACGGGCGCAGCCCCGCGCGGGCCGTCAGACACCGGCGGCCTGCATCCCGCGGAGCTCGTGCTTGAGCTCGCGGATCTCGTCCCGGATCCGCGCCGCCACCTCGAACTGAAGCTCCGCGGCCGCGGCGTGCATCTGCTCGGTCAGCTCACTGATCAGGGCCGCGAGGTCGGCGCGGGCAGGGCCGCCCTGCTCGCCGCCCTTTGCCGCCGACGCCGCCGACCGTGCTCGTGACGAAACGCCCGGCACCGGCGCCTTGCCACGACTCTGCTGACGGCCTGACCCGCCCAGTAGCTGCTCGGTGTCCGCGTCCTCGCGAGCCAGCTGGTCCAGGATGTCGGCGATCCGCTTGCGCAGCGGCTGGGGATCGACGCCGTGCTCGGTGTTGAAGGCGATCTGCCGGTCCCGACGGCGGTTGGTCTCGTCGATGGCGCGCTGCATCGAAGGCGTGACCTTGTCCGCGTACATATGCACCTGGCCGGACACGTTCCTGGCCGCGCGGCCGATCGTCTGGATCAGCGACGTGCCCGACCGCAGGAAGCCCTCCTTGTCCGCGTCCAGGATCGAGACCAGGGACACCTCGGGCAGGTCGAGGCCCTCGCGGAGCAGGTTAATGCCGACCAGCACGTCAAACTCGCCGAGTCGCAGCTCGCGCAGCAGCTCGACCCGGCGGAGCGTGTCCACCTCGCTGTGCAGATATCGCGCCCGGATGCCCAGCTCGAGAAGGTAGTCGGTCAGATCCTCGGCCATCTTCTTGGTCAGGGTCGTCACCAGCACCCGCTCGGACTTCTCCGCGCGATCGCGGATCTCCCCCACGAGGTCGTCAATCTGGCCCTTGGTGGGCTTGATGATGACCTGGGGATCGACCAGGCCGGTCGGCCTGATGACCTGCTCGGTTACCTCGCCGCCGGTGCGCTGCAGCTCATACGGGCCTGGCGTCGCCGACAGGTAGAGCGTCTGCCCGATGCGGTCGCAGAACTCATCCCACGTCAGCGGCCGGTTGTCGATCGCGCTCGGCAGCCGGAAGCCATGCTCCACAAGTACCCGTTTGCGCGATACGTCCCCTTCGTACATGGCGCCGATCTGCGGCACCGTGTTGTGCGACTCGTCGACCACGAGCAGGAAGTCCTCGGGGAAGTAGTCGAGCAGCGTGTTCGGGGGGCTGCCGGGCTCGCGCCCGTCTATGTGGCGCGAGTAGTTCTCGATTCCCGAGCAGCTGCCGACCTGCCGCATCATCTCGACGTCGTAGGTGGTGCGCATCCGCAGCCGCTGTGCCTCCAGCAGCTTGCCGAGCCGCTCAAGCTCGGCGAGCCGCTCCTCCAGTTCAAGCTCGATGCCGGCGATCGCCCGCTCCATCCGCTCCGGTCCCGCCACATAGTGCGTTGCCGGGAAGATGTAGATCTCGTCGTCCTCGCTCATCACCTCACCCGTCAGCGGGTGCAGTGTCATGAGCCGCTCGACCTCGTCGCCGAACATCTCGATCCGGACCGCGAGCTCCTCGTACTGCGGGATCACCTCGATCGTGTCCCCGCGCACGCGGAAGGTGCCACGCGTGAAGGCCAGGTCATTGCGCCCGTACTGCATGCCGACGAGCTTGCGCAGCAGCCCGTCTCGCTCGATCGTCTCGCCGACCCGCAGCTTCAGCATCCGGTCCACGTACTCCTGCGGAGTGCCGAGGCCGTAAATGCACGAGACGGAGGCCACTACTATCGTGTCCCGCCTGGTCAGCAGCGAGTTCGTGGCCGAGTGCCTGAGCCGGTCGACCTCGTCGTTGATGGACGAGTCCTTCTCGATGTAGGTGTCGGTCTGCGGAACGTAGGCCTCAGGCTGGTAATAGTCATAATAAGAGACGAAATACTCGACAGCGTTGTGCGGCAGCATTTCCCGCAGTTCGTTCGCGAACTGGGCCGCCAGCGTCTTGTTCGGCAGCATCACCAGGGCAGGCCGCTGCAGCTTCTCCGCCAGCCAGGCCACGGTCGCGGTCTTGCCGGTGCCGGTAGCCCCCAGCAGCACGGTGTCCCTGGCGCCGCCGCGGATCCGCCCCTCCATCTGGGCGATGGCGGCCGGCTGGTCGCCCGCGGGCACCATCTCGGTCACGACCTCGAATGGTGCGACCCGCCGCTGCAGGTCAGTGACTGGCCGCATGACACCTCCCCGTAACCGCCGCCCTGTATCCGTGCGCCACGTTCCAACTCTAGGAGGGCGTTCTGACATTCCCGGCCCGCTCCGAGAGCCCTGCGCCTAACCGATGGCGACGGTAGCGGGGCAGTAGAGCCGGGAACGGTCACCGGGAAGGTCCCGGCCGTAGACCATCAGCGCCGTCGCGCCGCGGGCCGCAAGGCCGCTGGCCAGGGCCCAGTCGGCCAGGTCGGCGTGCCGACCGAGGAGATCGAGGCGGATCGGCCCGTGCCAGCCATCCGCTAGACCCCGGATCACGGCCGCGGCCGCCCTCGCGTCCGGGGCCGCGAGCGGCCCGATGACGCGCGTGCCCTCCAGGCTCCACGCCGCGCCATATCCGTCCGCCGGGCTGCCCAGCATGAGAAATTCGTCGGCGAACGTCACCATCGTGGCGAGCACGCCGGCCCGGTCCGCGCCGAATACGATCCGGTCGACCTCCGATATCGCGGCCAGGTCCTCGGCGCCGACCCGACGCAGCGAAGCCACGCCGTCCCGGCTCGGTGCGACCGCGCTCAGCCGCCCGGCATAGGTAACCGACGTGTCGATCGCGCGGAATCCCAGCCGCTCATACAAGGGCCGGCCGTAGCTGGTGGCGGTCAGGTAGACGACCGCATTGCCCGCCTGCCGCAGCGCGTAGCGCATCAGCCTGCCGCCGAGACCCCGCCGACCGTGCCGTGCCGCCACGACCATCATGCCGATCGCCGCTAGCTCGTCGCCATAGCGGGTCAGCACCACGATCCCCGCGAGGCCGCCTGCCGGGTCGGGCACGCCGTAGGCCTCGCCCGCCGCGAACATCAGCCGCCACTTGCTCAGCTGCGGCGGCCAGTCCCTGTCGGCGGTTAGCTCGATGATCGCGGGCAGGTCGGCCTCGGTGAGCCTTTGGACGGGAACGTCGGCTACCGGGACGACCCCGGTTTCAGCGCGCGCGGTCACTGAGCTTCCTCCAGGCGTCGGGCCGGCTAACGGGATCCCCCAGCATCGCAGCACCGCCGGGCGGGACGAAACCGGATTTCCCTACCTAGCTCGCGGCCAGCGCCTCGCGCCTGCGCAGTTCGGTCCACAGGTCACCGACCTGCCGGTCGAGCTCGGCCAGGGACCCGGAGTTGTCCACGACGATGTCGGCTATGGACAGCCGCTGCTCGCGCGCGGCCTGCGCGGACATGCGCGCTTGTGCCTGCTCCCGGCGCATGCGCCGGAGCCTGACCAGCCGGTCCAGCTGCAGCCGCGGCGGCACGTCGACCACGATCACCAGGTCGTAGGCATCGGACAGGCCGTTCTCGGCGATCAGCGGCACGTCGTGCACGACGATCGAGTCCGGTCCGGCCGACTCTTCCAGGTCCCGCATCCGCGCGCCGACGCGCGGATGGACGATCGCGTTGAGCCTGGCCAGCTTGTGCTGATCGGCGAAGACGATGTCGCCGAGAACAGCGCGGTCCAGCACACCGTCCGGCCCGAGCACGCCGGGTCCGAACGCGTCGACAACCTCGGCCAGGCCGTCGGTGCCAGGCGCGACGACTTCGCGCGCGATCAGGTCGGCGTCGATGACGATCGCGCCGTAGGCGGCCAGCCGCCTGGACACCTCGCTCTTGCCGGCGCCGATTCCGCCGGTCAGTCCGACCCTGAGCACGTCAGCAGACTACGGGACGGCGGCGACGGCGACGGGCGTGCGCCGGAGTGGTGCCGGAAAACGGTGGCGGGCATCCCGCGCTGCGCACGGGATGCCCGCCACCGTAACGATCGGACCGGCCGGGGTCGTCAGCTCTGGCCGCCGGACAGCTTGTCCCGCAGTGCCGCGAGCGCCTCGTCCGAGGCCAGGGTTCCGGCCCGCTCGGAGTCGCCGCTGGAAGAGGACGTGTGGTGACTGGTATCGCCCTCGTCGCCTTCCTCGCCCGCGGCCTCCGCCTTGCTGCGCGCGTCCGCGACCTGCTGCTGGTGTGCCTCGTACCGGGCCCGTGCCTCGGCGTACTGCCGTTCCCACTCCTCGCGCTGCTTGTCGAAGCCCTCGAGCCACTCGCCGGACTCGGGGTCGAAGCCCTCGGGGTAGAGGTAGTTGCCCTGGTCGTCGTAGGCGGCCGGCATGCCGTAGAGAGTCGGGTCGAAGTCCTCGCCGGAAATCTCGCCCGACTGCCCCTCGTTCGCCTGCTTCAGCGAGAGGCTGATCCGGCGCCGGTCCAGGTCGATGTCGATGATCTTGACGAAGATCTCGTCGCCCACCTGCACGACCTGCTCGGGGAT
>JASHOV010000662.1 GCA_030038495.1 Streptosporangiaceae bacterium
CGCCGCCACGGTCGCTACCGGCGGTAGCCCGTTCGGGATCGCGGAGACGGCCGACGGCCGGTACTCGTTCGTCAGCCTCGGCAACGCCATCGAAGTGCTGCGCAACTCCGCCGGGCTCGCGCCGGTGCCGGTCGACGCGTTCGCGGCGAGCCATGCATCCAAGACCGAGTCGCTCACTCCGAACGGCAGGTTCCTGCTGGCGGCGGCAGGCAGCGGCGCGGTGGTCATCAGCGTGGCCGAGGCGATCCAGGGCGCGCCGAACCCGGTCGTTGGCACACTGACCAGCCCGAACGGTGGCGGCGCCTTCCAGCCCCTGATCTCGCCCGACGGCAAGTTCGCGTTCGTCACGCTGCAGAACAGCGGGAACATGGCGGTGTTCAACCTCGGGGCCGCGCTTACCCGTGGCTTCACGTCGGCCGACTTCATCGGCTACGTACCGCTGGGCAGTCAGCCGGTCGGAATGGCCAGTCGCAACGGGCTGATCTACGTGGCGAATATCGGCGGGTCCCTCAGCATCGTCAGCATGCACACGGCGGAGGCCGACCCGGCCGGCGCCGTGGTCTCGACCGTTCCCGTGGGCTGCGGCCCGTCCCGCGCGCTCCTGTCCGCCGACGGCAGCGTGCTCTGGGTGACCGACAGGCAGAGCGACGAACTGCTGGCCTTCAGCACGGCCAGGCTGCTGTCGGACCCGCGGCAGTCCCTGATCGCCAGGGTCATGGTCGGCGAGGTGCCGCTGGGGGAGACATTCGCGGACGGCGGGCGCCGG
This sequence comes from Streptosporangiaceae bacterium, assembly GCA_030038495.1. GTDB lineage: Bacteria > Actinomycetota > Actinomycetes > Streptosporangiales > Streptosporangiaceae > JAJYUU01. The sequence continues at coordinate 767 of JASHOV010000662.1, forward strand.
ATAGTGCTGGCGGACTCGGACCTGAACGGGCCCAAGACCGCCGTCGCCAATCTGGCCGTGGTCGACACCGCCAGCGCGCTGGCCGGCCGGCCGGCCCTGCTCGGCTACGTGCCGACGGGCCTCCTGCCGCGGGCAGTGGTCGTCGAGCCGGGCGGCAGGACCCTGCTGGTATCCGACGAGAACTCAGGCCAGCTGCAGGCCCTGCGCATCGCGGACCTGCCCTAGGCCCGGACAACGCGGCATGGGCGGCACTAGTGGCGAATTCGCGTAACATCTGGCCAATGAGGGACCACACGTGACGGTGTACGACGGCACCGGGCGAGCCCGGATCCGCCGCCGCCTGCGACGCTGGGTCATAGCGCTCGTGGTCGTCGTGGCGCTCCTGGTCGGGCTCGATTTCGCCGCCAGGGCCGTCGCGGAGAACGTGGCCGCCACCCAGTTCCAGCAGCAGGGTCACCTGTCGGTGAAGCCGGACGTGACCATCGAGGGCTTTCCGTTCCTGACCCAGGTGATCTCCAAGGACATCAGCGATGTGCACGTGGGCATCTCCAACCTGCAGGAGGGCCCGGTCACCTTCACCAGCATCAACGCGGTCGCCACCGGCATCCGGCTCAATTCTTATGCCTTCCAGAGCGGTACGATCGGTCATATCTCCGGCACCGCCCTGATCGACTTCTCCTCGCTCGGCAATACGCTGGCCACCCAATTCGGCCCGCTCGGCCAGCTGCTCAACGGAGCCGGGCTGGACCTCAGCGCGGCCGGGCCCGACGAGGTAAAAGCGAGCCTGAACCTGGTCGTGACGACCGGCTCGGCGACCTGGCGGATCACCAGGGTGGCCGGCAACGAGCTGAACATCAGCCTTGTATCCAGCAACGGCCTGCCGAGCTCGCTGCTGTCGTCGATCCAGAACAAGACGATCACGATCCCGGCGCTGCCGCTCGGGCTCACGCTCGACAGCCTGTCGGTGACCCCGGCGGGCATCGTCGGCAGTATCAGCGGCAGCAACGTGCCGTTCGGCAGCTAACCGGGCACGACATGAAGGTTTTCGTATCGACCGACATGGAGGGCACGGCCGGGGTCGTCGACTGGGAGCAGTGCGCAGGGGACGGGCCACAGGCCGCGGCGGGCCGCCGGCTGCTGCTCGCGGAGGTCAACGCGGCAATCGAGGGCGCGATCGAGGGCGGCGCGACCCAGATAGTCGTGAATGACTCTCACTCGAAGATGCGCAACCTGCCGCCGGACGAGCTCGCCGGCCAGGCGTCGTACATTTCCGGCAGCCACAAGCCGCTGTACATGATGCAAGGGCTGGATGGCAGCTTCGGCGCCTGCCTGTTCGTGTCCTATCACGGTTCCGTGGGCGCACCGGCCGGGCTGTCGCACACCTACAACCCGCGGGCCGTGGTCGAGGCCAGGCTCGACGGCCGCGTAACCGGGGAAGCGGGCATAAACGCGCTGGTCGCAGCGCACTACGGCGTCCCGGTGGTGCTGGTGACCGGCGACGACTGCGCGTGCGCCGAGGCGGCCGAGCTGATCCCCGGCATCCATGCGGCAGTTGTCAAGCGGCACGTCAGCCGGGTCGCGGCGGACAGCCTGCACCCGGTACTGGCGCGCCAGCTCATCAGGGACCGAACGCGGGCAGCGGTCGCCGCGGCCGCAGCGGCCAGCCCGCCGCCGCTGGATCCGGGTGTGCTGGAGCTCACCGTGCGTCACGCTGACATCGCCGAAGCCGCGAGCTGGATCCGCGGAGTCGACAGGACCGGACCCCGCGAGCTGCGCATTCACGGTGCCAGCCGGCTGGATACCTACCAGTCCTTCTGCGCCGCGATCCTGCTCACCCGATCGGTAGCCGAGATCGTGTGAGCCGTGTCGACGGCCGCCGTTCCCCTGTCGGCGGTCAGCGGCACCCAACCAAGCCAATTTCACGCCGTTGACGGGCTAGTTCAACGTACAGTTGTGCATCCACCCCCGTAACGGATTACGAGGCGGTTTGTGGCGCAGCCAGACCTGAATGACAGGTAATTCAGTGGCAGAAACGCAGATCCCCCGTCCCGCGCCCGCTGCCGCGCTGCTTGCGTCGGCGACATGGCCCGTGTGCTCGGGCTCTGTGCCGCAGCTTGCGGACCGGTTCAGCGCCAGGCCGGAGACCGCGCCCGACCTGAGCGCGGCGTTCACCAGCAGCCGGTCCGTTGGGCTGGTGCCCTGGCGGGCGGACGCGAGCTGGTCCCGGATATGCGGTAAGACTCAGCTGGCCGCGTTCTACGCCGAGTCGCTGTGGCAGGCGCGCGCCGTCGACCTGCTGCTCTGGATCGATGCCAGCAGCCGGGCCGCGCTGCTCGCCGGCTATGTCGAAGCGGCCGAAGCCGTCTCCGGAGCGAGACCCGCCGGCTCAGCCCACGCGGTCGCCGCGTCGTTCGTGGCGTGGCTGGCAGCGACGGACGCGCGCTGGCTGGTCGTCCTGGACGATCTCGCCGACGGTGCCATGCTGGCCGAGCTGTGGCCGGCCGGCCGGACCGGCCAGCTTCTGGTGACCGCGCCGACCCGTCAGGTCGTGCAGGACCTCAATCGGCTTCTCGTGCTTGAGGTCGGGCCGTTCAGCCGCCGGGAGGCGATGAGCTACCTCGTCGCGCGGCTGTCCGCCGATCCCGACCAGCGGCGCGGCGCGATGGACCTCATCGAGGACATCGGCGGCGAACCGCTCGCGCTGTCCCAGGCCACTTCCGTCATCGCGAGCTCGCGGATGACCTGCGAGGGTTACAGGGAGAGCTTCCACCGGCGCATGCGCGACCTCGGTGCCGCGGCCCAGGAACAGCAGCGGGCGGCCTCGGCCGCGATCACCTGGACGCTATCCCTCGATCGGGCCGACCAGATGCTGCCCGGCGGGGCGACGCACGCCTGCCTGGCGCTGGCCGCGCTCATGGACGGCCACGGCGTGCCGGACGAGGTGTTCACCAGCGCCGCGGGCAGCAGGTACATCGCGGGTGGCGCGCTGCCCGCGGTACAGGCTCAGGAACAAGCCCGCACGGCGCTGCTCTGCCTCGAGCGGACCGGCCTGCTGACGATCGACCGGCGACGCGAACCGGCGCCGGTCCGGATGGCGACTGTCCTGCAGCAGGCCGTGCGGGCGGCCACCCCGCAGGAGATGCGCGACCAGTCCGGGCACGCGGCCACGGCCGCGCTGCTGGAACTGTGGCCGGAGATTTCTGGGCTCGCCTGCGCGCCGCTGGGGCTGAGCGCGAGCGCGGAGAGCCTGCGCGGCGGCACCGCGGGCCTGCTGTGGGACGGCCGGTGTGACCGGCTGCTGTTCCTCACCGGGCAGAGCCTGGACGAGGCGCAGCTGTCGGGCCCGGCGGTGGATTACTGGAGCGACCTTTCCGCGATCGCCGGGCGGCTGTTCGGGCCGTCGCACCCGGACTCCATGGCCATCGTCGAGCGGTTGCTGGCGGCTTACGTCGCGGACGGCCGGGCCGCCGAGGCCGTCGTCTGGTACAAGGGCCTCCTAACCGACTGGGCCAGCGATTACGCGCTTCAGCCCGACGCCTTGCCCGCCCGGGTCAGCCTCGGCCGGGCCCTGGTCGCCGCGGGACTGCCGCGCGAGGCCGTCGGCGTGCTCGGCCCCGCGGTCGCCGATTGCGAGCGCGTGCTCGGGGCCGATCACGCGCAGAGCCAGCAAGCTCGGGACGAACTGGCGGCGGCCTACACCGCGAGCGGTCAGTTCGACGAGTCGATCCGGATGCTGCGGCGCTCGCTCGGCGATCGCGAGCGCCGGGCGGGCACGCTTGATCCCGGCACCATCGATACACGGCGCATGCTCGCCGAGGCTTATCTGGCCAACGGCCGGGTCAAGGACGCGATCTCGCAGTACAAGAAGGCACTGGCCGACAGCGAGCGCAGCCGGGGTGCCGAGCACCCGGACTCGATCAGGACCCGCATTTCGCTGGGCTCCGCCTACCACCGGGCCGGCCGGATGGCAATGGCCATTCAGATGTATGAGGACGCGCACGCCGCTGGCGGCCGTGCCCTCGGCCCGGCTCACCCTGACACGCTCCTGGCAGCGACGAGCCTCGCCGATGTCTACTACGCCGCCGGCCGCCTGACCGACGCGTCCCGGCTGTACCAGGAAGTGATTTCCGAGGGCGAGCGTGGCTTGCCGGCCGCACATCCGATGCTCCACTCCGCCCGGGCGAGCCTGACTGCGATCACCGGTGAGCAGCTCACAACCTAGGCACCACCAGGCACAGCAGCTTCGATGGATTCCGCCAACTTCACTGCTTATATCCGAAAGGTTGCTACAATGGCCCAGGATTACGTCAGACAGCAGCATTCACGGCACCCGCTGCAGGAAGCTCGCGGTCTGCGTCGGCAGAGCTGATCGCGGGTGGGGTGTCGATGTTGAGTGGTCGACTGGGCGTGAACCGGCAGTCGGCCGCGAGTGCGTTACCTGCCGGCAGCCGGACGTACGGCCGGCACAGCACGAGGCTCACATCGCGCCGTCCGGGTGATGTCGGCCAGATCCACGTGGCGTCGGCGCAGTCCGGCGCGTTTCGTTTTTCTTTCCGTGTACTGACGCGACGTCATTGCGGCGTGCAGGAATTCGCGATCGTGGGCTACGAGAGGAAGAAGGATGGCGCATCAATCCACACCGGGCGTCACGGCAGTTGGGCCGCGGCCTGAGGGTCGGCTCGAGCCCAACGCGATAGGCGTGGCCCAGGACACCGTCATCGGAATGGCGACGTCCGCCCCGGCGGTATCGGTCGGACTCACGCTGGCCGCACTGGCCCTCGCGACCGCTTACGGCAGCGGCCTGATCATCATCCTCACCGCCATTCCGATGCTGATCATCGCCAATGCCTACCGCAAGCTGAACCTGTGGAACGCCAACTGCGGTGCGTCGTTCGAGTGGGTCGGCCGCTCGATCACCCCGTCGCTCGGCTTTCTTACCGGCTGGCTGATGATCGCGGGCAATGTCATCGGGACCGTGAGCGGGGTCATCGTGCTAGGCCCGTCCGTGCTCGCGGTATTCGGCGCGTCGCCCAACGACAAGTGGTCGAACTCGGCGATCACGACGGTCGTCGTGCTCCTGATGCTCGTCATCGCCGTGCTCGGCATCCGCCTCACCGCCCGGACCCAGGTCGGTCTGGCCGCAATGGAGTACATAATCCTCGTCGGCTTCGCGATCGCCGGTCTGTGGTTCGTGCTCACCCACCACCCGGGCACGTTCCCGATCACCAGCAAGTGGTTTACCTTCGGCGGCGTCAGCGGGCATGGTGACGCCTCGGCGGGCTTCCTCCTCGCCGTCTTCGCGTTTACCGGCTGGGACGCCACCGTCTATGTGAACGAGGAAGTCAAGCACCGGCGCAAGAACCCCGGCCGGGCCGCGATGCTCGCGGTGGCATGCCTTGCCGTCATCTACACGGTCTCGATCGTGGGCCTGCAGGGCGCGGTGTCCCCGGCCAAGCTCCAGGCCAACTCCAGCGACGTGCTCGTCTACGTCGCGCAGGCGATAGCCGGCGGCAGCGGGGGCTGGGCCAAGGTCATGGCGTTCTCGCTGGCGCTGTCGGTGATCGGCACCACCGGGACTAGCATCGTCGTCATCGCCCGGATTCTGTACGGAATGGCCAGCTACCGTACGCTGCCGGAGTCACTCGCCAACGTGTCCCGCCGCTTCTCCACCCCGGCGGTCGCGAGCATCTTCACCGGCATCCTCCTCATCGCGATCGGGGTGGTCTACCTGCTCGTCACCTCGGTCCAGGGCGCCTTCAGCGACCTGATCAACGACTCGGGCATCTTGTACATCGCGTTCTACGTGCTGACGGCGATCGCGACGATCGTGTACTACCGGCGGCGCGTCTTCACGACCTTCTGGAACGCGATCGTCCTGTTTATCCTGCCCATAGGCGCTGCCGGGTTCCTCACCTGGGTCCTGGTTCGGTCCATGCAGACCGCGCCCGCCGCGTGGAACTACGCGCTCATCGTCACCGCCGTGGCCGGCATCATCATGCTGTTCTACGCGCGTTTCGTACTCAAGTCGTCGTTCTTCCAGATCCCACGGGAGAGCGACAGCGGCAAGGACGACTGAGCCCTTCGCAGCGACCGCCCGCCTGCTGCCGGACGCCCGGCCGCAGGCGGGCTTCGCTTTTCGTGCCGGGCTGGCGCCTCAAGGCGGCTGGAGTCGGCGGCCAAGCGCGAGCAGGCGCCCGGGTGGCATATACCTAATAGCCTGTTAGCTAGCCAGGCATCGGGCGCTGGCGGCGACGGAAGGCACGGGACATGGGACATTCGCAGCGCAGCATCGGCGGCGTACGCCTTCCGGCCCCGTGCCGGTAGCCGGGCCCGGCCCGCAGCCGATTGCGGACGCGGAACTCAGGTGGCAGCGGCCGTCGCCGCGGCTGCTGCGGGTCCGGCGCATCCAGGTGGCCCTCGTGACCGTCCCCGCTGCCCTGATCGGCGGGCTGGCGTGCTTCGGCGCTTCTGGCGCGGCGGGCGGCGGCGTTGCCGGCGGGATCGTGGTCGCCGGCCTGATCGCGGAGCGATTCCTGGCCCGCCGCGTGGCGTCCTGGGGATTCGCCGAGCGGAACGAGGACCTTATGGTCCGGCGGGGAGTGCTGGTCCGGCGGCTGTCGGTCATCCCGTACGGCCGTATGCAGTTCATTGACGTAACGGCGGGCCCGCTCGAGCGCAGTCTCGGGCTCGCGACGCTGCGCATGCACACGGCGGCGGCAGCCAGCGACGCCAGGATTCCGGGCCTGGAGCAGGACATGGCCGCCAGGCTGCGCGACCAGCTGGCCGAGCTCGGCCAGGCGCAGGCTGCGGGTCTGTGATCGGCACGTGACCAGCACTCCGTCCGCGGAGCCGCCGCCGTCCGTGGAGCCGCCGCGCGCCGGGGTGCCGGAGTCCACCTGGCATCGGCTGCATCCGCTGACACCGGTCGTGCGGGCCGGCACCCGCCTGCTGTCGCTGGTCGTGCTGCTGGGCGCCATCACCGTGGCCAACCAGGGCCAGGACGGCAGCCAGCTCGTCATCGACCTGGTTATCGTGGCCCTCGCGCTGTCCGGCGGGTTCATCTCCTGGCTCGTGACCCGATGGCAGGTGGTCGACGGCGTGCTGCGCATCGAGACCGGGCTGATCCGCCGCGACTCGCGCCGGTTCCCCCTCACTCAGATCCAGGCCATCGACGTCGTGCAGACCGGGTTTGCCCGCGTGCTCGGCCTGGCCGAACTCCAACTGCGGGTGGCCGGCGGCGACTCCGCGCGCGGAGGACGGCTGGCGTCCCTGCGGCTCGCCGATGCCGAGCGCCTGCGCCGGGAGCTGCTGGCGATCTCCACCGGGCTGGCAACACCGACCGGGCCGACGGCGCAGCCTTCCTCCCCGCCGCTGCCGTCGGCAGTGTCGGTGCCCCAGCCGAGGTCGGCGCCTGGCTCAGGGTTGCGACCGGCGGACATGCAGCCGGTTCCGCCGACGGCCGGCCAGCCTGGCGTCGCCGGGGCTGCCGAGGCCACGCGCACCCTGTTCCGGGTGCGTCCCGACCGGCTGGCCGCGGCCATCGCGCTGAGCCGGGCCGGCGCGATTGCGCTCTTCGTGATCGCCGGGGTTTCCGCGATCGTGGCCGTCACCGGCAGGACCGGCGCCGTCGCCGCGATCCTGCCCGCCGCGGTCGGCATCGTCCTGGCGGTCTGGCGCCAGTTCAACAGCGAGTTCGGGACCACCGTGACCGTGGCCCCTGACGGTCTCCGGCTGCGGTCCGGGCTCGTGCAGACGACCGCGGAGACGATCAGACCCGGCCGGGTGCAGGGCGTCCGGCTGGTGGAGCCGCTGATCTGGCGGGCATTCGGCTGGTGCAGGCTCGAGGTCGACGTGGCCGGGCCGAAGGAGCGCAGGGAGAACAGGACCGAGGGCCGCGGACTGCGAGCCTTGATCCCGGTCGGCTCGCGCGCTGAGGCGATGGCCATGATCGACGAGCTGCTGACTTCACGCCCGCTGCCGGACCGCCCGCCGCCTCGGCAGGTGCGGCTGAAGGCCCCGCTGCAGTATCACTTCCTGCGCTGGGGGAGCGACGACAGTTATGTCGTTGCCGCTCGCGGGCGCGTGCGCCGGACGACGACCTGGGTGCCGCTGGAGAAGGTGCAGAGCTTCCGCTGGATCCAGGGGCCGGTCCAGCGCCGACTCGGCCTCGCCTCCGTGCTGCTGGACGTGGCGGGCAGGCGGGTCTCTGCCGATATCGAGGACCGGGCCGAGGCCGAGGCGGAAGGCCTCCTCGTGCGCCTGCCGGAGCTGGGGCGGGCGGCACGGGCCCGGGCCAGGTAACGCTCGCGTTCTCCGCTCATCTGCTGGTCCGCAGCGTCGCGAAGACGATCACGTTGCTGAGATAGTGCCCGGTGGCCTGGTCGAACGTGCCCCCGCAGGTGATGAGCCTGAGTTGCGCGTCCGGGACGGCGCCGTAAACGGCTCTGGTCGGGAAGTGCGCCTTGAGATAGGTTCGCACGGCCGTGACCCGGAACACGGCCAGGCTGTGATCCGCCCGCCGGACGTATATGAGCTCGCCCGGTCGCAGCGTCCGGAGCCGGAAGAAGATGCCGGGACCGCTCACCGAGTCGATGTGGCCCACGATGACGGCCGCGCCGGTGGCGCCGGGCCGGGGGCTGCCCGTGTACCACCCGGCCACGGCGGCCGTCGGCGGGACCGCGAGCGCGCCGGAAGCGGTCAGGCCGAGCCGGATGAGCCGGGTTCGCACGCCGATGACCGGGATATCCAGGCTGACCGGCCGGGCGACCGCCGGCCCGGCGCTGGGTTGCGGGACCGCGGCCCAGCGTCCCGTCGGTGCAGGCAGGACCGCCACGTTCCCGGCCGCGGCCGCGGCC
>JASHOV010000067.1 GCA_030038495.1 Streptosporangiaceae bacterium
GTGGGTCGGCAGATCCGCTCCAGTACTCCTCATCGCTGGCGGGCTGGGCACTTGTCAGCACGAACGCCGCCAGCGGCCAGCGGTCGGTGCTCCTGGTGACAAGCGACGGGGACATGACCTTTACCGCCGTCAGCCCGCCATCTGGTTCGCTGCCCGGTTCTTAGTTTTCCCGGCCTGCTCCGGATGCGAGTGATCACACAGATCCTGCGAGACTGAGGTTGATCTGCGGAGAGGACTTCGCGTCTGACCCGGCTGCGGATTGCTGCCCTGCGCCGCGGCCTGACCGGGGGCTGCCAGGTGGAATTGCCGTGACGATGTCGGCTTCGCCAGTATCCGCAGCCGGGCACGAGTCCGCGGAATTGCGCGCGCGCCGCCTGGCCGCCGCGCGTCGGCGGGCTACAGCCCTGCTGGCAGCGGTGACGGTGGTGTTCGTGGCCGTGACGGTGACCGGCGCCCGCGGGACCGCGCTTGGCTACATACAGGCCGGGGCGCAGGCGGCCATGGTCGGAGGTGTTGCGGACTGGTTCGCGGTGACGGCCTTGTTCCGCCGGCCCCTGGGCCTGCCGATACCGCACACCGCGCTGCTCGTCGAGCGCAAGGACCAGTTTGCCGGGACTCTCGGCCAGTTCGTGCAGGAGAACTTCCTCAACGCCGATGTACTTGCCGAGCGGATGCGCTCCGCGCGCCTCGTTCCCCGCCTGGCGGCCTGGCTGGCCGACGACGTCAACGCGGCCGCCTTCGCCGGCCACGCCGCGGATCTGGTGGTGACGCTGGCCGAGGCCCTCAGGGACGAGGATGCCCAGCGGCTTCTCACCGCCGAACTGACCCGTGCAGCCGAGGCCGTCGAGGTGGCGCCGCTGGCCGGGCGGGCCCTGCGGGTCGTTATCGCGGGCGGCCACCACGCCGGGGTGTTCACCGCCATCGTGACCGGCGCCGATCGCTACCTGGCCGATCATTACGCGGAGCTTCGCGACCTGTTCGAGGCCGAGTCACCCCGCTGGGTGCCCGATGCGGTATACCGGCGGGTGTTCGACCGCCTGTTTGACCGGCTGCGTCATCGGCTGGTGTCAATGGCGGCCGATCCGGGCGATGCGGCCCGGCGCGAGTTCGACGAATGGATCGCCAGCCTGCCTGACCGCCTCGAGACGTCCCCCGAGCTGAAGGAGCGCGGGGAGCGCTTCAAAGCCGACGTCCTGGCCAGCGCCGAGCTGCGGGACTGGTCCTCGTCGCTGTGGAGCCAGGTCAAGGACACGCTGCGGACCCAGGCGGCCGACCCGGAGTCCGAGCTGCGCCGCGGGCTGGCCGGCGCGCTGGCGGCAGCAGGAAAGCGCCTCGGGTCAGATCCCCGGCTCGAGGAGAGCCTTATGCGTATCGTCGAGTCAGGAACCCGGGCACTCGCCGATCGGTTCCACGACGAGCTCGCTGGCCTTGTCACAGGCACCATCCAGCGGTGGGACGCGGCCCAGACGTCAAGCCAGCTGGAACTGCTGCTAGGACACGATCTGCAGTACATCCGCATCAACGGCACCGTGGTAGGAGCCGGCGTCGGCCTGGCCCTGCACGCCCTCGCCCTGGGCCTGGCCTAGCGCCGACATTTCATCGATTGTGTCCCTTGTTTCGAGGTTTTTACCCCACTTTGTGGGGTGCATGATCGGTGAAATGTCGGTGCGCATCGCCTCCGGGACGGTCCCAACGGGGTCCCCGCTAGCTGGCGGCGTCCCGTCCGGGGTCGGTCACGGGCCGAGGTCGGCCAGTATCTCGGCGAGCCGGTCCAGCGCCGCGGCGATCGGCGGCAGCCGGAGCGGGTCGGCGGCGATCAGCGCTTCCTCGCGCTGCGCGTCGGTGTCGCCGTAGATCATCGCGGTGGCCAGCCGCAGCCGCAGCACGTCTTCGCTTTCGCCGAAGGCGCTGGCCGGCAGCGCGCCGAGACCGTACCTGCCGATCAGGTGGGTGGCCAGGGCGGGTCCGGTGGTGACTCCCCGGCTGCGCAGCCAGCCCCGCCAGGGCCCGAAGTCCGGGTACACGTAAAAGGCGGCACGGGGCGCGGGCAGGCAGAGGCCGGCATCGGCGCACACCCTGGCGACTGCCCGCGCCACGGTCGCGTGCAGCTGCCGGCTGCGCTCGATCCGCTCCCGGATGGGCGCGGGCTCGCTGAAGGCGATCGCGGCCGCGTGCTGGACCGGCGCGGCCGGCGCTGACCAGATCTCGCTGCCGACGCCCATTAGGCGGTCACGCAGCGCCGCGCCCAGGTCACCGGCGGGCATCCGGGCGACGCCCAGGCGCCATCCGCCCAGAGCCAGGCTCTTGCTGAGTGCGGTCGTCACGACGGTGCGCTCGGGCGCCACCTGCGCCGGGCTGAGGAACGGGGTGCTCTCGTCGTGTAGCAGATCACGGTAGATCTCGTCGGAGATGATAACCAGATCGTGCCGGGCCGCTACCGCGCACAATGCGCGCACGGATTCCGGCGTGGCCAGCGTGCCCGTCGGGTTGTCGGGCAGGGTTGCGATGACGGCGCGGATCGGGCGCCCGGTGGTGTGGCTCCGCCGTACTACCGCATTGAGCGCCTCGGCGTCGCAGACGCCACCACCGTCGGCGGCGGCCGCGACGAAGTGCGGCCGGGTGCCGGTCAGCCGAGCCTGCGCGGCATAACTCACCCAGCTCGGCCGCGGCACCGCCACGTCGGCGCCGATGGTGAGCAGCAGAGCGTACAGCAGTGCCTTGCTGCCCGGGCCCGCGACGACCGCTTCGGGGCTGGTGGGCAGCCCACGCCGGGTCCAGTAGCCGGCCGCCGCCGCCCGCAGCTCGGCCGAGCCGGCGACAGGGCCGTACCCCCCGCGGCCGGCCGCGGCGCCAAGTTCGGTCGCCAGCATCGGGTGCACGGGCACGCCGGCCTCGCCGAATCCGAGCGGTAGGACGGCCTGCCCGGTTCGCTTCCTGGCGTCCAGCGCGTCGTTGACGGCGAGCGTCGCGGATACCGGGACGCAGGCGAGGCTGTCGGCGAGCGGGGCGGGCGGGGCGAGCGGGGCGGGCGGGGCGGGCGTGGAGGCTGCGGAGAGAACTGGTGGCGACGTCGCGGGGGTAACGGCGGGGTTGGTGGCCGATCGGGTTGTAGGCGGAGCGGACGGGTTCGAGCCAGCCCAAGGCATGGCAGGCAACTCCTAGCTGCGGGGCAGGAGAAAATGGCGATCTTAAGCCAGCGGACGCTTGCGCGCACGCTGGCTCTCTGACCAGCATAAGTGACTCAAAGCATCAGATCGCATTCGTATCTCTGTCGCCGAGAATAAGCAACACTTATGCTGGGGAGATGCTCGACGTGCACCGGCTGCGGCTGCTACTGGAATTCGAGCAGCGCGGCACGATCGCGGCCACCGCGGCCGCGCTCGGCTATACGCCGTCGGCGGTATCGCAGCAACTGGCCGCGCTCGAGCGGGAGGCCGGGGCCGCGCTGCTTGATCGCACGCCACGCACCGCCGAGCTGACCGAGGCCGGTCACCGGCTCGCGGCCAGGGCCGCCGAGATACTCGCGCTGATCGAGGCGGCCGAGGCGGACCTGGCCGCACCCGAGCCCGCGGGCAGGGTCGCGATGACCGCGTTCCCGAGCGCCGCGGTCGCGTTCGCGCCCGCGCTCACCCGGACGGCCCGCGCGCACCCTGGCCTCAGCCTGCTGCTCAGGCAGACCCAGGGCGGCGAGGAGGTGCGGCTGGTCCGAGCGGGCCAGGTCGACGTGGCGATCGTCGACGACTGGAGCGGCAGGCTGGCAAGCAGCCAGTCGGCCGCGATCCGGTTCTATCCGCTCGTCACCGACCCGCTGGTGCTCGTGGTGCCGCGCGGTCACTGGGCCAGCGACCTGCGCGAGCCGGTGGCGCTGCACAAGCTGAGGGACGAGCACTGGCTGGCGACTCCGGCCGGAGAGGCATCGCGTCGGGCGGTAGATCGCCTGCTGGCCGCGGCCGGCGGGATCTCCGAGCCGCCGTCGGAGTTCGAGGGCCTGGCGACGATTCTCAGCCTCGTCGCGCGCGGCATCGGGATCGCACTGCTGCCGAGACTCACCCTGGCGGGCGGGGATGCCAGGGTAGCCGTCCGCGAGCTGCCGGGCACCAGCCCGGCCCGGGATCTGTACGCGGTCGCCAGGCAGTCCGCGGTGCGCCGTCCCGCGGTTGCCGTCATCATCCGCGCGCTGACCTCGGCCGCGCGCAATCTGGCGACCGGCAATGTGCGGGCGGTGGCGCGGGTGCCGCGCGAGCGGTAGCTCGCGCGGCTAAGCCCGCGGGCTACCTGGGCCGGTACCGCGCGCGGTAGCTCGCGCGGCTAAACCCGGCCCGCCGCTAAGCTCGGCGGGTGAACCTGGATCTCTCGCTCTCTGCTGCCGAACTGACCGCCCGCCTTGTCGACGTCGAGTCGGTGAGCGGGAACGAGCACCAGCTTGCCGACGCGATCGTCGACGCCATCGCGAGCCTGCCGCACCTGAGTATGCACAGGGACGGCAACGCGATCGTCGCACGGACCGAGCTCGGCCGGTCCGAGCGCGTCGTGCTCGCCGGCCACATCGATACCGTGCCAGTTGCGGGCAACCTGCCATCGCGGCTGGACGGCGACCTGCTCTACGGCTGCGGCAGCTGCGACATGAAGTCAGGCGTCGCCGTCCAGCTGCGGCTGGCCGCCCAGGTGACCTCGGCCGTCCGCGATGTCACCTACGTGTTCTACGACTGCGAGGAAGTCGAGGCCGAGCGCAACGGCCTGCTGCGGCTGAGCCGCAACCGCCCCGAGCTGCTGGCTGCTGATTTCGCCGTGCTGATGGAACCCACTGCCGCTACCGTCGAGGGCGGCTGCCAGGGCACGCTGCGGGCGGACGTCGTCGCGGGCGGCGAGCGAGCGCACAGTGCGAGGTCCTGGTTGGGCAGTAACGCCATCCACAACGCGGGCGGCATACTGGACGTGCTTCGCGCCTACCAGGCCCGCCAGCCCGTCGTGGACGGGCTGGGCTACCACGAGGGCCTGAACGCGATCGGCATCCGCGGCGGCGTGGCCGGCAACGTCATCCCCGACGAGTGCGTGGTCAGCGTGAACTTCAGGTTCGCCCCCGATCGCTCGCAGCAGCTGGCGGCCGATCACGTCCGCGAGGTGTTCTCCGGCTTCGAGGTCCAGATCACCGACTCGGCCAGCGGCGCGCGGCCCGGGCTCGGCCGACCCGCCGCGGCCACGTTCGTTGCCGCGATGGGGGGCGAGGCGCGGGCCAAGCTCGGCTGGACCGACGTGGCCAGGTTCGACGCGCTCGGGATACCCGCGGTGAACTACGGGCCCGGCGATCCCACGCTGGCGCACCGGCGGGACGAGCACGTGCCAGTGGCCCAGATAGCCGAGTGCGAGTCCCGCCTGCTGGCCTGGCTGGCCGGCTGACGGGCCGGAGTACGCGCCCGACGGGGTCCGGCGACATAAGGGCGGGGAACGCCGGCTCCTCGGCCGACGCTCCCCGCACCCGAAAGGAGCTTAGGGGCTCAGCCCGGCGGCGCAGCCGCCAGCGTCATGGACTGGCTCACGACCCGGTCTGCGGGCGTCACCCAGGTGACCTTGACCGTCTGACCCTTATGCAGCAGGTCGAGGATGCCGACCAGCGAGGCGGGCGAGGATACGGCCTGCCCGTTCACACTGGTGATCACGTCGCCGCCCGACATACCGGCCGAGCTCGCTGGCGTCCCGCAGAGCGCTCCGAGTACCAGCGTGCCCGAGCTCACCGGCGCGATCTGCGCGGGCACTCCGGAGTTCGTGTCGTTGCTGACGCAGCCGGATGTCGGCGGGTACTGGGTGCCGCCGAAGCCGCTGCCCTGATCCTGGCTGCCCTCCTCCTGCTGCGCCTGCTGGCTGGGGTTGGTCACAGTGCTCTGCTGTCCGTTCGAGCCGGGCACGACGATAACGCCGAGGAAGCCGGTGGTGCCGACCCGGACGACCGAGCTGGACTTCCCCTGAATGATCTCGTCGGCAATCGAGATGGCGCGGTTGATCGGGATCGCGAAGCCGGCGTTCGACTCGGGCTGGCCGAAGCCGGTTGAGTCCGAGCTCGCCGCGGTGTCCATGCCGATGACCTGGCCGTTAACGTTCGCCATCGGGCCGCCCGAGTCGCCCTGGATGATGTCGGCATCGGTCTGCAGCATGCCGGTGAGGTCCTCGGACGTGCCGGTTCCTGAATCGCTAGCGGTGATCGAGCGGTTTAGGCCGGTGATCGTTCCGGTTACGGTGGTGATGCCGCCGGTGCCGTTGGCGTTCCCCATGGCCACGACGCCGTCGCCGACCTTGACGGTGTTGGAGTTACCGAGCGGCACGGTGTGCAGGCCGGATGCGCCCTCGAGCTGAATGACCGCGACGTCACCCGTCTTGTCGTAGCCGAGCCACTGGGCCTTGAAGCGCTGGCCGGTCGAGACGAGCGTCGCGGTCAGGCCGGTCGTTCCGTCGATGACGTGGTTGTTCGTCAGCACCAGCCCGGACGGGCTGATGATCATGCCCGTGGCAGCCGCCGCGTCGCCTTGATACTGCAGGTCGCTGGTGATGATGACCAGGCCGGGCAGTACGGCGTTCTTGACCTTCTGCTCGGTCGCGCTGCTGACGGCGCCTGACCCCGAGTTGCCGGAGTTCCCCGAGTTGCCCGAGCCGTTGCCGAAGTTGCCGAACGGGTTCCCGTTGCCCGAGGTGGGGTTCGAGCTCGCGGCCGGAGGGTTGTGGTTGGCGAAGGCGTTCACGACTAGGGCGCCGGCGGCGGCGGCAACCGCGGCGACGGCTATGTAGACGATCGCGTTGGCCGCCCGCCGGCGCCGGGTCGGCCGCTGGCCATAGGGTCCGTAGGGGTGCTGGCCGTAGCCGGGCTGGCCGTACCCGTAGCCGGGCTGACCATACCCGTACCCGGGCGGCCCGTAGCCGCCGCCCTGGCCGGGGGGCTGCCCGTAGCCATACTGGCTATACCCGCCCTGCTCGTAGCTGCCCTGCCCGTAGCCGGGCTGGCCGTGTCCATACTGGCCGTAACCGGGCTGACCAGCGCCGGGCTGACCATAACCGATCGGCTGGGTGTGCGCGCTCGGCGGCTCGGGCTGGCCGAAGCTCGCCGGAGGCGGAGGCGGAGGCGGAGGCGGTGGCGGGGGAGCCGGGGGTGGATACTCGCCACCACCGGCCTGGCCGGGCTGGCCATCCGCCTGACCGGACTGATCTGCCCTCGCAGACCACTGAGTCCAGGCGTCAGGCTGCTGGCCTTCGCTGCTCTGCTCGTCCTGCATCTCATCATCCTTTGCGCACGTCCATGCCAGCTTATGTCCGCCCTATGGCCGGCGGTCCGCCGCAGACCGGGCCCGCGCGGGTTTCCGCTCGCTCCAAGTAAGCACCATCGAGCTGGACGTTAGCTGAAGGAGCACTGAGGATCACCTATCCCGGACCGCAGACTTTAGCTAAGCAAGACGATATATCTTGTCAGCGGCGGCCTGAAGATATATCTTGAGAACGTCAAAGAGGGAGTTCGGCCGCCAGCAGGAGTCAGCAATGTCGGCACCACCTAGCACTTACCAGTCCAACCTAAGCCACCGCGAGGAGGTGGCAGTCTCCGGCGCTGTGCTGTCCGACGCACCGTGGAAGCTCGCGGGCGCGACCGGGCTCGTCGTCGCCGGCGGGGATCTGCTACTGCACCTGTTCGCATTTCATCTCGCCTGGGCCTCCGCGCTGTCGATGGGCTCGGTGGCGTTCTTCACCGTGGCCGGAGCGGGCGCCCTCATCAGGTCCCGGCGGAGCCGGGCCCTGCGCTGGGCGCGCAGCCAGCCGTGGCGCTACGCCGCTGTTCCGGGCGCGGCCACGGCGATCGTGGTGTTCGTCCTCACCGTGCTGCATGGCAGCGGGATTCCGGGAGCCGTGTTCACCTCGCTGTGGCACGCGGCAATCACCTTCGGCCTGACCGGGGCAGTCGGGTCGGTCGTGCGGCCCCGCGGCAAGGACGCCAGCGCCTGACCCGCCGTTTCGTGAGCAAGGGTAAGAGCCCGGGACCACAGAGGTTCCGGGCTCTTACCCTTGCTGGCCCGGCTGCCTTCCGCGGTCGCTCCCGCTTGCCAGGGCGCCGGCGACCGGCGCGGTGGTCGGCCGAGCGCCCGCAGCCGCCAACGTTCTTTGTGACGGAGACTTCGGGGGCTGCTGAGCCCGCCCCTGAAGCCTCCGTTGTGGTGGATCTTGCCCGAGTTACCCGCGGGGAGCGGTCGATATGAGCGATTTATTAACCTGTGCGCTGCGGGCCGGTGGAAGTTCAGCTGGCCCGGCCGGGCGGTGCCGCGGGCGCGAGCAGCCCGTGCTCGCCCACCGGGCCGACGCGCAGTCCTCGCCGTCCGCACTCGGCCAGCAGCAACGGCAGTGCGCCAAGACCAGCCTGCCAGGATCCGGGCGGAGACGTGCAGCCCGAATCGTGCAGCAGTACCGTCACGCCGCCATCGAGATCGCCGGCCAGGGTCGCGAAAACCGACTCCGGCGTGGCGGCTGGCGTCCACTCCCGGCCCCACGCTCCCCACAGCACCGGCGTGAGTTCCAGTTCCCTGGCGGCCAGCAGGGCGGGCCCGCTCAGGACCCCGTAGGGCGGCCGGAACAGCCGGGGACGGGCTCCTGTCGCCCGGCTGATGGTGTCCGTGGCCCGGCGCAGGTCGGACCGGACCGCGCCGGGCGGCCTGGCCGGCAGGTACCGGTGGTCGAAGCCGTGCACGCCGATCTCGTGGCCTGCCGCCGCGATCTCGGCGGCCAGCCCCGGCGCCCGCTCCACCATGCTGCCCAGCAGGAAGAACGTGGCCCGGACTCCATGCTCGGCGAGCAGCCTGGTGAACTCCGGCGTGGACTCAGGATCGGGCCCGTCGTCAAAGGTCAGGGCCACATGACCGGGATCTCCCTGGCCAGCCAGCCGCGGGAACAGCAGCTTGCGCACGGGGCCGAGTCCGGTGATCCCAGGCCCGGCCTGCAGGACGGCGAGCCCGGCCGCCCCGGCGAGAACCGCCGTGGCCATGGTTACGTGTGTTCTCATGAAAGTGCTTTCATGACTGTCATTGTGGCGACTAGGACATTGGCCAGTATGCAGCCATCGGATAATGGCCGTGACGCCTGACACGTGTGTCAAGGTCCCCGCCTGTGGGGCCGATAGCTGGCATCATGTCCTGGTCCATAAGTCTCGGCCGGGCGGTCGGCCAGACGCCAGGACGAGCAGCTGGCCCGGAGCGGTAATCCACCCGAAAATGCGCAATCGAGGGGAACCCACCAATTGTCCGTGCAAGCAGCGCGTATCGTCTTCCCGGTCGCCGATCGCGAGGAGATCGCGGCGACCACAGCCGAGATACTGCGCACCGGCGCCCTGACGCTTGGCCCGTATACCCGGCAATTCGAGGCAGCATTCGCCGGCGCCCACAGTGGACCCAACCACGGGGCACCGGGCCACGGGGCCCCGCGTGCGGTCGCAGTTTCCAGCGGCACCGCGGCGCTGGAGATAATTCTGCGCTGTATCGGGGTGGCCGGTCGGGATGTCATAGTTCCCGCGAATACCTTCTTCGCGACCGCTGAGGCTGCTCTGCGGGCCGGCGGTCGTCCCGTCTTCGCCGACATCGACGCGCGCACCTTCGCGCTCAGCCCGCAGACGGTCACGGCCGCGCTCACGCCGCAGACCGCCGCGGTCGTGCTCGTGCACATCGGCGGACTGATCACGCCGCAGGCCGGCGAGCTGCGGCAGATTTGCGCCGACCGGGGTATCGCCCTCGTTGAGGATGCCGCGCATGCGCACGGCTCAAGCTATGCGGGCCAGCCGGCCGGGTCGTTCGGGACGGCGGCAGGCTTCTCCTTCTTCCCGACCAAGGTCATCACGTGCGGCGAGGGCGGGATGATACTGACTGCGTCGCAGGACATCGAGCGAGATGCGCGAATCTACCGGGATCAGGGCAAGGGCGATGTGAGTGCCAATCACCACGTGCGGCACGGATACGCCTGGCGGATGAGCGAGCAGGCCGCGGTCACGGGCCTCGTGCATCTGCGCAGGCTTGATGAGTTCATCCGCCGTCGGCGCGAGGTAGCCGCCCGGTACGACGAGGTACTGGCCGGGCTGGACGGGCTGCAGCCGCTAACCGAGCCGGAAGGCTGTCGCGGCAACTACTACAAGTACATCGCGATCCTGCCCGAGGGCGCGGACCGGGCCAGGTTCCGCAGGCAGCTGGCCGAGGTATACGACGTGCGGCTGGCCGGCGAGGTGTACGACGTGCCGCTGCACCGGCAGCCCGTATTCGCCGAGTTCGCGCCGGACGCGCCCGGCCAACCCTCAGCTCGCAGCGGCAGGCCGCCGCTGCCGGTCGCCGAGGACCTATGCGCGCGCCATATCTGCCTGCCCGTCCACTCCGATATGACCGCGGATGAGGTCGATCAGGTCTGCGCAGCGGTGTGCGCCGTCTATGACACCCTCGCCAGAGTCTGAGCCGAATATGGTAATCGATGCCCGGATGAGGGTAGGGGTGCACCCATGCGCGTAGCCGTTACGGGGGGCTGCGGGTTCATCGGCTCTCATGTCGTTGATCACCTGCTGCGGGCCGGCCACGAGGTTTCCGTGCTGGACGTCAGCTCCCGGTGGATCAATCCCGCGGCCCGGTACCTGCGCGCTGACTTGTTCGAGCCGGCGGCGCTGGCCGCCGCGGTGGACGGCGCGGACGCGGTCTTTCACCTGGCCGGCGCCGCCGACGTCAACGACGTCGCCGCGAACCCGGTGAACGCGGTCAGGCTCAACGTCGAGGGGACCGCACGGGTCCTGGAAGCCTCGCGGCAGGCAGGCGCTGGCCGGTTCGTGCTCGCCAGCACCGTCTGGGTGTACGGGGCGGCGGTGGGCAGGGGCGAGCTGACCGAGGATACCCCCGTCGACCTGCGCAGCCCCGGTCACGTCTACGTGGCCACCAAGCTGTCCGCCGAGATGCTCGTGCACAGCTACAGGGAGATGTTCGGCCAGCGCTTCACCATCCTGCGGTACGGAATCCCGTACGGGCCGCGGATGCGTGACGCGCTGGTGGTCGCGCGGTTTGTACGCGCCGCGAGGACCGGCGAGCCGATCACCATCGCCGGGACCGGCGAGCAGCAGCGCAACTACGTCTACGTGGCCGACCTTGCCGACGCTCATGTCCGGGCGCTGTCGGACGCCGCGAGGGACCAGACTCTGGCGCTCGAAGGCGGCACGCCCGTGTCGGTCCGCGAGATCGCCGACACCGTCTGCAGCCTGGTCCGGCCCGTGCCGGTGCGGCACACCGAGGCGCGCGCCGCCGACTATGACGCCGCCGACGTGTCCGGCAGGCTCGCCAAGGAACTGCTGGACTGGGCGCCGGTCACCTCGTTCGCCACGGGCGTGCGCCAGTACCTGGACTGGCTCGACCAGACAGGCGACATCGCGGAGCCGCGATCATGACGGGGCGCCGGTCTGCGCTGCTGCTGTCTGGCTCGATCGGGATGGGTCACGACGCGCTCGCGGACGCGTGCGCCAGTTTTCTCCAGTCTCAGGGCTGGGCGACCAGAACACTGGACACCATGCGGCTGATGGGCCGGCGCCGCGGAGCGGCCAGCGAGAAGATCTTCCGCGCGATGCTCGCCGTTCCCGGCCTATTCGACGCCGTGCACTACTCCGCGCTCCGCACGGGCAGCGGCATCGCGGTCGCGGCGGACAACGCGGCCAGGCGGCAGCTGGTCGGCCCGCTGCGCGACTACCTGGACCGTCACCCGGCCGACCTGGTTATCTCCGTCTTTGCTACCGGTGCGGCCGCGGCCAGCGAGCTGGCGAGCCGGTACCCGACGATGCGGCACGTCGTGTTCTGCACGGACGTGACTCCGCACCGGCTGTGGGTGCACCCGAACGTGGACCTGTACCTGGTCACCGCGGAGATCGCCGAGCTCGCAGTGCTGCGGTTCCGCCCGGACGCGCGGGTTCAGGTCGTGCCCCCGCCGGTGCGGCCCGCGTTCTACCGGGCGCCGCCGCAGGCGCAGGCCCGGACCGGGCTGGGCATCCCGCCCGGCGAGCGGTGCGTGCTGCTGATGTCGGGCGCCTGGGGGCTCGGCCCGGTGGCCGAGGCCGCGCGATCGCTGGGTGACGCCGGCGTGCATGTGCTCGCCGTCGCAGGCCGTAATGCACGGCTCGAGCGCGAGCTCGCCGGGGTCGCCGAGCGCCAGCCGCGCGTGCGGCCCTTCGGCTTCGTCGACCAGGTGCCCGACCTCATGTCCGCTGCCGATCTGGTGATCACCAGCTCGGGCGACACCTGCGCGGAGGCTCGCACGATCGGGCGGCCGCTGCTGCTGCTCGACGTCGTGCAGGGTCACGGGCGCGACAACCTGCAGCACGAGCTGGAGCTCGGCGACGCGATGGTCACCTCGGCCGCCGCGGGAAACGTCACCCGCTGCGCCCTGGCGGCGCTGGACCGGGCCAAGCCTGCCGCCGCCGGGCCGGCCCGCAGCCAGGCCGGCTGGGAGACGGCGTTCTCCTCGGCCCTCGCCGCAGTCGGCTGCTGAGCCGGTCCGGGCCACTCAGCCAGTGTGCTAGCTGGACGAGCCGTAGGGGATAGGAACGCGGATCGTCTGGGCGAGCTGCCACGATCCCGACGCGAAAGTCCACGCGCTGAACGTTCCGCCGCTCGCCGCCAGTGCCTCAACCTGTCCGCCGGGCTCGAGGGCCAGCGTGGCGGTATTCGCCGGCATGCCGCTGAGCGGCTCCCACTGACCGCCCTGGCCGGTGATGACGGCCGCGCGCGCGCCGGTGAACACCACGCCGATCGCGCCGCCCGGCCACGCCGACGCGGACAGGATCCCGGCCGATTTCATGATCAGGGTCGCCGACGTGGACCACTGGCCCGCCGCTGTCTGCCAGGCCACGACGAGCCGGCCGACCGCCGCCGGGCCGCTGCGGATCAGGGCTGTCGTTATGCTCCCCCCGGTCGCGACCGCCAGCACCGCGGACGCGCCGAGACCGGCCGCGCCGAGCTGCGGGTCGGCCAGGCGCCAGCCGCCCGCGACGTGGCTGAAGAGTCCCGCCTCGCCCGCCCGGCTACAGGATCCGGCCACCAGCGGGCTGCCGTCCGCGCGGAACGCCACGGCGGTCAGCCCGGTCAGCCCGCAGGCACGGCCGGCCGCGCTGGCGGCGAGCTCGCGCTCGGTGGTCAGCGTGGCCCACTTGGACTGGGCCCCGTCGCTCGGCAGGCCATTGTTCAGCAACACCGCGCCCGCGGTCGTGAGCGCGAGCAGGTGGCCGGCCGCGTCCGCCGTCAGCGCGCCGGGCTCGTCAGCCAGCCCGGCCGGGAGCGGCCCGTCCGCGGACCAGCTCGTCCCGTTGTCCGCAGTCGCCGCGAGCGGCGAAAACGTCAGGTCCTGGCTCGGGCGAAAGCCGGCCAGCAGCGAGCCGGCGCCGGTCGCCGCGGCGACCAGGCCGCCGTTGTCGGCGACCCCGAGCGGCGTGGCCAGCCGCCACCGCGACGTGCCCGCGGGCCGGACGAACAGCTGCCAGAAGTTCTCCTCGCTCGCCGCCGACCCGCCCATCTCCAGGACCGAGTAGCTCTCCCCCTGGCCCACGGCTGAGGTGTCCAGCGGCAGGGTGCGCTGGCCCGCGGCGGCGGTCCGCCCGGCCTGCGCGGGTGCGGCCGACCCGCAGCCCGCGGCCAGCATCAGGAGGGGAACGAGGCCGCCGGCCGCCGCCCGCCGAATTCGGACCATCATGACTGCCCGATAAACCGCTCGGCGGCCTGGGCCAGCTCGACCGCGAACGAGGACTGCGAGCTCGCCGAGCCCGGTCCGGGATCCATGTTCAGCTCGGTCCTGGCTACGCCGCGGGCGTCGATGACGTACGCGACGTCCGGGTGCAGCGCCATGGCGCCGGGGCCGTTCAGCTGCGCGGTCACGTAGTAGTCCTTCCATGCCTGGCTGAGTTGCTGCTCCGAGCCGGTCAGGAAGTACCAGTTGGGCAGGCCCGTCAGCAGTTCCTGCCGGTCGAATGCCTGGGTATAGGCCTGCGACCGGTACAGCGGGTTCGCCACGATCGCGACCAGCGCGACCTGGCTGGAGCTGGCCCCGAGTACCTGGTCGGCCTGGCGGAACTCCTGCGCGATGAGCGGGCAGTCACTGGTGCACACCGGATCAAGGAATGTCATCAGGATGACCTTGCCGCGCAGGCTTGCCAGCGACACCTGGCGGCCGTGCTGGTCGGTCAGGTCGAACGGCGCAGCCCTGAAGTTCAGCACGGTCGGCGACCCATCCAGCGCGCTGGCGATGAGCGGGCTGGCGGTCCGCTGCACCTCGGCCACCGCCATCGGCGCCGCGCCCAGCGCGATGACGGCCCCGGCCCACATCGCCACCACCACGCTGGCGCTGGCCGTGCCCAGCGCGATGCGCAGCCGCCGGCCAGGCCTGGCGCGCCGCGCTGGCCCGACGGGATCGGGCGCTGCTGCCCCGGCCACTCCGGTCGCGGACTGCTCCGCGGCGGCCTGCTCCGCGGCGGCCTGCTCCACGGCAGCCAGCCCCGCCTCGGTACGCGCCGCCGCCCGAGTCGCGGAACCGGGCGCGGGGACCCTGACCATGGCCAGGTAGGCGCCGGCCAGGAGCAGGCAGAGCGGCACCATGTTGTTCGGGTCGGTGCCGACGCCGCCGAGGAAGCCGAGATCCTCGACCAGGACCCAGTCCGCGAGGAAGAACGCGACAAGGACGATCAGCGTCGGCCGGACGACCGTCTTACGGCCGGTCAGCAGGGCAGCCGCGGCTGCCGCCAGCACGATCACCGTGACCAGGTTGACCGCGAATCCGTGCGCGGCAACGATCGCGCCGAAGTCGGTCACCAGCCGGGCCAGAAGTCCGGGCTGCGGAGTAGCGGCCATCGACTGGACCATGGCGGTCAGCGAGCCCGGCTGACCGTGCGCCGTACCCTGCCAGTACCCGCGGCCGGGCCAGGCCTGGAGCAGGGCGGCGGCCGCGAGTCCCGCGCCGGCCAGCCGCAGCGACAGCCGGCCCAGGGCCGGGGTCTGCCAGTACCGCAGGGGCAGCGCGATCAGGCCGCCGGCGAGCACGTAGACGAGCGCGCCGCCGGGTGCGCCGGTCAGGATGCTCTGGCCCGGTGCCAGCATGCTGCCGAACGCCTCGCCGAACACCCAGACGACCAGACCCCAGCCCGCGCTGGTCAGCCCGGCCAGCCGGGACGAGCGGCCGCTAGCCGAGGCGATCAGCCAGGCGCCGACGCCGAGCTGGATCCAGACTGCGGCCGCCGCTGCCTGCACGGGGTGGTAGGACCAGCCGGTGCCTGCCCAATTGACCAGGTGGAGAACCCAGTCGGGCGAGCCGGCCGCGGCGGGCGCGATGACCTGCGAGGGCAGTCCGCCCGGCATCTGCGGCTGTGCCTGCAGGATCGCATCGAAGATCCACACCACGCCGAACCCGATCCGCAGCAGGCGCCGCCCCGTCGGCTCGGGCGGCCGGGCTGCAGTGATCACGGCGAGCCGGGCCCTTGCTCGCGGGGGCAGCAGCTCGCGGCAGGCCACCCACGCGATGGCCAGCAGGGTGAAGATCAGCAGGGCGTAGACGCTCTGGCCGAGCAGCGCCGACTTGAAGGCGGCCTCGAGGGTCGGGTTCGTCGGGCTCAGCCCGCCGTTCATTCCGGGCACGAGATCATCCGCGCCCGTGGTGAGTCAGCCCGTGGTGAGTCAGCCCGTGGTGAGTCAGGCGGTGGTGAGTCAGGCGGTGGTGAGCAATTCCGGCGGGCACAGACCCGAATTTATCGCGGGCAGTCCGGCGAGTTGGCCAGTCCTGGCGGACCGTGACGGTGTGCGTGCAGTTCGCCCGCCGGCGCAGAACCAGCCGCCCCGTCCGCTTTGCCGCAGGTCGGGCCCGGGCTGCGGCGAGCCTTGGGCCGCGGACCGGGTAACGTGTCTGCTGGCGCGCGGTTACTACGTGGCGTAGGGGTCGCAGGCCATGGTCGCACGTATCGCGCAGTACAGGGTCGCAGAGGCGGGGCATTGACACACGTCACAGACGCGCTGGCCGACACTGGGCTGGCCGACACTGGGCTGGCTGACACTGGCCCGGGCCAGGGAAGGTCGCCCGCGGCGATCGTGCGAGCGCTCTTCCTGCTGACCAAGCCCCGGATCATCGAGCTGCTGCTGGTGACAACGCTGCCCACGATGATGCTGGCCGAGCGCGGTCTGCCGTCGCTGCGCCTGATCGTGATCACTCTGCTCGGCGGGGCACTGGCCGCTGCCAGCGCGAACACGCTGAACTGCTACATCGACCGCGACATCGACGCTGTGATGAAGCGCACATCCCGGCGGCCGCTGGTTGCCCGCGGCGACAGCGGCGCAGCGATCCGGCCGGGCGAGGCGCTCCTATCCGGCCTGATACTCGGCGCGGCCTCGACGCTGGTGCTCGGCCTGCTCGCGAACTGGCTGGCGGCGGTGCTCGCCGACGGCGCGATCTTGTTCTACGTGTTCGTCTATACGCTCGGCCTCAAGCGCAGGACCGCATCCAATATCGTGATCGGGGGCGCCGCTGGCTGCTTCCCCGTCCTGGTGGGCTGGGCGGCCGTGACCGGCAGGGTCAGCATCTGGGCGGGCGTGCTGTTCGCGGTGATCTTCTTCTGGACACCGCCGCATTTCTGGGCGCTGGCGATGAAATTCCGCGACGACTACGCCGCCGCCAACGTTCCTATGCTCCCTGTGGTCGCGACGCCGCCGGTGGTCGCCAGGAAGATTGTCGGGTATTCCTACGTGATGGTCGCCGTGACGTTGGCGTTGGCGCCCTACGCCGGCTGGATATACGGCGCCTGCGCGCTCGGCCTGGGAGCCTGGTTCCTCGCCGAGGCGCATCGCCTGCGCGGCCGGATCGCGGTTACCGGCGCCGGCACCGACACCGGGTCTGCCGCAGGCGAGGCCGCGCCCGCCGCCCCCATGCGGCTTTTCCACCTCTCGATCATCTACCTGACGCTGCTGTTCGCCACGGTCGCGGTGACTGCCCTGCTGCTGCCACTCGGCCGTTGGTGACGCTGCGGAACTGAGTGCCGCCGTTCCCTCACTTAAAGTGACGGAACTATTGCGCGTCTTTGACCTACCTACACCATTCCGTCGGCCATGCTAGTGACATGGCGTGGACACGCAGAGCTTTCCTCGGCCGTGCCGCCGCAGCCGCCGCAGTGCCGGCTGCCGTGATCGCGGCCGCCAAGATCGGAGAAGCCGCCTCGGCGTCGCGGAAGACCACCGCGGGCGGCGCGGCCCCGCGCACCCCGGCGGTGCACCACCCGGCAGTGGCGGAGAACAGCCTGCCCGGCGACCCGCACTGGGCCCTCACTAACCTCGGCGCGCCGGACGCGGTCCAGGGCTACACCGGCGAGGCCAGCGTGCTGCCGGGCGAGCCGATCCACCTGTACGTCTCCACGACGGCCCGTGAGTTCCGCGCGACGGCGTTCCGTATGGGCTGGTACCGCGGCGACCTGGCCCGCAAGGTCTGGCAGTCGCCGATGGTGCGCGGGCACCGGCAGGGCGGACCAGGCTTTGACCAGAACACCAACATGGTGTCGACCAGCTGGGGCGTTTCGGTCATGGTGCCCACCGATGACTGGCCCGCGGGCGCGTACCTGTTCCGGCTGGACGCCGACAACGGCGCGCAGCGCTATGTCCCTGTCACCGTCCGGTCGGCCAGCACGGCGGGGACGGTGGTGCTGAAGCAGGCGGTGCCGACCTGGCAGGCCTATAACACCTGGGGCAACTACGACCTGTACGTCGGGCCGGATGGGTACGGCGACCGGTCGTATGTCGTCAGCCTCGACCGGCCAGGCAATTACGACGGCGCGTACCTCTTCATGGTCTATGAGCGCAAGCTGGTGAACCTGGCCGAGCGCCTGGGGCTGCCGCTCTCCTACCTGACCAGCATGGATATCGCCAGTAACCCGCGCTCCCTGGACGGCGCGAGTGCGCTGATCTCGCCCGGCCACGACGAGTACTGGTCCCCGGAGGAGCGCGCGACCGTGACTGCCGCCAGGGACAAGGGCGTGAACCTGGCCTTCCTGGGCGCGAACGCGATGTTCCGCCGGACCAGGCTCGCGCCGAGCCCGCTGGGGGCGGACAGGCAGGTCATCTGCTACAAGACCAGTTACGAACTCGATCCGATGTACGGCGTGCACAACGACCTGGTGACCAGCGACTGGCGCGAGCCGCCGAACCCCGACCCCGAGTCCTCGCTCATCGGCACGCTATACGAGGGATACCCGGCGATCAGTAACTTCGTCGTGCATACGCCCGATGCCTGGATGTTCCGGCACACCGGGGTACGAGAAGGTACGACCTTCGACAACCTGATCGGGGTCGAGTACGACCGGGTGACGCCCGGCTACCCCATAGAGCGGCCGATTGAGGTTCTGTCCCATTCCCCGCTCATCTGCAAGGGTGTGAACAGCTTCGCCGACTCGGCCTACTACACGCACAAGGGCGGTGCGGGCGTGTTCAACGTCGGCACCATGCGCTGGGTGGAGGCGTTCGGCGCCCCCACTTACAACTGGGGGATCAGCAGCGCGACCGAGCGGTTCACCAAGCGGGTCACGGCCAACGTGCTGCAGGCTTTCGCCGACGGCCCGGCGGCGCACAAGTACCCCGCCCACGACAATCTGGACTCGATTCACGAGGTCTACGGCGACCCGGTCGGGACGGAAGGGACAACAACCGGGTTCTAGCACCCGCTGTCGGATCTGCGGGTGAATCATTGTGTGACCTGCGGAGGACTCACGCCGCCATTAGAGCCGTTATTGTGGAGCAAACGGGGTGGACGCGGCGTGAATGGCGGGTGACACGGATGCGGAGGCTCAGCTCCAGGGCCCGATGGGCAGTTCCGGCCGGTGCGGTGGCGGTCGTCGGGATCGTCGTCGCGGCGACGACCATGGCGAACGCATCCGAGCCGAGCCTTCCGGCCCGCACGCCCGTGCAGTTGCTGACCGAGGTGCAGCAGGCGGCCGCACGGCCGCTGAGCCCGCAGACGGCGACGATCCAGGAGACGGCGAACCTCGGCATTCCCGCGTTGCCCCAGATCGGCGCCATGAGCGGCCAGTCCGGTCCGGACAGCTCGCTGAACCTGCTGGCGGGCACGACCACCATCGACCTGTGGTATCTCAACCCGACTCACCTGCGGGTCGCCGAGCCTACGCAGATGGGCGAGAGTGACCTGCGCCTGGACGGCACCATGCTCTGGCTCTGGGACAGCCGGACGCAGACCGCGACGCACGTGCTCCTTCCGGCGCGGGTGACGCACGGCAGCCAGAAGGTCCGGTTCCGGAGCGGTCCTCCCGGCGGCCCCCCCGGCCCTCGCGTCGCTCTCGGTTCGCCCGCCGCACTGGCCCGTCAGCTGCTGGCGAACCTGAGCCCGACCACGAGCGTCACGGTCGGGCCGAACGCGACCGTGGCAGGCCGGTCGGCATACCAGCTCGTGATCGCGCCGAAGACGGCGGGCTCGCTGATCGGGCAGATCGTCATCGCGATCGACGCCAGCAGCCACCTGCCGCTGCGCGTGCAGGTGTTCGCCCGCGGCTCGTCCAGCCCGGCGTTCCAGGTGGGCTATACCGCGCTGAGCTTCGGTGCTCCCGCCGCGTCGAACTTCACGTTCACCCCGCCGACGGGCGCGAAGGTCAAGACAGTCACGGTCCCTGACAAGGTCCCGGCCGGTCTCAGTCCGGCCAGCCTCGGTGCCGCCGGCCTTGGGCCTGCCGGCCTGGGGTCTGTCGGCCTCGGCGGCATCAACCCGGGCGGTCCGATGGTCGGTGTCGGCCCGGCAGTGTACAGTCCGTCAGGCTCCGGCTCCACGGCGCCCTCCTCACCCCCGCCGCCGCCGCCAGGCCCCGGTTCCGTCATCGGCAAGGTCGTCGTTATCTATCCGGGCTCGCCGAGCGGGTTGCGCTCGGCGACCGCGCGACAGCTGCGGGCCGCGGCCCTCGCCCACCTGCCGAAGAACCTGACTAAAGCCCAGCGCGCGGCGGTGATCAAAGCTCTCAGCGCGAAGCCCGACTACGCCCCGCTGACGTTGCAGACGCCCGCAAGCCCGGGCGCTGGCCGGCCGCGAGTGATGGGCGCGGGCTGGACCACGGTGCTGGCTACGCCCGCGGACCCGCTTGTCGCTGCCGCGGTGCAGCAGATGCTCGGCGGACATGCGTCCGGGTCGCAGACATCCACGGTTTACGGTTATGGCACCTCATCTACAGGGTCAGCCTCTACCGTGTCGGTCTCGCCGTCGGCGGTGCCGGTCGGCCCGTACCTCGCGATTGTCCAGGCGCTGCTGCGGGCCAGCACGCCCGTGAGCGGCAGCTGGGGCAGCGGCCGCCTGATCCGGTCAGCACTGCTGACGGTCCTCATTACCAGCAAGGGCCAGGTCCTGGTCGGAGCGGTGGCGCCGTCAGTCCTGTACGCCGACGTTGCGGCCCTCTCACGGTGAGCCCTGGTCGCGCAGCCGGCCCGCTGGCACCTGCATGAGCATGCACTTCCCCGGCGACGAGGTCAGTTTCGGCCGCGGCCAGGACCCGGAGCCGGACGCGGACGAGGACTTCGAAGCCCCGGACGAGCCGCCACGGGACGGGTACGCGCTGGCCACCCGCGGGCTCAGCAAGCGGTTCCGCGGCGGTCAGCTAGCCGTAGACGGTCTTGACCTCCAGGTGCCGACCGGGTCGGTGTACGGCTTCCTCGGCCCGAACGGGTCGGGGAAGACGACGACGATCCGTATGCTGCTCGGGCTGATCCAGCCGACCGCCGGGACGTATCAGGTGCTGGGTCTGCCGATGCCCGAATGCCTGACCGAGGCGCTTTCCGGAGTGGGTGCGCTGGTCGAAGGGCCGGCGTTCTACCTGCACCTGTCCGGCCGGGACAACCTGGCCCGGCTGGACGCGGCCGACAGGAAGGCGAGCCCGGCGACGGCACGGGCCAGGATCGACCAGGCGCTGGACCGGGTCGGCCTGCTGGCCGCCGCCGACAAGAAGTACAAGGCGTACTCCCTCGGCATGAAGCAGCGGCTCGCGATCGCCGCCAGCCTGCTGCGGCCGCGGGAGCTGGTGGTTCTCGACGAGCCGACGAACGGCCTCGACCCGCAGGGAACGCGTGAGGTGCGGGCGCTGATCCGCCAGATCGCCGCCGACGGAGCGACGGTCTTCGTGTCGTCGCACCTGCTCGCCGAGGTCGAGCAGATCTGCACGCACGTCGGCGTGATGCGGTCCGGCCGGCTGGTGTTCTCCGGGCCGCTGGCCGACCTGCGCAGCGCCGCGAGCCGCGTGCTCGTGCGGACGCCTCAGCCGGAGATGGCGGCCAAGGTGCTGGCCGATCTCGGCCTGGCGGCGATTCATCAGGCCGGCCGCGAGGTCAGTGCCGATCTCGGGACGCTCCTGCCGGAGCAGGTCTGCGAAAGGCTCGTGCACGCGGGCGTGCCCGTGGCGGGCCTGGAGACGCCGGGACGGAGCCTGGAGGACGAGTTCGTGCTGCTGACGGGCGAGGGCTTCAATGTCGACGGGTAGGGCTACCTGGCGACTGCTGTGGTCGGAGCTGAAGCTGGTGTTCGGCCGCCCGCGCAACCGCGCGATCCTCGGCGTGCTCGTGATCATTCCGATCGCGTTCGGCGTGCTATTCCGGCTGACCATCAACTCGGTCAGCAGCAACGGCGGCGGCGGGCCTGCGTTCCTCAACGAGCTTGCAGGCAACGGGGTATTTCTCGCGCTCGTCGTGCTCACGCTCATGCTCGGCCTGCTGATGCTCCCGCTGGCGGTCGCGGTTGTCGCCGGCGACGCGATCGCGGGCGAGTCCTCGCTCGGCACGCTGCGCGGGCTGCTGGTCGTCCCGGCCGGCCGGGTCCGGCTGCTGGCCGTCAAGTACGCGGCCATCGTTATCTTCTGCGCGGCCGCCTGCTTGCTGGTCACCGTTGTCGCGCTGATCATGGGACTCGCGCTGTTCCCGGCCGGGCCCGTTACCACGCTGTCGGGAACGACGATCGCGCTGGGAACGGGGGTCCTGCGGGTCCTCGTCGTCGCTGCGTACTCAGCCGCCGCGCTGGCCTCGCTGGGCGCGATCGGGCTGGCGGCCTCGACGCTCACGCAGCACCCGGTCGGCGCCATCGCCGGCCTGCTCGTCCTCGTTGTCGCCAGCGAGATCGCCGACCAGATCCCCCAGCTGTCGGCCATCCACCCGTATCTGCCCTCGCACTTCTGGATGTCCTGGGACGGGCTGTTCCGCGCGCCCGTCGACTGGTCCGGGATAACGCACGGGCTGGTGTCGTTCGCGATCTACCTCGTTATCTTCGGCGGGGTCGCATGGGCCCGGTTCACCACCGCCGACATCACCAGCTGACCGCTGCTGTCCGGGGGACGCCCCTCGAGTCCCGCCGGTATCCACAGGCCGCTCCGCTGAGTTGCGCCTGGCTGACCCGCAGGCGATAGCGTTCTGTCGTGCCCTCCGACCTGCCCGACGTCGACGTCCTGCTCAAGGCGGCAGTGTCGGGCATCGGCGGTGCCCAGCGTCCGGGCCAGGTCACCATGGCGGACGCGGTCCAGCAGGCCATGCAATCGGGCCAGCACCTCGCCGTGCAGGCCGGGACCGGGACGGGGAAGTCGCTGGCCTACCTGGTGCCCGCCGTCCGCCACGCCCTTGGCGCCGGCGGGACGGTCATAGTCTCGACCGCGACCATTGCCCTGCAGCGCCAGCTGATCGAGCGGGACCTGCCGCGCCTGTCGGCCTCGCTGGCGGAGCCGCTTGGACGAGAGCCGTCGTTCGCGATCCTGAAGGGCCGGCGTAACTACCTGTGCCTGCACAAGGTGCACGGCGGGCCGGCCGAGGATCCCGAGGACACGCTGTTCGATCCGCGCTCGGTGTCGGCGACCGGCCGGCAGGTCCAGCGGCTGCACGAGTGGGCCGCCGCCACCGATACCGGGGACCGGGACGAGCTCGTGCCCGGCGTCGATGACCGGGCCTGGCGGCAGGTGTCGGTCAGCGCGCGGGAGTGCATCGGCGCGCAGAAGTGCCCGTTCGGCTCGCAGTGCTTCGCGGAGCTGGCACGGGAGGCGGCCGGCGAGGCCGATATCGTCGTGACCAATCACGCGCTGCTCGCGATCGACGCGATGGAGGACTACATCGTGCTGCCCGAGCACGACGTCGTGGTCATCGACGAGGCGCACGAACTGGTCGACCGGGTGACAGGCGTGGCCGCGCGGGAACTGTCGGCGCCCGTCGTGGAGATCGCGGTCCGCCGGTGCGGGCGGATGGCGGCGGAGGACCTTACCGACCGGCTGCGCGCGGCGGCCGAAGGACTGGGGCTCGCGCTGGCAGACACCCCGTCCGGACGCCTGGACGTCCTCGGCGAGCAGCTGGCGACGGCGCTGGCGAGCGTACGGGACGCCGCGGCCGGCTGCGCGGCTGATCTGCGCAGTCACGCGGGCGGAGACGATGATCCCGACCGGCTCGTGGTCACCAGGGCCGCGACGGTGGCTCTGGACGAGCTGACCGAGAACGCGGCGCGGATGATCGCCGCGTTCGGCCCGGAAATCGCCGCGCGCACGGAAGTCGTGTGGCTGGAGCGGCCGTTCAGCGAGGAGTCGGGCCGGCCGGACACGTTGCACGTCGCGCCGCTGCAGGTCGCGGGCCTGCTGGCGGACAAGCTGTTCAGGCCGCGCACCGTGGTGCTGACGTCCGCCACGCTCACGCTGGGCGGGTCGTTCGAGCCGCTTGCGCGCCAGTGGGGACTGCCGCGGGAACAGCCTGCCGCCTCGGCACAGCCTGCCGCCTCGGCACAGCCTGCCGAGTCGGCTCAGCCTGCCGAGTCGGCTCAGCCTGCCGAGTCGGGCGGATCGGGCGAGCTCGGCGGATCCGCCGAGCCCGGCGAGCTGGACTGGACCGGCATCGACGTCGGCTCGCCGTTCGATCACCGGCGCAGCGCGATCCTGTACGTCGCCCGGCACCTGCCACCGCCGGGCCGGGACGGCCTGTCGGAGGCGTACCTGAACGAGCTGCGCGAGCTGATCGAGGCGGCGGGCGGCCGCACGCTCGGGTTGTTCTCCTCGATGCGTGCGGCCCGGCAGGCGGCCGACGCGCTGCGGGACGTACTCGGCGTGCCGCTGCTGTGCCAGGGGGACGACTCGACCGGGCTGCTGGTCAGCCAGTTCGCCGAGGACGAGGCGAGCTGCCTGTTCGGCACGCTATCGCTGTGGCAGGGGGTTGATGTACCGGGCCGCGCACTGCAGCTGGTGGTGATCGACCGGATCCCGTTCCCGCGGCCAGACGACCCGCTGGCCTCGGCGCGGCAGCGCGCGGTCGAGGCGCGCGGCGGCAACGGGTTCATGACGGTGGCGGCGGCGCAGGCAGCGCTGCTGCTCGCCCAGGGCACCGGCCGGTTGCTGCGGACCGTCGAGGACCGCGGGGTCATAGCCGTACTTGACCCGCGGCTCGCGACGGCCCGGTACAGCGGGTTCCTGCGCGCATCGCTGCCGCCCTACTGGAGCACTTACGACCCGCAGATCGTGCGCAGCGCGCTCCGCCGCCTCGCCGCGGCAGAGCCGCGTCCAGGCGCGGAGTTGTCTTCCTGACCACGGGGTCGCCTGGCCGCGGCGGAGCCGCGTCCGGGCGCGGAGTTGCTTCCTGACTCAGGTATCGGGCATCGGTGCGGTACCCCGGCCGCTCACCTGCACCAAGGCGATGGTTCCGAGGCACGCGAATGCCAGCAGCCCGTAAGGGACGGCGTCGGAGGTGGCTTCGGCCAGGGCACCACTGGAAACGGCTGCGATTGCCTGACCGCCTGCCCAGGCGAAGTTCGCGAGGCCGTACGACAGTCCATGATTCACCCCGTGCTTGTCCGCGCCTTTGCTGATCAGACTGTTCGCGGGGGTGAACAGCGCGCCAAGGGCCGGCATCCCGCCAATGAGCAGCGTCATGAGCGCGGCCAACGGCCGCAGTACGGGGGCCAGCAGGCTGACGACAATGCCGATGCCAAGCCCAACCTGCACCGGGAGCTTCGCGCCGCGTTTGTCCGCGAGCTGGCCAGCCAGCGGTGACACCACGATCTCGACCGCCGCGGAGGCCAGGAAGGTTACGCTGATGATCACCGCCGTTCCCGACAGCTGGCTGAGGCGCAGGGGCGCGAGCACATTCAGTACGCCGAACGCCATGCCCGCCAGCGCGGTCAGCCACAGGCCGCCGCCCAGCTCGAGGTCACGGACAGCGGGCCAGGCCTGCCGCAGCCCCTGCTGGGCGACCTTCTCGGGCCTGGGCACCACGAACGCGAGCGTCATCAGCACGGCGCCCGCGACTGCTGCCATCGCGAACGCGGTAGCGGTACCGACCTGGTCGGCTATGGCGCCGACAATCGGGCCGAACAGCGAGCCACCCACCGCTGCGCCTACGGCGGTTCCCAGCAGCTCGCCCCGCCGGCGGAACGGGACGGCGGGCGTCAGCCACGCCAGGCCGGCGGACCAGGTACAGGCCCCGCCTATGCCTTGAACGAAGCGAGCGCCGTACAGGACGGTCTCCGTCGACGCGCGGCCGAAGACGAACGCCGAGACGCTCATCAAACCCAGGCCGAGCAGTACTACGCTCCTGGCGCCGAGGCGCGCAGTCAGCAGGCCGCTCGGCAACGAGCCGACGAGCGTGCCGAGCGGGTAGGCGGCGACCAGTAAGCCCGCTTCGGACTTCGAGAGACCGACAGCGTGCTGGTAGTACGGAAGCAGCGGCGTGAGCGCGGTGAAGAATACGGTGTCGACTAGGACCAACGCGCACACGAAGAGCAGCAGCGATCGAACCGGCGGGTCCAGGCGCGGCCTGTTCCCCGCCATCACCTACTCGTCTCGCCGGCCACAGGACGCACGTGCCTAGGCGCACTGGACGTCGGCGCTGCTGGTGCGAGAAGCACAGGCGACTTCTCGCCCATCTCCCCGCTAGGGACTAGCCGCGGACTTTGCGACGGCTCGCATACTTTGCGCGGCATGATCGAATTCTGGCACTCAATGTCGCGACCGTGAATGCCGCAGGGCGACGATTGTTAGCGTGAACAACTACTGGTGGTCGCCTGCTCAGCTACGGCCAGCCAGCTCGGCTGTCATTAACGGCTGGTCAGCGACGTCCCCGAGCTGCTGGTCCGCGAAAGCGGTGGCGGACCGCGCGTTGCGGCCGGCTAGCCACCGGGGAAGCACAGACTTGAGTCGGGTACTCGAAGGTGTGTCCTCGTCGACCAGGATCAGTGCCTGCATCGGACGAGTGGACACAACCGCAGATGTGCGCTCGTCCGCGCTCACGAGCACAGACCCCGACCCTGCCATCGGCTGCGGCTCTGCCAGCCGGAGGACGATTGGCTGCCGCCGTCCGCCAGAGGCGCCGGTGGGAATCGGCGAAGGGCTCGCTGCCGCTAGTAGGTCTGCTTCCGGTCGGCGCCAGGTCAGGCCTAGCCGGTCCAGAGCTTCGACGGCCGAGTCGGCTCGGCCTAGGGCGCGAACCTCCCGCCGCCACCGTTCTAGGTCGCGCTGCCACAGCCGGATGTATCGCACGCACATCTCGGGAGTGATCTGGGCAAGAACCTTCTGTGCGGCCTCGATCGATGCGATCAGGCTGGCTGGCGCCGCGCCATGTCCGGCCCGCAGCTTGATGTCAGACAGGAACTGGCCGCGAGCTTCCCGGAAGTCCGCCCAGTAGCGGGTCGCGGCGTAGCCCAGGCTTGAATGGTCGTGCAGCAGGCCGTAAAGGCCCTCCGCCAGCAGGTCGCCGAACTCCTGCCAGGATGCCCGATCCGGGTCCGCGTATGGATCGTAGTCAATTTGCGTGGCACCGCACTCGGCGGTGGCGAGCCTGCCCGCGGACGCTTCCGAATAGAAGAACAGCCAGTCTTCGTTGTAGAGGGCCGGGAAGAAGCCGGTCGCGTGCCGCGTGTCGACAAGTAGGGACGAGCCGCTGACAAAGACATCTTGTTGTACACCGCCGGTGTCCCGGTGCGCATGACAGGCGATCGAATTGTCGGGAAAGCTGGTAATCCGGAGGCCGACGGTTGTATAGCAGTCAGCGAGCATCGATAGCGGTAGCCGCAGGTCGGAGCCGTGGATGTCCCGTATGTCGTCGTCCAGGAAGAAGATTGTCCGCCAGCCGAGCATGCGCGCCAGCAGCAGGCCGACGTTTCGCTTGACGCTCAGATTGCTCGCATAGGTGCAGGCGTCTCGCAGTTCGCGTTCGAGCCAGCCCGTCGTCGAGAAGGTCAGCGGGTCGTGGTCATACCCGTCCGGGAGATCGACCGCCATCAGGTCGCCGAATGATCGGTCCGCGGCCATCTGCTCCACCTGCCCGGCCGTGACGTCGTGGCTGCAGATCACCGCGAGTCGGCAGTTCATCTCACCGGCCAGCCTGAACGCGTGGTCTAGGTTCTCGGCCGCGCGGGCAGCCGGAACGATGATCGCATCCATTGCGGCCCGCGGCCCGGCGGCATGCGCGCCGCGGTTACGGTCCGGCCGGCCGAGTAGACCCTGGTGCGTGTGATGCTGCCGGACTTTGTGCGCGGATATCATGAGTGCTCGATCTGGGCTAGTAGCGGATCGGTGCCTGTCACCTCCCCTCGGCCAGCGGCCACTTCCACTGCCGGAGCACGACACCGGGGCTATTGAAGTCGGGAGTCATTGTCTGCCCTTCGATTACCTTGACGGACATCAGGATGATGAATGATCTTTCGCTGCCGAATTCGTCGGCTATATAACGCTCGTTGGCGTCACGAAGGCGTTCATCGGTCAGGCTGCGCACCGCACCGTAGACACCTCGGCTGTGAATACCGTTACATATCGTCAGAGTCCGGCTGGAATTCAGCGGGTTCGGCACCCTGACCAGCAGGCCGACGTCTTCTTCAAGTTCCGTCTGGCCGCTGTCCCTCCACTTGGGCCAGAACTCTTGTTCGTCCCCGTCCTGTCCAGCGACGAATATGTCGCCGGACGTGAGGGAAGGATGCCCGACCTGTCGCACCGGCAATCGCGCCATCTTCGAAAGCCGCGCCGTAATCTCGTTCCAGGCGATGCCGCCGACGAGGATCAGATGCCCGGTCAAGTGATCAGGTTCAACTGCGGTCGACGCCCGGAAGTACACATACATGGCGGGGTTCTCCGCCCTGATGTGGCCGTGCAACTCGACGAGGGCATCCAGGTCCGCGTATTTGAGCAGCTCGGTGTAATTGGGGTTGGCCGGCTCGGCTAGCGGGCTCATTTCCTCGACCGGAAGCTGTGAGCACACCAACATCACTGGTCCGGTGTCGGTGAAAAGCCAAGAACGCTGGTACACAAGTTCTTCAGCCCGGGATCGCCCGCTCGCTTCGTCACGCAGGCGCAGCAACTCTTCCTCAAGCGCGCGATAGACGATCTTCTCTTCCTCGGTCAGGTCGTCTACAGGAAATAGCCGCACTCCGGACTTGACTGACCTTGGGGTCGCGAAGAACCGGGCGTAGGCAACCAGGCGGTGCCGTGGCGGAAGCTTGGGCGCTGCCGAACTCTCCCATGACGAAATCGTGCCGGCGGCGACACTGCCTTCGACCGCGAAAGCGGTGGCGAGCGCCTCCTGCGTCAGGCGCGCGGACGGCCATACATCCGTGCGCAACTGGCGGAGCCGCTGCGCTAGCTCTAAGGCTGCGGGGCGTACGGGCACGGAAGGCATCGTGAGGTCACCTCCTGAATGCGATTCGCCCCGTACTCAGCTGGCGCCTCGGGA
>JASHOV010000663.1 GCA_030038495.1 Streptosporangiaceae bacterium
CGCCAGCGGCCTGTCCCCCGAGGACGTCGACCTGGTGATCGTCGCCACCTGCACGCCCGAGGTGCAGATACCCAACGTCGCGGCCACGGTCGCCAAGCGGCTCGGCATTCTCGCGCCGGGCGCCTACGACCTCAACGCCGCATGCGCCGGCTTCTGCTATGCGCTCAACAACGCCGCCGACGCCGTGCGGGCCGGCACCGCCCGCAACGTGCTCGTGATCGGCGCGGAGAAGCTGTCTCAGTGGGTGGACTGGACCGATCGCTCGACCTGCATCATCTTCGCCGACGGCGCCGGCGCGGCCATTGTCGGCCCGGTGACCGATCCGGACGAGGAGGCCGGGATCGGCCCGGTCCACTGGGGCAGCGACGGGGACCTGGCCGACAAGATCTTCATCAAGGACCGGAACTCGTTCATCGTCCAGGAGGGACAGGCGGTGTTCCGCTGGGCCACCAGCGCGCTGGCACCGATCGCGCTCAAGGCCTGCGAGAAGGCCGGGGTCGACCCGGCCGAACTGGCGGCGTTCGTGCCGCACCAGGCCAACCTGCGGATCGTCGAGGCCATCGCCCGCAAGCTCGGCGCGCCACAGGCAATCGTCGCCAGCGACATAGTCGACGCGGGCAACACCTCATCGGCATCGATCCCGCTGGCGCTGTCGAGGATGATCGAGCGCGGCGAGCTCACATCTGGGTCGAAGGCCCTGCTCATCGGATTCGGGGCGGGCATGTGCTACGCGGCGCAGGTGATCACGGTACCCTGACCCCCGCCCCGGGGTCCGGGGCATGCAAATCCAGCAGTGACGCAAATAAGAAGGAGCAGAAATCCAATGACCATGACGGAGCAGGAGATCCTGGCAGGTCTCGGCGAGATCATCGACGAGGTCGCCGGCGTGCCCGCAGAGGACGTGACGCCGGAGAAGACGTTCGTCGAGGACCTCGACATCGACTCGCTGTCGATGGTCGAGATCGCAGTCGCCGCACAGGACAAGTTCGGCGTCGAGATCCCCGACGACCAGCTGAAGGATCTCAAGACCGTGCAGGACGTCATCGACTACGTCCGGCGCGCTGAGGTATCTGCCTGAACTGCGCCCCGACGCGGAGCCGAGCGCGCGGCGGCCGCGGGACGCCGACGTCCCGGAACGAGCAGCGCCGCGCTAACCCTAACCCGAGGAGCAGAAGACAGTGGGAACAGACCGGACGCGCGTCGTCGTCACCGGCCTTGGCGCAATCACCCCCCTCGGGGCTGACGTGCCGAGCACCTGGGAAGGGCTGCTCGCCGGACGCAGCGGCGTGCGCGAGCTCACCGACGACTGGGCGGCAGAGCTGCCGGCCAGGATCGCGGCCCCGGCGGCAGCCGACCCGGCGACGCTCATCGACCGGGTGCAGTCCCGCCGTATGGACCGGTGCGAGCAGTTCGCCCTGGTCGCTGCCCGAGAGGCGTGGGCCCATGCAGGCTCCCCTGACGTCGATCCCGAGCGGCTCGGCGTCGTGGTGTCCAGCGGCATCGGCGGCGTGGCGTCCACGCTGTCGGCCTACGACACGCTGAGGGACAAGGGCTGGCAGCGTCTGTCGCCGTTCACGGTGCCGATGCTGATGCCCAATGGTGCCGCCGGCTGGATCGCGATCGAACTCGGTGCCCGGGCGGGCGTGCACACCACGGTGAGCGCATGCGCTTCCGGCGCCGAGGCGATCGGGTACGCGATGGACATGATCCGCTCCGGCCGCGCCGACGTCGTGCTGGCAGGCGGCACGGAGGCCGCCATCATCCAGCTGAACATCGCCGCCTTCGCCGCGATGCGGGCGCTGTCCACCCGC
This sequence comes from Streptosporangiaceae bacterium, assembly GCA_030038495.1. Classification (GTDB taxonomy): domain Bacteria; phylum Actinomycetota; class Actinomycetes; order Streptosporangiales; family Streptosporangiaceae; genus JAJYUU01. The sequence goes on from JASHOV010000663.1 coordinate 1,812, forward strand.
AACGATGAGCCGCAGCGCGCATCCCGGCCGTTCGACAAGGGCCGGGACGGGTTCGTGCTGGGTGAGGGCGCCGGCATGGTGGTGCTGGAATCGGAGGAGCATGCGGCGGCACGGGGCGCCACGGCCCTGGCGGTAGCCGCCGGCGTGGGCTACTCCTCCGACGCGCACCACATCGCCCAGCCCGAGCCGGAGGGCAGGGGCCTCAGGCTCGTCCTTCGCCGGGCGCTGGCTGACGCGGGCGTCCTGCCTGGCCAGGTGGTGCACGTGAACGCGCACGCCACGTCGACGCAAGCCGGCGACGTGGTCGAGGCGCAGGCGATCGCGGCGGCGCTCGGCGACGCCGCGCCGGGCGTGGTGGTCTCGTCGACGAAGTCGATGATGGGCCACCTGCTCGGCGGCGCGGGCGCGGTCGAGTCGGTGGCGGCGATCATGGCCCTCCGTGAGCGCGTCGCCCCGCCGACCATCAACCTCGAAGACCCCGACGACGACGCCGGCCTGTCGATCCGGCCAGAGCCGCAGGAGCTGAAGCCGCGCGGCAACGGGCCGATGGCCGTCATCAACGACTCGTTCGGATTCGGCGGCGCCAACGTGGCGCTCACCTTTACCGGAGCATGATCCGTTGACATCCGTCCCGAACTTCCCCCCTGAGCAGGACGCTCCGGGTCCCCCCGAGGAGATCAGCGTGACAATTGTCGACAGCCGGACCGCAACCGAGCCCGGAGATCACGGGAAGGCGGGCACGGCTCCGAACGGGGCTGCCGCTGGCCCGGCCCGCACAGCCGGTCCCGGCCGCGACCCGCAGTCCCGGCTCGAGGCGCTGTTCGACCCGGGCACGCTGGAGCTGCTGCACCCCGCCGATGACAGCGGCGTTCAGGCCGGTGCTGGCAGCATCTCCGGTATCCGCACGGTCGCGTTCGCCAGCGACCCGCGGATCCAGGGCGGGGCGATGGGCATCGATGGCTGCAAGGCCATCGTGGCCGCCTATGACCTGGCCATCGAGACGGGTGCCCCGATCGTCGGCCTCTGGCACTCCGGCGGCGCGCGCCTGCTGGAGGGCGTCGAGAGCCTGCACGCGGTCGGCATCGTGTTCGCGGCAATGACCAGGGCATCCGGCAAGGTGCCGCAGATCTCCGTCGTGCTCGGTGCCGCGGCCGGCGGTGCCGCGTACGGCCCGGCCCTGACGGACCTGGTCATCCTGTCCGAGCAGGGTCGAATCTTCGTGACCGGCCCGGACGTGGTCCGCAGCGTCACCGGCGAGGACGTCGACATGGAGCGCCTCGGCGGGCCCGAGCCGCACTCGCGCCGCTCCGGCGTGGTGCACCTGGTGGCCGCCACCGACGCCGAGGCGTTCGAGCGGGCACGCCAGCTGGTCGAGCTGCTCGGGCACCAGGTCACCGACCCCGTGCCGGCCGATGAGCTGCCCGACGTCGACCTCGGCGCGCTGCTGCCGGAGTCGCCCAAGCGCGCGTACGACGTGCACCCGCTCGTCGCCGGGCTGCTGGACGAGCCCGGCGTCGAGCTGCACCCGCGCTGGGCGCCGAACATCGTCACCACTCTCGGCCGGATAGCCGGGCGGACTGTTGGCCTCATTGCCAACAACCCGCTGCGGCTGGGCGGCTGCCTCGACGCGACCTCCGCGGAGAAGGCGGCCAGGTTCGTGCGCATGTGCGACGCGTTCGGCGTGCCGCTGGTCGTGGTTGTCGACGTTCCCGGCTACCTGCCGGGCGTGGGCCAGGAGTGGGACGGCGTCGTGCGCCGAGGCGCCAAGCTGCTGCACGCCTTCGCCGAGGCGACCGTGCCGCGAGTGACGCTCGTCACCCGCAAGGCCTACGGCGGTGCCTACATCGCGATGAACTCCCGCGCACTCGGCGCGACCGCCGTGTTCGCCTGGCCCGGTGCCGAGGTTGCCGTCATGGGCTCGGTCGCCGCGGTCCGCATCATCAAGCGCCGGGTGCTGGCCGCCGCGCCCCCCGAGGATCGGCACGAGCTGGAGGCGAAGCTCGCCGCCGAGCACGAGGAGATCGCCGGCGGTCTGCAGCGGGCCATTTCGATCGGCGTCATCGACGAGATCATCGAGCCGAGCAAGACCCGGCAGGCCATCGTTGACGCGATCGCCAAGGCACCGTGCACGCGCGGCCGGCACGGCAACATCCCGCTGTGATCTGACCTCAACGACGATCTGATAGCCGCGGGCCGCGGATAGTCATGGCCGACGAACGGAAGTTCGCGGATGCGGAAAGCCTGCGCCCGGTGGTCCGTTCTCGCCTTAGCTGTAGTGTTCGGGGGCCGTCAGCCCCCGAACACTACAGCTAAGGGTGGCTGTCGTCGCCGACGGCGGACCAGCGGTCCGCGGGGCCTGGCTCACAGCTTAGGATCAGCCGATGCGGCGTGAAACGTCCACGGTCGTTGCCCTGGTCGGTGAGGTAAGTGATCGGGTGCTGGCCGAGCTTGAGCGATCCCCGAACGTCTCGGTCGCGCGCGGCCCTGCGGAAGCGATCGCTGAGCCGGGCGGTCAGCACCCGCAGCCGCGGCCAGCATGGGAGACAGGGTCGCTCGCCATGCGCGCGGCCGCGCGGCTCCGGTCGCCGTACGTGATCGTGACCGCCGACCCGCTGGCCGACGTGGCAGCCGCCTGGCGGCACCTGTGGGATGAGGCGGGCGGACCGGAGTTGTCGGCCGTGTTCGAGACGTCAGCCGCGGAAGCGCTGGCCGCGTGGCGGGCCAAGCAGTTCGAGCTGCCCGATTACTACCTGCTGATCGCCGGCGAGCACGTCGAGGGTAGCGGGGCGGATCTGTACCTCGGTCCGCTGCGGACCGCCCGGCCGCATCGCGTTGCCGCCGACATCGCGGGCGGGCCCGCTCAGGTCAGCCGCGTGCTGGATACGCTGAGGTCGCTGCCGCACGGCCCGTGGTGGCCGCCGCTCGACGAGCTGGTCGATTCGATCCGCATCTTCTACGCCGGCGGACTCGCCGAATGACCGGGCCGAGCTCAGATCGGCCCCTCCGCGACGGCAAGTACGCACGGGTCGAGCGGGAACGGCGGTTCTTGCTGGCCGAGCCGCCGCCGACGTCCATCGCGATCGGCCCGCGTCAGATCACCGACCGGTACCTGACCGGAACTCGCCTGCGGCTGCGCCGCGTGGAGCACCAGGCCAGCGGGGCCCGCGAGTTCAAGCTCACCCAGAAGGTGCCCTCCGGCCGGCCGGGTCCTGTCCGGGGCCTGATCACCAACATCTACCTCTCCGAGGCCGAATACGACCGGCTCGGCACGCTGCCGGCCGCGGTGCTGTCCAAGACTCGCGCCATCGTTCCGCCCGTAAGCATCGACATCTTCGGCCCGCCCTTGCACGGGCTGGTGCTCGCAGAGGCCGAGTTCGCCACCGACGGCGAGGCATCATCCTTCCGCCCGCCGCCCGGCAGCATCGCCGAGGTCACCGATGACCCCCGTTTCACCGGAGGACGGCTCGCACGCACACAGCGGACCGAACTGCTCGCATGGCTCGACGAGTTCGGGATCCTGCCGGCCCGGTAGCCGGCGGGCAGATCGGAAGACCAGCGCTAGCTCCGCTGCGACCGCAGGCCATTGTCGTGCGCGATCGCGGCGGCCTCGGTCCGGCTGGAGGCGCATAGCTTGGCCATGATGTTCGAGACGTGCACGCTCACCGTCTTCGGCGCGATGAACAGCTCCGACCCGATCTCCCGGTTGCTCCGGCCGGCCGCCACCAGGGTGAGTACCTCCACCTCGCGGGCGGTCAGGGCGCTCAGCGGGCTCGGACCGGCGGCAGACGCCGCAGGCCCCCGGCCGAGCCTGGCCCGGCGGCCGAGGTCGGCAAGCGCCTCCCGCAGCCGCGTGGCGCCGAGCCGGTCGGCCGCATCGGCGGCGAGCAGCCACTCCCGCTGCGCCGCGTCCCGATTCCCGGTCTCGGCCAGGGCCTCGGCCAGCCGCCACCGTGACCTGGCCGCCTCGTAGACGAAGGATGGCCCGAAGGTGTCGACGACGGCCTGCCAGTGGGCCGGATCGTTGTCCCCGGCGGCGCGCCGCCACTCGGCCTCGGCCCGCGCCAGCCAGCCGCGCGCGTCGACTCCGATAGCGGGCTTCCTGACCGCGCCCGCACGGGCGGCCTCCAGCAGCGACATTGCCGCGACGGCGAAACCCTCGGCCGCGTCGAGGTGACCGGCAGCCCGCGCATGCCGCGCCTGATCGGCCAGCGCGCCGATCGCGACGGCCGCGGGCCGGATCGTCTGCGGGCTGTAGCCCTCGGCCGACTCCTCCGCGGCGCGAATGGTTGCCCACGCCGTGTCCGCGGCCTCGTCAAGCCGGCCGGCCCAGTACGCGTCCTCCGCGTACAGGCCCTTGGCAATGTAGGCGGCCATGAGGTCCTCGCACAGGTAGGGCTCGAGCCATCTGCGCCGCTCGGCCACCCGGGCCCCGCCCCTCGCGACGTCGATGAACAGCGCCATAGCCGACAGCCGCGCCTCGCCGACGCCTGCCACCCGGACCGCGAACCGGTCGGCTATCTGCTGTGCGTGGTCCCAGTCCCCGTCGCTGTAGTGCGCCAGGTAGTGCAGGAACTGCAGGTCCAGGCCGAAAGGCGCCATGCTCAGGCCGGTCCGCTCGGCCAGGTGCACGCCCAGGTGCGCGGTGGCGCTCGCGGCCGCGAGGTTACCCGACTCGAGCTGGACCCGCGCATGCAGCGTCCGGGCGCGCAGCTCGACACCTGCCATCTCCGAGCTCGCTACCAGCTCGATCGCGCGGGCGCTGGTCGCCAGGGCATCGGCGATCTGGCCAGTCCGCTCGCTGACGCTGCTCAGCGTCGCCAGGGCATCGGCCTGCACCCAGGGAGCGCCCGCCGCACTGGCCGCGGCCGCCGCTTCCTCGGCCCGTGCGCGGGCCGGCGCGGGATCGGTGTAGTTGAGCATCGTGCGGGCGTGCGTGGCGAGCGCGCGGGCCCGCTCCCAGGTCGGCGGGTCTGCGGGCAGCACGTCCACGGCCTGGCCAGCATTCGCCAGCGCCTCCGCGTCCTCGTCGATGTCCAGCAGGAAGTACGCCAGTCTTTCCTTGACCCGGCAAAGCAGTCTCAGGTCCGGCTCCTGTGATTCCTCCAGCGGGCCGACGATCCTCCTCAGCTGCTTGACCGCCTGCCCGACCTCGCCGCTGTCGGCCGCGCTCAGCGCGGACTTGAACGCCAGCTTGCCCCGACTCATCCCGCTGAGCTTCTCCGGCTCGGGGACGCGCTCCCAGAGCGAGAGGGCCTGATCGTAATGCCGGTGCGCCTCGGCCGGGGCTGCCAGCCCCTCGGCCTCCTGCCCGGCCTGCACCGAGGCCGCGAACGCACCCGGAATGTCATGGCTAGCCAGGCTGTGCAGGGCCAACTCGGCGGCCGAGCCGGCCACGTCGGCGAGCCTGCGCTCGTCCGCCAGCAGCTCAGCCAGCCTGCCGTGCAGCCGGGTGCGCTCGCCGGGCAGCAGGTCGTTGTAGATCGCCTCGCGCAGCAGCGCATGCCGGAACACCAGCCCGCTGGTGCCGTCGGGCACCAGCAGCTGGCGCGCCACGGACTCGCGTACCGCGCTCTCGTACTCCGCCGTGGTCAGCCCGGCTGCCAGCATGACGAGCTCGTCATCGACTCTGCGGCCCGCCACGGCCGCCGCGTGCAGCACCTGCTGGGCCTGGCTGGACAAGTCGACGGTCCGGGCCAGCAGCAGCTCGGCCAGGCCCCACGGCAGCTCGTTCCCGGCCGATGCCGTCGCCAGCAGTTCCTCGGCGAAGTAGGCGTTGCCCTCGGCGCGCCTGATCACCCGGTCGATGGCCGCGGCATCGAACCCGCCGTTCGTGAGCCCGATCAGGTGCTCGGCCATCGAAGCCGGGTCCAGCGGCCCGACGGTAATGGACGTCACGCTCGGCAGCCGCTGCAGCTCGGCCACCACCGCCCGCAGCGGATGCGCCCGGTGCATGTCATCGGTCCGGTAGCTGAGTACCAGGGCGATCCGCTCGCTGCGCAGCATCCGGCTCAGGAACGTCACCAGGTCGCGGGTGGACCGGTCGGCCCAGTGCAGGTCCTCGAGCACCAGCAGGACCGGGCTTGCCTCCGCCAGCTCGGTCAGCATCCCCAGCACCGCGCCGAATAGCTGCTGCTGGGCCAGCCCCGGCAGGTCACCCGGCTGCCGGATGATCTCGCGGTCGGGCAGCAGCCGGGCCAGGACCGGCCGGGTCGCCAGTGCCTCCTGCAGCGAGCCGTCCGCCGCCGCGCCGGAAGCCGCCCCGCGCAGCGCGTCCGCCAGCGGCAGATACGGCACGGTGTCGGCCAGCTCGGCGCACCGTCCGGAAAGCACGGTGAAGCCGCGGCCGGCGACCTCCGCCGACAGCTCGGTGAGCAAGGTGGTCTTGCCCACGCCGGCGTCACCGCTGACCAGGAGCACCACGGGCTGGCCGGACGCGGCCTCGGCCAGCAGCTCGCGCATCTGGCCGAGCTCGGCCGTCCGGCCGACAAGACGGGATCGAGCGGAATCAAGCATGGGGTAATTATCCCGGGTGGCGCCGACAGTCGGGTCCGCTGCCGGTGCGGCGGGCGCGCGTGAGACCGTGGAGGCATGACGGAGCGCAAGCCGCCCGGCATGACGTTCACCTCCTGGATCGACAAGCAGATCTATGAGGCGACCCAGCGGGGCGAGTTCGATGACCTGCCCGGCGCGGGCAAGCCGCTGCCGAAGCACCCCGATGACGACGGGCAGCGCTGGCTCCGTGAGTACCTGCGGCGGGAGGGCGTATCCGCGGACGAGCTGCTGCCGCCGCCGCTGAAACTGCGCAAGGAGCGGGCCCGGCTGGCCGAGAGCGTCGCGGACATGGCGTCCGAACAGGAGGTCCGCGACGCAGTCTCCGAGCTGAATCACCGGATCGCCGAGTTCCGCCGCATTCCGGTCGGCCCGCCGATCTTCGTGCCGCTGCTCGACCCCGGCGAGATGGTCGGCCGGTGGCGTGCTGCCCGCACGGCGGCTCGAGGGGCGCCGCCGCTTGCGGCCCCTGAGCCCGCGCCACCCGAGGCCAAGCCCTCTCCCCGTCGCCGCTGGTGGCGGCCGGGCCGCTAATTTCCTTGCGCCGCGGACCGCGCGGATGCATCCGGCGGATGGGCCGCGTTCCCGGCCCGCCCGGCGATGTGCCCGGGCGGCGCGATATCAGGCGGCAGCGCCGCATCGGGCACTGGCGCCCGCCATCGGGTGTCCAGCGGCAGCTCACCAGCCCACAGGCCGAGCGCGGCGTCCGGGCTGTCGCCGTCGTCAGGACCGCCAGCGCGGATCTTGACCGACGCCTCCGCCAGGCTCATGGCCAGCAGCCGGGTCGCCGCGAGCTCCTTGCGGCTGGGCTGGCGCACGTAGTCCCACTGGCCGGGAGCCAGGTGCTCGGAGACCAGATGCAGCCCGGCGAGCTTCTCATCGGGGTCGGTGACGATCCTGGGCACCGCGTAGATCATCGCGGAGCGGTAGTTCACCGAGTGCTCGAACACCGAGCGGGCCAGCACCAGGCCGTCCACCACGGTGATCGTCAGGCAGTAGCCGGCCTTCGCGGCGAGCGTCTGGCTCACGACCGAGCCGTGCACGTACACATGGTCGGCGTCAAAGCCGTAGATCGTCGGCAC
>JASHOV010000664.1 GCA_030038495.1 Streptosporangiaceae bacterium
GTTGCCGGGCTGGCGGTCTACCTGTACTGGGCCGGGACGCTCCTGACCCGGATTGCCGCGAACCTGGAGGAATGCTCGGAACTGGTCCAGACGATCGTCCGCAACGCCGAGGTCATCGAGCCCGCCGTGGGCCACATCAACGAGACCGGGGGCGTGGTGGCCGGCGCCCTGCCGCTGCTGTACGGCATGGCCGAGGAGATCGTGGCCGACGTTACACCCCGGCCGGAGCCGCTTGCGGTGCCCGTGCCGGCGCGGCCGGCCTCCGGGACCCGCCGTTCCCGTCTTCATGACGCAGTTGGTTACGTTCCGCAGAAGTAAGCGCACTGAAGGTAACCGGCGTTCGGGCAGGTCCAGGCCCATTTCCCAGGTCACCTATCCGGAATATGGTGCACTGACGGTAGCCGGAAGTTAACCATCGCATGCATATCTTGGAATCTCAGGGGTAACTCAGGTAAGCGTGCACAGAGCCTCGCATATCCTCGCTGGCGAACCCTCACGGATAGCCCCCGCCTCGGAAGCGCTGTGACGCCAACTTCATCGCCCTCATCGCCGGCAAGGCCGGCGCCGCCCGCGCCTGCCCTCCGCCCGGAAGGGTCCCGGCCGGCAAGCAAGCTGCCGGGATGGCTGGCCGCGGCGGCCATCATGGTTTCCCTGCTGATCATGTGCGGTGCCGGCCTGCTGCGCAGTAGCTGGATGCCACCGACCCTGACGATGCCCTCAGTCGGCCCTCCCTGGGAAATTGCGGTGCACGTGCCCGCCCGGCCGATCTACGTGGCGCTGTGGGTGGGTGGCGCGCTGGCCGCAGCCGGGATAATCGGCGGACTCGTCGCCGCCAGGCGCGGGTTGCCGGTGCCGCTGCGGACGCTGCTGGTGGCCGCGGGCCTGGCCACGATCGTCATGACCGTGCTGCCACCGTTCGGGTCCACCGACCCGCTGGACTACTCGATCTACGGGCACATCGCCGCCCTGGGCCGCAGCCCGTACGTCATGACTCCGTTCCAGTACCGGAAGCTTGTGCACCTGACGACGAGCGTCCCGTATGACTGGATCAAGGACCCCAGCGTGTACGGCCCGCTGGCAACGGCCGAGCAACTGCTGGCGGCAAAGCTCGGCGGCGCCCTGCTCGTCCGGGATGCCTTCTGGCTGAAGCTGTGGAACACGCTGGCCTTCGCCGGCGTCGCCTACGCGGCCGACCGGCTGAACCGGGCCCGGCCGGCGGATCGGCTGCGGGTCCACCTGCTGTGGACGGTTAACCCGTTCATCCTCTGGGGCCTGATCGCGGGCGGACACATCGATGTCATCGCCTGTGCCTTCGGCCTGGCCGGACTGCTCATCGTCGATCGGCGGCTGATATCCCGGCCGCTGGTCTGCGCCTTTGCTGCCGGAGCGTGCGTGGGTGCCGCGATCGACATCAAGGCCGTGTTCGCCCTGTACGGCGCCGGAGTGGCCTGGGCGCTCCTCCGCAAGCCAACCCAGCTGCTCATGGCGGGCGCGGGCGCAGCGGTCATCCTGGTGCCCTCCTATGCGGTGGCCGGAGCTCGCGCGATCAAGGCGCTCACCGCGCGTGCCAGCACCGGCTACGGCTACGGCTTCTACGGCTACATATTCCATCACCTGGGGATCAGCCTGAAGGACGCCGTGCCGGTCGCGATTGTCCTGCTGCTGCCCGTTGCGCTCCTTGCCCTGGCCCGGTTCCCGGAGGCGGGCGTCAGGGACCGGATGGCAGTCAGGGCCGCGCTGGCGCTCAGCGTCGCCTGGCTGCTGGTCTGGCCGCACCAGTTCGCCTGGTACAGCGTGATGGCGATCTGCCTGCTGCTCTTCTACCCGGCGTCCCGGCTGGACTGGATCGCGCTGGCCTGGCTGGCGGCGCTGACCGTCGCCGACATGCCAGGCGTGGGCACCAACCAGAGCTGGCGGCTGGGCCCTGAGCTGCTCAAGGTCCAGTACGACCTGCTGGTCCGGATGGCTCCGTTCGTCATGCTGGCCGCGCTGGCCGCCATGGTCTACTGCTGCGTCACCAGACGCTGGCACGGCCCGCAGAACGACCTCGTCCAGGTCAGCAGCACCTAGCCCGGACGCAGGCCGCCTGATCCCGGCCGGGCCGAGAGGTTCCTCGGGTAAGCGGACGACTTAGGCATCTGCCGGACGCTTTTTCGCCCCATTTGCGGTGCGTCAGTTCGTGATGCCGCCCGGGTTGGGTGCGGTGTCGCGGCCGGTTATCCGGCGTGTCAGCGCGAGCGGCAGGCAGGCCCGCATGCCTGCCGTCAGCTCGCTGGCCAGATCTAGAGCCGCCAGCCGAGCACGTTGCCGATCTGAGTCGTCGGCTGGCCGAACACGGAGATGAGGTACTGGCCCATCGGGCTCGTTGACCTGGTCGCGGCTACGACCGCTGCCGGGTCCATCTCCGCCAACTCGGCCTTGACCACGGCCGGGGGCGGGCGGTAGCTGGCCGCATCCGGCGTGCGGGCGTACAGCTTGTCGATGTATATGCCCATGGCATTCAGGCCCGACCGCCCCGCGCGGCTCTGCCGACCGGGCTTGTCAGGCGCGATAAAGTCGCCCCCGATCATGACCTGAGGCTCACCCGTGGTCCCGGCCCAGCGCATCATCTCGGAGGTCCCGGCCCAGGGGTAAGGCGCCAGCAGCACCCTGGCGTCCGGCTTGAGATGCAGCGCGGTGAAGGTGGCCTGCCATCCGACCGGAACGGGGCTGACCGGGGCAACCGTGTACGGGACGGGGATGAGCGGCACCAGGGCCAGCATCGCCACACCCGTCGCGATCTTGCTACCGTCCCGCCAGTTCACGAACGGCTTCGCGGTCGTGCGTGCCTGGTCGAGCGCGAAGGCCAGCACGACTGCCGCTCCGGCATCGGCCAGAATGCACAGCCGGTCCGGCACCATTCCGCCCATCACCGGCAGATGCTGCACGAACTGCCAGGGAAGCAGGAAGCTCGGCAGGGTCTTGGTACCCGCGATGATCGGCTTTGCGCCCAGGCTCAGCCACTCGAGCAGCAGGAACGTCAACCCGGCCACGCGGATTGTCAGGTTCCGCCAGAAGTAGATGATGGCCACAAGCAGCAGGATGATCAGCGGGACGCCCAGGTAGGCGAGATATTCCGGGATGGGCTGCGGGTAAGAGGAGGTGATCTGCGCGCTGGCACCAGTGCGCAGCAGGACCGTCGCGCCGGTTGGATCGAAGAAGGCGTATGGCAGCGTGCCCAGGTTCGTCAGGTGACCGTTGTACTGGATGACCACCGTGGCCGACGCGCCCTTGACGGTTACCCCGTGGAATTGGACCCATAGTCCGCGAGCGCCGAGCACCAGGGCCGTGACGGCGCCCGTGCCCAGGCCGATAAGCGAGGGCTTGAGCCGCTCTCGCACCAGGCGGGGCCTGCACGCGACCAGCAGGACCAGGACGATTCCCGCGGCGATCGCGGTATCGACCAGCGACTCTTCGCTGATAAACAGCTGAGCGGCGGCCAGGACGCCAAGCCACAGGCCATTGCGGACCGGGCGTCCGTCGCCGACCAGGATCCGCAGCGCCCGGTCGATGATCAGCGGCGGAAGCATGGCCAGGACCAGCGAGTAATGCCCGATCCCCGAGTTCACCAGTGCCGGGGAAAAGCCGTACAACGCGCCGCCCAGTGCCGCCGCGATGAGGCTGCACCGCCAGTGGCGCAGCACGTAGTACATGCTGGCCGCCGAGCCCGCCAGGCCGATAACCAGCAGCGCGGTCAGGCTTGCCTGCGTTCCGAACAGCAGCGTGATCGGAGCGACCACCATCCCGGGCAGCAGGAGGGAGGTGTTCCACATCATGTTCACGGTGTGCGGCGCATTCATGGCCGTCGTGACCAGGGCGGGGAGCCGGAAGTGCTCGAACGCCAGTGCCGTGTAGCGCAGGAACCAGTTCGCCTGGTCGACATCCTGGATGTCGCCGACCTGCCAGCGTCCGGTCGGGTGGAGCCACAGCAGGCCCGTCACAAAGAAGCCGCCGACCAAATAGCACGCCATCGTCAAGATCATGAAGTTGGTCGTACGCCGACTCAGAGTCTTTGACGCCTCCGGCGGGCTCGACGACTTGGTTACCTTGGCGGCAAGCCCTGTCACCGCCGCCTCTTCTGCCACATGCCACTCCGGATAATGATCAAGACGAGCACGAGTAATCGCACCGCGGCCACATTAGCGGAAAACCCGAGCATGATGGCACCTACCGACCATGCGGTATCCCGTATTAACCGAGATTTTGGGTGCCTTATCGGCTGGATCCGCTAGAACGTAGCCGCTAGTTTACAGACCGGGATCCGGTGCCTACGTCAGGTGGCCGGCCGCCGGCTGTCCGGCTCGCGCCGGGCCACTGGCGCCGCCGTGGGCGCGCTGTACTCGCCGATCCACTCCTGTTTCCAGGTCTGGTCGTATTGCTGGTCGTTGCAGCCCGGGCGATAGACCGCAGTGAGCTCGCGGGCGATCTGCTCGCGGTGCGGCCTGGTCCCGCCCGGCACCTCGTAGGAGCACACGTATACCTTCCACCTTGATCCGGCCCGCCTGATCCAGCAGGCGGCCCGCGGATGCTGGAACGGGAACCGCTCTGTGGTCAGGTCGTCGCTGTGCCCGATGTAGATGACCGCGTACTGCTCGTGCCGGGGCTCCGGCCGGTAGGCGATCGCGTATACCGCGGCGATCGCGGGCGGAGTCCAGCCGCCGAGCAGCCGGGGCCCGTCGAAGGGGTACCCGGCCAGGGAGCCCAGACGGATCACGGCGAATCGTCCTCATCCTCGCTCACGGCCTCGGTTCGCACCACCGGGGCCGGCGCCAGGCCGGCCGCCGCGGCCGCGGCCAGGAAGATCTCGGTCGCGGTGCTCACGGCCTCAACGCGGCTGGCGGCGTCCACGATCAGCTGTGCGCCGTACCGGTCCGTTCCTATTCCCGTCGCGATGCCGTTGCAGGCGGCCACGGCATCCGCCAGTTCGACGATCTCCTCCCGGCTCAGCACCCGGTCGCTCTGGGCTTCGATCCCCACGCTCCATCTCACCTGGGACTCCTTCAGCTCACCACCGGCCAGCCCACCACCGGCCTAGCCCAGCACGGTGTTGGCCAACCACGGGGTCAGCCAACCACGGGGTCAGCCAACCACGGGCAGCAGCGCGGCAAGTTCCTCGAGGCTCGCGAGGTCATGGCCGGACAGCAGCAGGTCGACGTGCGGCGCAGCTATCATCATGCCCACCGAGCTGGGCCGGAAGAGCCTGTTGTGCTCCTTATGCGGGTTGAGCCACACGATCCGGTGGCTGAGCCGGGACAGCCGCTCCATTGCGCTGGCCAGCAGGTCCGGGTCGCCGCGGTCGAGCCCGTCGGAGCAGATCACGACCACGCCGCCCCGGCACATGCCGCCCCGTCCCCAGCTCCGGACGAAGGTGTCCAGTGCGGCGCCGATCCTGGTGCCGCCGTCCCAGTCGACAACGGCCCTGGACGCCTGCGCGATGGCATTGTCGGGCCGACGGTGCTCCAGGGCCTTCGTGATCCGGGTCAGCCGGGTGCCAAAGCAGAACACCTCGACCTTCACGGCCGCGTGCCTGGCCGTGTAGGCGAATTGCAGCAGGTGCCGGGAGTAGTCGGCCATCGATCCGGAGACGTCCAGGATCAGGATCAGCGGCCGGAGCCTGACCTTGCGCTGCCGCCAGAACATCCGCGCCGGGTCGCCGTGCATCCGCATGGACTCCCTGATCGTCTTGCGCAGGTCAGGTACCCGGCCGACCGGACCCGAGCGGGTCCGCCGGGTCCGCCGTCGTGGCGGCGTGAGCCGGATCCGGGCCATGATCCGGCGCAGCGCGGCGAGCTCGTCCGGGGTGCAGGCGGCGAACGACCGGTGCTTCAGCGCGTCGACGTCGGATGCCATCAGGCCGAGCAGTGCCTGCTCCTCACGGTCGGGCCCGGTGTCGGCCTCGGTCGCGGCCATCACCAGGGCGGCCTCCGCCTCGGTCGTGGCCGTCGCCGTGAGCGTCAGGACGCCGCGAGCCGGTCCCGCCTCGTCGAGGAAGTAGGCACGGAACGCCGCGTCATAGGCGGGGATGTCATCTTTAGCCCGGACCAGTGTCGTGCGCCCCGCCCAGTAGAGGTCGATCAGATCAGCCGGGTCGAGAAGGCCGGCCGCGGCGCAGTAGGACACCACGTCGCCGGTGCCGACCCGCAGGCCGGCCGCGCGCAGCGCCCGCCCGAAGCCGACCAGGACTCCGGCGAAGGCTGCCTGCTCAGGCACCGGCGGCTCGGGCACCAGAGATGATCTCCTCCAGTTGCTCGCGCACGAGCTCGAGGTCGTCCCTGTCCTTGATGACCGCGCCGACAGTGTCGGTGGCCGCCCCCGCGGACAGATCGCTTTCGCCCAGGAACTCCAGCGAGCGCACCCAGTCGATCGTCTCGGCCACGCCCGGCGGCTTGACCAGGTCGAGCTCCCTGAGCCGGTGCACGGCGGCCACGACCTTGCGCGAAAGGGCGAGCGCGGCGGCGGGCTCGCGGGTGAGGACGATCTCCAGTTCCCGCTCGGCGCTGGGGTAGCCGATCCAGTGGTACAGGCATCGCCGCCGCAGCGCGTCGTGCAGCTCCCTGGTCCGGTTGGAGGTGAGGATCACGGCGGGCGGCGTGGTAGCGGCGATAGTGCCGATCTCGGGAATGCTGATCTGGAAGTCGGACAGCACCTCGAGCAGGAACGCCTCGAACTCGTCGTCCGCCCGGTCGATCTCGTCGATCAGCAGCACTGCCTGGTCACCGGCCCGGATCGCGGCCAGCAGGGGCCGCTCGAGCAGGAACTTCGGGCCGAACAGCTTATCCACAGCCTGGTCGCTGGCCGCGTCACGTTCGGACAGAGCCCGGATCTGCAGCATTTGCCGGGCATAGTCCCACTCGTAGAGCGCCTGATTGGTGTCGATGCCCTCGTAGCACTGCAGCCGGATCAGCGTCCGGCCGAAGACCGCGGCCAGCGCCTTGGCCAGCTCGGTCTTGCCGACCCCGACCTCGCCCTCCAGCAGCACCGGCCGGTGCAGGGACAGCCCCACGAGCAGCGACGTCGCCAGTCCCCTGTCGGCCAGATAGCCGCCCTGGCGCAGTTTCTCCGCGAGCTCGGCGACGGTCTGCGGATACTCCACGCGGTTATTCTCCTCGGCATCGGCCGGGCCGGGGTCAGCGCGAGCTGGAATCTGCCGGGCCCATCACCAGGTCCCGCACGCTACCGCCCGCCGGCCTGAGCTTGCCCTCCCTGGCCAGGGTCGCCCGCCAGGCCTCCTTCGGGTCAGCCTCGCCCGCCCCGAAGCCCTCGAAGCCCACGTCGGACATCCGCTTGCATGACCTTGCGGCGCCGGCCCCGTCATCGAGATCGCCGGCGGCCTGACCCTGGCTGCGCCAGACGGCGCGCAGGACTTCCAGGGCCTCGTCCTGCTCAGCGGTCATGTCTGCCGCCTCTCCCGCCGGATGCGCTGTCTCTTATGACTGTAATCCTCCGCGGAAAGGGCACGCGACACCGGATAAGCGTTCTCTTAACTGACGGTGCCGTCCGGCATGATGAGGACCCGGGGCCGGCCGCGCAACAGGAAGGACGCATCGATGGACACGCTGGTGGTTTCGACTACGGGCACAATGGCTGCCGTGCAGGGCATCACCTTCCGCAGCGACATGACCGTGGAACTCATCAAGCACGCAGCGTCGGACGCCGACGTGATCTGGGCAGCGCGCGTCTCCACCAAGGGGGAGCAGTCCCTGGCCGATGTCGATGCCGACCCGGAGCGATCGGCCGGGCTCATCAATTTCCTGATGCGCGACCGGCACGGTACACCGTTCGAGCACTCGTCCATGACCTTCTACGTGCAGGCGCCGATCTTCGTGTTCCGCGAGTTCATGCGGCATCGTAC
>JASHOV010000068.1 GCA_030038495.1 Streptosporangiaceae bacterium
TGGGCCCCGCCGAGCTGTTCGGCCGCCTGCGCGATGGCCGCGATCTCCAGCGTCCGCGTCAGCAACGCCTCCGCCGTGCCGTCGGTGCCGACCAGGGTCGCGGGCACGGCGTCGAAGTCCAGCCGGGCCAGCTTGCGCGTCTGGTCGAGGGTCGGCAGCGCGGTGCGAACCAGGCCGGCCGCGTCCGGGGTGACCGCGAACAGGCTGAGCCCGGCGGCGGTCCGGCCGACCACCAGGATCAGCCCGGCCGTGTGCCCGTCCAGGACGAAGCTCTTGTGCCCGTCGAGCCGCCAGCCGTCGCCAACCTCAGAAGCCGCGGCAGCGGTGCCGACCACAGGGGTGGCGGAAAGCCGGGTCGCGTCCGGCTCCCACGACCCGTCTTCCTCGGTAAAGGCCAGCGTCGCGATCAGGTCGCCGGAGGCGATGCCCGGCAGGTACTCCTGCTTGGCCGCCTCGTCCGAGCTGGCCAGCAGCGCGTTCGCGGCCAGCACCGCGCTGGCCAGGTACGGACCCCCGTACAGCGCCGCACCGAGCTCCTCCAGCACGATCGCCTGCTCGGCGAGGGAGAACCCGGATCCGCCGTACTCCTCGGGGATCGCGATGCCCTGCAGGCCGAGTTGCTCTCCCGCCAGCTTCCACACGGCGGGATCGCCGCCGTCGGCGGCATCCATCAGCTCGCGCACGGCGGTGATCGGCACGCGGTCCGCGAGGAACCTGCGGACAGACGACCGCAGCTCTTCCTGCTCAGCGGTGTTACCGAGAATCATCTGTCCGGCTCCCCTTCTTCATCTGCAATCTCATCCGTCACGACCAGCACGTCGAGCGCCTCGATCTGATCGCCGCTTACCCACAGCGGGTTGACTTCCAGTGCCTGCAGGCCCGGTAGTGCCACCGCGACGTCCGCGATGCCCGCGATGACCTTCGCCAGCGCGTCCAGGTCCGCCGGCGCGGCCCCGCGGGCCCCGGTCAGCAGCGGCAGCCCGCGCAGCTCGCCGAGCATCCGCGCGACCTCGTCCGCGCCCACGGGCAGCACCCGCAGGCTCACATCGCTCAGTACCTCGACCAGCACGCCGCCGAGCCCGACCGCCAGAACCGGGCCGAAATTCGGGTCGACGGTCACGCCGGCCAGGACCTCGACGCCCCCGTTCCGCATAGCCGTGACCAGCACCTCGCCCGCGGGATCCCCCGCGATGGCCCCCGTGGTGGAGACAGCAGCCGCGGCGACTCGCGCGTAGGCGGCCCGGATCTCGTCGTCGCCGTGCAGGCCGATCACAACTCCGCCGACATCGGACTTGTGAGTAATCGCCGCCGAGCTGATCTTCACTGCGACCGGACGGCCCACGGCATGTGCGGCGGCGACGGCCTCATCGGCCGAATGCGCGAGCTGGCCGGGCACCACAGGGATCCCCGCGCCGTCGAGCAGCGATCGCGCCCGCGCCTCCGACCACGCCGCCGGCGCGCGGAGCGGCGGCCGCCTGCCGGGAAGCTGGCGGACGGTGCCGCGCCGTTCCTGCCAGCGCAGGGCGTTGCCTATCGCCTCCACCCCGAGGTCCATCCCGCTAATCAGGTGCACGTCGTGCCCGAGCAGCTGGTCCCTGGCGTAGGGGCCGATGTCCACGCACGTGAGGCTCAGCGGGATCGCCGGGATCGGCGCGGTGCGTACGCGCTCCGCCAGCCAGCCGATCCGTGACTCGAGGAGCTCGGCCAGGCGCTCGTCCGCCGGCCTGGCCTCGGGGACGGTGAACCCGGTGAAGATGACGAAGTCCAGGCCGGGGTCGGCGAGCGCGGCGTCCAGCGCGTGGTCGATGGCGGTCAGCGGCGACGTCCGGGCATTGGCCAGCACATAGCCGGTAACGTCGAGCGGATTGCGGGCCGCGGCGAACGACGGCAAATGCGCCGCAATCGCCTCGGTGGTCGAGTCCGCGAACGACGGGATCTCGATGCCCTCCGCGCTGGCGCGGTCGGCGATGATGTCGCAGGCACCGCCCGAAGCGGTGAGCACGCCCATCCGGCGGCCGCGCGGCACCTGCTGATAGCCCAGCAGCGAGGCGGTGGTCAGCAGTTCCTCGATGCTGGCGACCCGGATGATGTTCAGCTGCCGCAGCGCCGCGTCCGCGACCGCGTCGTCGCCGGCCACGGCACCGGTATGCGCGAGAGCGGCCTGCTGGCCGGCCTGGCTGACGCCGACCTTCAGCGCCACGATCGGCTTGCCCGCCTGGTCGGCCCGCTGCGCCGCGGCGCTGAACGAGGCCGGGTCGCCGATCTCCTCCAGGAACAGGCAGATGACTTTCGTCTGCTCGTCGGCGATCAGGTAATCGAGCACGTCGCTGGTGGAGATCATCGCCTCGTTGCCGAGCGAGGCGACGGTGCTGACCCCGATCGCCTGGGAACGTGCGAACGCCAGCAACGCACTGGACAAGGCCCCGCTCTGGAGAGCGATGCCGACCGGGCCGGGGGTGAGCGGGAGCGGCACCGTCAGCGCGAACGGCGCCACCTTGGCGCCAGTGTTGAGGAAGCCGAGGCAGTTCGGCCCGAGCAGGACGATGCCGTGACTGGCGGCGCGGGCTACCAGGTCGGCTTCCAGTTCCCGCCCGGCGCGGCCGGCCTCACGGTAACCCGAGGCCAGGACCACCACGTTCCGGATCCCCGCAGCGGCCGCATCCTCGAGCACCTCGGTCACGGCCGCGGTCGGGGCAAGGACGAACGCCAGGTCGGGGGGCTCGGCAAGGTCGCGCAGGCTCGGTACCGCGGGCAGCCCGAAGACGGTGTCGTGCCGCGGGTGCACGGGCAGGAGCGGGCCCGAGTATCCGACCGCGCTGCTCGCGGCCAGGATGAAGCGCGCCCAGCCCGAAGTGTCGGACGCGCCCACGAGCGCGAGGCTGCGCGGCGCGAAGAACTCGGCGAGGCGCTGCGGGGTGACAAGACCTGCGGGGGTTCCTGCGGTCGCCCCCCGCGGCACACTGTCGCTCGCCGCGCTCACGAGCGCACCCGCGGCTCCTTGGGCAGCCCGAGGGCGCGCTCGGCGATGATGTTGCGCTGGATCTCGCTCGTGCCGGAGTAGATGGTGCCCGCCCGGCTGGACAGGAAGACGTTCTGCCAGGGCGAGGTCGGGTACCCGTCGCCCGTGGGCCGGATCAGGCCGTCGGTGCCCTCGATCTCCATGGCGATCTCGCCCAGCTTCTTGTGGTACTCGCTCCAGAACAGCTTGTTGACCGAGGCCTCCGGGCCCGGCTGGCGGCCCTCGGCCAGCCCGGCCAGCGTGCGCAGCCCGCCGAATCGCATGAGCTGCACCTGGGTGTAGGCCCAGGCCAGTTTCTGCCGGAGCACCGGGTCGGCGCTGACGCCGCGCTTGCGGGCGGACTCGGCCAGCTCCCAGAACTCGCGCTCGTAGGCCAGGTGCAGGACGGTCGCGCTGCCGCCGCGCTCGTAGCCGAGCGTGGTCATCGCCACCCTCCAGCCGTTGTTCAGGCCGCCGATGACGTTGAACAGCGGCGCGCGCACACCATCGAGGAAGTCCTGAGCGAACTCGGCCGCGCCCGACATCTGCCGCACCGGCTGGTAGCTGACCGCGGGATCGGTGAAGTCGATGAGCACGTAGGAAATGCCCGCATGCTTTTCCGCGTCGGGATCGGTTCGGCACAGGACGAACATCTTGTTCGCCCGCGCGGCGCCTGAGGTCCACAGTTTCTGCCCGGAAATGACGATCTCGTCGCCGTCGACGACTCCCCTGGTCTGCAGCCCGGCCAGGTCAGAGCCCGTGCCGGGCTCGGAGAAACCCTGGCAGTAGACATCTTCGCCGGAGATGATCCTGGGCAGGAAATGGGCCCGCTGCTCGGATGTGCCATGCACGATGACCGATGGCCCGACCAGGCTCTCGCCCATACCGCGGATGACCCGCGGCACGCCGGCCCGCTGCAGTTCCTCGTTGAAGACGGCGATGCGCACGGCGTCCATGCCCTGGCCGCCGAATTCCTCGGGCCAGCCCGGGCAGATCAGCCGGGCGTCGGCAAGCTCGCGCTCCCACTGCTCGTACTCGGGGCTGGCCATCGCCTGGGCGCGCTGACCGTAGCCGTAGCCGCCGGTGACGATCGAGCGGTTCCAGTCGGCCAGGTCGGCCAGGCCCGGCGGGGCATGCTCGCCGATCCAGCCGCGGGTCTCGGTGCGGAACTGGGCGATCTCCGGGCCAAGGTCAAGTTCCATCGAGCCTCCAGAGATCGGCAGCCGCAGATGGCCAGGCGGGCGGCCTGGCCGGTTTGCACCAATCTTAGAATTGGATTCTAGAGATGCACAAGCCCGAGGCCGGGCCCGGCACGGGGGCCGGCGGGCCTAGCCGATGCCGGCGGCATCAGCTACGGAACGGGCCCCCCGCCATCAGCCGGCACGCGTACTCCAGGACCGCGTCGATGACCCGGCCCGCCTGGGCCCTGGTCCTGGCCGTCGCGACCTCCCGCGCACCCTCCGCGATCAGCGAGGTCAGGATGGCCGCGTACAGGCGGTCGAGTGAGGTATCGGTGAGCCGCAGGAGCGCGTCGTTCTGGCTGATCCACTCGTGCCCGCGATGACGTTTCATCAGCTCGAAGCCGGGCGGGCCGTCGCCGGTGGAGAACAGCATCGCCAGGTCCCGGCGGTGCCAGCTGCCTTCCAGGAACGCGCGGGCTCCCGCCGCGAACAGCTCAGCGGGATCGGTCACGCCGCCCTGCCTGGCCGCGGTGACGGCCGAACTGGCCGCCTCCTCGTAGGCCTGCTGGTGCTCCTGCCAGAGGGCGAGAAACAGCTCGCTCTTGCCGCCGAAGTGGTGGTACAGGCTGCCCACGCTGGAGCCAGCACGCTCCACGATCTCGGCGATGCTTGCCTCGGCGAAACCCTGCCGGGTAAAGACATCGCGGGCCGCGTCGAGCAGCGCGCGCTGGGTCTGTGCCGTCCGCCCCCACTGCCACGAGCTTGTCGGCGGCCTCTTCGGCTGCGGCTCGGCCATCGGATGCTCACCGCCTCACTGAAATCCGCCTGGCTTCCCCAGCATCGCGCCACGTCGAGCGCGCATTCTGTCCACGTGACCGAGGCAGATCAGACGGCGGGCGCCCCAGTCGGCCTGACGGCCCCCGCTCGCCGCCAGTAGGTCGGGCACAGGCCGGCGGAGCCAGCTTTCGGTCGCCGGGTGCTGCCCAGGGATGGCAAATCGGCTATATCGCCCGCGGACCGGGGTACCCGGACGCGTTCAAGATCCAATGTAGCGTTTGGGGGCTGGCAGCCCCCAAACGCTACATCTAACGGACCTGGCCTCCACATCCGCTGCGCTCTGCCTGTACGTGTGCGGCCGTCCGGCGGGAACCGCGGTCAGGAGCCGGGCATGGCGGCAGCCGCGGCAAGGCCGCGGGACATGTGATCCGGTTCTCGGTGATAATTCCAGAAGAGCGTTCTAATATCGGGCAGTGCTGACGACGATCATCGGGCAGAGCTGACAAGGAAGGATCGGGTGAGCCGCATGGGCACCCTGGACGGGCGGGTCGCGATAGTCACCGGCGCAGGCCGCGGCATCGGCAGGTCCACTGCCCTGCTGCTGGCCGCCGAGGGTGCCAGCGTGGTCGTCAACGATCTCGGCGGTAACGTCGACGGCTCCGGCGCGGACGTAAGCCCGGCGCAGCAGGTAGTCGACGAGATCGCGAGCGCGGGCGGCAACGCGATCGCCAGCGGCGCCGACATCTCCGATCACGCCGCCGCCGAGGAGCTGATCAAATCCGCTATCGGCGAGTTCGGCCAGCTCGACGTGCTGGTCAACGTGGCCGGCATCCTGCGCGACCGGATGATCTTCAACATGACCGAGCAGGAGTGGGATGACGTGATCCGGGTGCACCTCAAGGGCACCTTCAACACGTCGAAGTTCGCCTCGGCCCACTGGCGGTCGCTGCGCGACGAGAACGCGCAGAACCGGATCATCAACTTCACCTCGGTGTCCGGCCTGCACGGCGCACCCGGCCAGCCCAACTACGCCGCCGCCAAGATGGGCATTGTCGGCCTGACCTGGTCCTGCGCGAACGCCCTGGCCAAGTACGGCGTGACCGTCAACGCGGTCTCGCCGGCCGCCGCGACCCGGATGACCGACTCCATCCCGACCGACCGCAGGCGCACCGACCGGCCCTCTGACGAGGACAACCGCCGCTCGCCCGACAACGTCGCCAAGGTCGTCGCCTACCTCGCCAGCGAGCGGTCCGGCTGGCTAACCGGCCGGATCGTGCATTCGGCCGGCTACGAGGTCTCGCTCTACAACAACGCCGCCCCGGTCGTCCGGCTGCTGAGCGAGCAGCCCTGGCAGCTCGACGAGCTGGCCGAGCAGGTCGAGCGGTCGTTCCGCCCCGCCCCCGGCAGGCTGGTTTGAGCTTCCCCATGCCAGCAAAAACTGCCAAGGCCGTCCCGGAGCCGACCCCGGAGACTCAGCCGTTCTGGGACGGCTGCGCCCGCGGTGAGCTGCTGCTGCAGCGCTGCCGCGACTGCGGCAGGCCGTACTTCTACCCGCGGCCGATCTGCCCGGCCTGCGGCTCCACCGACGTCGAGTGGTTCCGGGCCAGCGGCCGGGCCACGCTGTACTCCTACGTGATCAATCACCGGCCGGCCCGCGGCTTCGAGGACGACGGCCCGTACGCGATCGCGGTCGTCGAACTCGCCGAGGGCCCGCGGATGATGACCAACATCACCGGCATCCCCAACACACCGGAGGACCTGGTGCTGGACATGGATCTGCAGGTGACATTCGAGCAGCGCGGCGACATCTCTATCCCCCTGTTCACGCCGGCGAAGGTCGAGACCAGATGAGCAGGGAACGAGGCGCCATCATCGCGGGCGCCGCCGAGACGGATGCCATCGGCAAGCTACCTGACCACTCCACGCTCCAGCTGCACATAGAGGCCGCGGTGAACGCCGTGGCCGACGCGGGCCTCCGCATGCGCGACATCGACGGAATCGCCACCGTCAACATGCCCGGCCCGATGCAGGTGGCGCATGCCCTCGGCATCACCCCGTCCTGGATGGACGGCACCGCGGTCGGCGGCACCTCGTTCCTGCTGCACGTCCGGCACGCGGCCGCGGCGATCAGGGCCGGGTACGCGCGCACGATCCTGATCACGCACGGTGAGTCCGGCCGGTCCCAGGTGGGCACGGGCGGGTGGCCGCGGGGCGCCTCCTCGATCCCCGGCCAGTTCGAGGCGCCGTACGGGACCGCCGGGCCGACCACCGCGTTCACGATCCCTGTGCTCCGCTACATGAAGGAGTACGGGCTCACGCACGAGCAGCTGGCCTACGTCGC
>JASHOV010000069.1 GCA_030038495.1 Streptosporangiaceae bacterium
GACGGTCAGCCAGAAGCTGGCCTCGATGATCGGAATGTCGGTGAATACGTTCTGGGAACGGCAGGCATCGTCGAAGCCGCGCCAGTTCCGTACCGCGGCGGGGCGCAGCCGGGCCCGGCCGATCCGGCCGGCCGGGTCCAGTTCGACCCAGGCCAGGGACTCCCCTCGCGACGATTCGGCCCAGCCCAGGCCCGACCGGCCGGCGCCCGCGGCCGCTGGGTCCGGCGCGGATCCGGCCTGCGGACTCGAATTGTGATCGGCGTCCAGGAGCATCTCGATCAGACGCACCGACTCGGCGGCCTCGGCCAGCATCACGTGCATCCGGGCGAGCGCGTCGCCGGCGGACTGGGTCGCGACGGCAGGGGCCAGCTCGGCGTAGATTTCGCCGGGGTGATCGGCGCGCAC
This sequence comes from Streptosporangiaceae bacterium, assembly GCA_030038495.1. Classification (GTDB taxonomy): domain Bacteria; phylum Actinomycetota; class Actinomycetes; order Streptosporangiales; family Streptosporangiaceae; genus JAJYUU01. The sequence continues at coordinate 406 of JASHOV010000069.1, forward strand.
GTCCGCGCCGACTCCGCTGGCCCGGGCGAGGGGGCCGACCAGGCCCAGGCGGCGCGAGTCGTCCTCGCTCACGATGCCGGTGGCCTCCAGCCGGTCGAGGAAGGAGTTCGTGTCCAGCAGCGCGTCACAGGCGCGGCGCAGCTCGCCGTATGCAGCCGGCAATCCGGCCCGGAGCGCGGGAGTGTCTGGTGCGCGACGCACCCCGCCCACGGCGACGACGCCGAACAGGTACCGGTGGCCGAATACGGCAGCGTTCAGCCGGAGCAGCCGCTCCAGCGCGATCTCCGCCGCCGCGCGGCCGACGGCCAGCCCGCAGGCCTGGCACATGGCGGCGATGGCCGCCGCGTGGTTGTACAGCCGCTCCAGCTCGAGCGCGATTGCCCGGACCGCGAGCGCGGCCGGGCCGGGCGTGAGCCCGAGCGCGGACTCGGCGGCCGCGGCGAACGCGCAGCTGTTCCCGACCGCGCCGAGTCCCTCGGTCCGCTCGACGTGGAACAGCGCCTGCTGCGGCGTCTGGCCCTGCAGCCGCCACTCGACACCGCGGTACTTGTGCCAGGTGAACAGATACAGGTCGACGAGTTCCTCGCCGCTGGTGACCAGCCCGTAGTACAGCGACTCGACGCCAACCTGGCGGACCGGCCCGAACGGGAACTCGAACGCGTGGCCGCCGACCGTGTGCGGCGCGTGTACGTCCTGCGGCGCGGCGGTCGGCGCGCGGCCGAGCCGCGGAAGATCGAGATCGTCCAGCGGCGGAATCGCGATCCGGTTCAGCGGCTTGTCGCCGGCCGGCCGGATGCCGAACTGCTCGTAGATCTCGCACTCCTCGGCGAACGCCGCGGGCGCGATGTCGGACAGTGCCGGGTACCGCGGGCCGGTCACCTCGGTCTCGGTGATCAGGTAACGCCGATCGTGGTCCAGCGCCCACACCATCCGCAGCGTCACCCCCGGCGAGCCCGCCGCGAACAGGTCCGCGAGCCGGCCGCCGGGGAACTGCGCCAGCTCGCCGGTCACGGCTTCCAGATCGGCTGCTGGCACCCGTGTGACGGTCACCGGCCCGCTGGCATGAGCACCCGTGTGGGCTGGCGGCAGCGCAGGCGCCCGGTCTGGCCTGACAGCGGTCATCACAGCACCGCGATCGAGTGGGTAATCACCGTGCCCAGCCCGGCCGGTATCCACAGGCCAAGCACGAGCAGGGCAGCCAGGCCGAGGCAGGCAGGGGCAACCGCCGTCAGCCCGGCTGCCCGGTCTGGGTACGGACCCGGCCGGCCCCGGCCGGAGCCCGCCATGTCCGGGACCGCTGCGGCCGCTGGCGGCTCGCCGGTGACCATGCCGGTCGTGGTGCGGGCGAACGCGATGAACGCGACCGCGAGCAGCAGCAGGAGCAGGAGCGGCAGCGCCGGGTTCGCTCCGGCGAATCCCGCTCTCACGATCGTGAGCTCGGAAAGGAACAGGCCGAACGGTGGAGACCCGAGCACCGCGAACGAGCCGAGCAGCAGCACGCCGCCGGTCAGCGGCACGGCGGCGAGCAGTCCGCGGACGCTGGCTGCCTCGCGCGTGCGGTAGCGCAGCGCGATGTCCCCGCTGGACAGGAAGAGCACCGCCTTGGCGATCGCGTGGTTGAGCGTGTGCAGCAGCGCACCGTACAGCCCGAGCACGCCGCCGAAGCCGAGCGCCACCGCGATGATGCCCATGTGCTCCACCGAGGAGTAGGCGAACAACCGTTTGAAGTTGCCGCGCCGGACCATGAACAGCACGCCGATCACGATCGATCCGAACCCGAAGACAAGCAGCACCGCCCGCGGGAACCCGGGACCGAGGCCGGCCTTGGCGATGGCAAGGAACCGGATGATGGCGTACATGCCGGTGTTGAGCAGCGCCGCGGACAGCATCGCGCTGGCCGGGCTGGGCGCCTCGGCGTGGGCATCGGGCAGCCAGGTGTGCATGGGCGCGAGGCCGACCTTGGTGCCGTAGCCGACTACCGCGAGCAGGAACGCCAGCCGGAGGCTGTCGGGCGCGAGTGCATGCGCGTGCGCGAACAGGGCCGGCCACGTGAGCCGCAGATCCGCGGGCAGGTGCAGGGCGCTGGCCGAGTAGAACAGGAAGAGCGTTCCCGCGAGCGCAATCGTCACCCCGAGCGAACTGATAATGACGTACTTCCAGGCGGCCTCCAGCGAGCTGGCCTTGCCCTCGAGCCCGACGAGCGCGGCGCTCGCCAGCGTGCTGGCCTCGATCAGCACGAACAGCAGGCCGAGGTTGCCGGTCTCCAGCGAGGCGAGCATCAGCGACGCGAACAGGCCGAAGAAGATGAAGTACAGCCGGGTCTGGAAGCTGGTGAGCCGGCCGGCCGCTTCCTCGGCCGACAGGTAGCCGACCGAGCCTACGGCCGCCAGCACGGTGACCGCCGCGACTGTCAGCAGGAAGAAGCAGCTCAGCGAGTCGATATACAGGAATCCGCCGAGGCCGCGCACCGGCGACCGGTGCAGCTGGGCGACGAGCAGCCAGGTCGCACCGGCCAGCGTCAGGCCCGCGCCGACCGCGCCCGCCCAGCCGGCCCGCCGGGCCCGCGCACCGAACGCGGCGGCCGCGGTTCCGGCCAGCGGCCCGGCAACGATGAAGAACGCCAGCAGTGTCATCCCTGCAGTTCCCTTAGCTCGGAGGCGCTCGCGCTCGCGAGCTGACGGGTCAGGCCGGATACGAAGACGAGCATGATCAGCACGCCGGCCACGATGTCGAGGAAGATCCCGGCCTCGACAATGAAAGGAAACGTGGCGACCAGGATGATCGCGCCGAGGAAGACACCGTTCTCGACGATCAGCCAGCCGATCAGCTGAGCCACGGTATGCCGGCGGACCACCATCGCCAGCGCGCCGAGCAGGATGACGGCCGTGGACAGCGGCACCACCGCCCCGGCCACCACGCCGTGCGGCAGCAACTGCGGCCTGATCACCAGGTAGGCGAATGCGGTCAGGCCACCGCCGGCGATCAGCGAGGTAGACAGGCCAGTCGACAGCGCGGCGTCGCGCTTGAGTTCAAGCCGCCGGATCAGCAGCCTGCGCGCGGCCACCGGGATCCCGATGCCCTTGATGAGCAGCGTGGCCGCGGCCAGCACCCACAGCTCCGGGCTGCGGAAGGCCTGCGCGGCGACACCGGCCGCGAAGGCCAGCACTACCGACTGCGCGCCGTAGTACGCGA
>JASHOV010000665.1 GCA_030038495.1 Streptosporangiaceae bacterium
CGCGGGATGTCGCGCAGGCCGGGGATGAACGGCACCAGCAGCAGCAGGATTGTTGCCAGGCCGGTCAGGTAGATCGCGATCATGTCTACGTTGGCCGAGGGGGAGAAGTGCGGGATCTGGTACCACAGCGTGTACAGCCACAGCCAGGGCTGGCCGGGGTAGCTGCCCGTCTCGTTCATGACGCCCCACTGGCTGCCGGTCAGGCCGTTTGCCTGGGCGATGTCGCCGAAGTAGGAACCGTCCTCCATGAACATAAGTGGCTTGGTGAGGTTCGTGCCGTAGAACGGCTGCTGGGCGAGCAGGTCGCCGTCCAGCGCGCCGCTGCGCGCCAGCGTGAGCTCGCTGGCCAGCATGACCGGGACCGGGCCGTCCTTGGCCGGCGGCACGACCGGGCTGCCGTTCACGAACTTCACCTTCAGTACCGCGGTGGCGTAGGCGTTCGCCCACGACAGCTGCTGTGCGGCGGGAGCGGAGGTGTAGGCGGACAGCGCGGTGGCCAGTGCCGGATCGGTGGGCGCGAGCTTGGTCAGCGGCGAGATGACGAAGTCCTGTGCCGCGTTGATGGGCTGGGTCACCCCGAACCAGGTCTGCGGGGAGAACAGCAGCCGCTGGACGTAGGCGGTCCCGTTGTTGTAGGGGGGACCGTAAGTGGCGGTCTCGCTGGTTCCGTTGAGCTCCATAGCGGCCGTGCCGAGGAAGTCGTTCGGCATGACCTTCGCCCAGTTCGCGATCGTAAGCTGCGGCACGTCCGGCGAGGACAGCAGGCCCGCGAGGCCGAAGACGGCAACGACCACGATCACCGACGCGATCGTTGCCTCCTTCAGGATGTCGTAACGGCGCCTCGGGCCGCGCCACGAGGCCGTGGCAGCCTGGCTGGCGGCGCGGCGCCGCTGCCGCCAGTTCTGGCCCGCCGCGGCGGCGGCCTCGTCGGTGTCGATCGGGTGGGCCACACCGCGGACCCGGACCAGCAGGACGTGCGCGCCGACGATGGCGATCAGCACGATCGGGACCAGCACTATGTGCCACATCAGCATCTGGCCGAAGTTCATGGCGTTCCAGAACGCGCCGACCCCTACCGAGTTGAACGCGTCCTTGCCGCTGGTGGAGATCCACTGGGAATCGAAGTTCTGCTGCGACAAGTAGCCGGTGAAACATTCCACGATGGAGGCCAGGAACGCGAGCACGCCGGAGATCCAGGTCATCGCCCTGCGGCCGCGCCAGGCGGCCATCCAGAACTTGCCCCACAGGTGGATCACGATCAGGGCCATGAACAGCTCCACGCTCCACAGGTGCAGGCTGTTGAAGAAGTGCCCGACGGGGTTGTTGTGCCACCAGTCTGGGCCGCCGAGTGCCAGCGCGAAGCCGGAGACGATCGCCATCCCGAGCGCGGCCAGCGAGGCAACACCGAAAACGTAAATCCACGAGGCCACGTATGCGGGCTGGTGATCGGGCAGCAGCTTGCCTGGCGGCAGGGCGCGCAGGGCACGCCGCCGCACGCGGGCGGTCCACATTCCGGTGGTGTCCTCATCGGCGGCTTCGACGCTCGCCGCGCCTGTGCCGGGATTCTCGTCGGCTGCATTCTCCGGCTCCGATCGATGGCCCCGCGGGAACGGGATCAGCAGCGCCGCAGCGAAGATGACGACCATCACGGCGATCAGCACGAGGTTAGCCACAGAGACATAGAAGATCGACCCGTGGACGTAATCGCCCGGCCCATTCAGATCTATCGGCCCGGCAGCAAGCTGGTTCAGGGCGTGGGTACCCACTTTGATGCTCCTCAGCTAAGGCGGGGGAAGTCCGCACGGAAGCGCTTAGACCGCAACCATGCCACCGGCAAACGGCAGCAATTAGGGATATCCGTCCTGCCGCGCCAGGACCTTGGTCCCATACGGGAATCTGGATCCACGAGAAGCGTGCGGGTCCCTCCCGTCACTCGTCCTGGGCTCTGCAGAAGCCAGGCCTTCGGCCCATCCTGGTCAGGCCGTTGGGCCCTAACCCGGACAGCCAGTGAGCAGCAGCCTGGAAACAGCAACATAAGAGGAGCTGATCGCCGTGGCGACCCTTGTGGCGGACGTGATGACCCGCGCTGTCATCTCGGTGCGCAACAACGCCGAGTACAAAGACATGCTGCAGGTGTCCGAGGACGACCTCGGCGGCAAGCTGGTTGGCATCGTGGCCAGAAGCGACATACTCCGCGTATGCGACCGCGCGGATGACGACATCCGCAGGGAGATCGAGGAGCAGGTCATCAGAGCATCCTTCTCCCTCGATAACCTGGCCTTCAACGTCACCATTACGGGTGGCGTCGTGACGCTGGCCGGTCCAGTTGAACGCGAGCCCGTGGCGCTCAGCCCGTTGCAGGCCGTCCGGCAGGTCGACGGCGTTGTCGCCGTAAGGGAAATGCTGAGCTATCCGCGGCCGTAGACGGGAGACGGGCAGATGCCTGAGGTTGTGCTCGAACATCTGGACGAGGGCGAATGCATCCGGCTCATCGCGCCGGGCGGCATCGGCCGGCTGTGCTTCGCCGGTCAGTACGATCTGACTGTTCTGCCGGTCAATTACGTACTACACGGCGGGGCGATCTTGTTCCGGACCGCGCCGGAAGGCACGACGGACGAGGACTTGAGGACCGGAATTGCCCATGCGGAGTACCGGGTCGCCTTTGAGGTCGATGACTTTGATTCAGAAACGCGCGAAGGCTGGAGTGTGCTTGTCCAGGGGCCCGCGCATCATATGGACTCCGACGAGGAACGCGCCGCGGCCGCGGCCATCGGCCTCCAGACGTGGGCGGGCGGCGATCGCGATCACTTCATCAGGATTAGCCCAGCCCGAGTGACTGGCAGACGGATCCGGCGCAGTCAGACGACTGGCTCGCAGGCCACATCGTAGCCCTGCAGGAGGGGAAACATGCTAGCGAATGTGTACCACGGAGCGGGCCGGCGTTCCTGGGATGAGGTCGCCGACCCGGAGATTACCGATGAGGCCGACGCGATCATCCGGGTGTCTGCCACCTCGATCTGCGGCGTCGACCTGCATATTCTGAGGGGCGACGTGCCGTCGGTGCGGCCCGGTCGAGTACTTGGTCACGAGGCTGTGGGCATCGTCGATGAGGTTGGCGACCGAGTCCGCACCATCGGACCTGGCGACCGCGTGCTGGTCTCGTGCGTGTCCGCATGCGGTAACTGCCAGTCCTGCCGTGAAGGTCGTTACGGCCAGTGCCGAGGTGGCGGCGGCTGGCTGCTCGGGCACACCTATGACGGGACCCAGGCGGAATTCGCCAAGATTCCGTTCGCGGACCACTCGACGTATTGCCTGCCGCCCAGCGTGACTGACGAGGAGGCGCTCATCCTCGCTGACACGATGCCAACCGGTTACGAGGTCGGCGTGCTCAAGGCGCATGTCCAGCCAGGTGATGTTGTGGTCGTGATCGGCGCCGGCCCGATTGGACTGGCCGCCATGCTGGGTGCCAGGCTCTTCAGCCCCAGCCACATCATCGCGATCGATCACGCTGACCGGAGGCTAGAGGCCGCCAAGCAGTTCGGCGCCGACGTTACGGTCAACAACTCTGTCTCTGACCCACTCGACGTCGTGCGAGCGCTGACAGACCGCCAGGGGGCAGATGTCGCTATCGAGGCGGTAGGCGAAGGGGAAACCTTCGAGCTGGCGGTGCGGCTTACGAGGCCCGGCGCGCATGTGGCAAATATCGGCGTGCACGGCAAGCCGGCCGCCCTCCACCTTGAGGACCAGTGGACCAGGGACCTCACCGTCACCACGGGCCTTGTCGATACCTACTCGATTCCCACGCTCATGCGCTTGCTGGCCAACCGCCAGATCGAGACCAGCAAGCTCGTCACGCACAGGTTTGACCTGGACGACATCGCTGAGGCGTACGACGTCGTGTCTAGGTCGGGTGAAACCGGCGCGCTCAAGGTAGTGCTGAGTTCCGAAGCTTAGGTGTCCACGATGGCCTCACAGGTAGACGTGCGATGCGAGCCGCCGGGTGCGGCGAGGATTCGCCGCGTGGTTGTGGGCGTTGACGACTCCGAGGCCGGTCTCGCCGCGCTGCGCCGCGCTGTGGCGGTTGCCCGCGCGAATTGCTGCCAAGTGCTAGCGGTTCGTGCCTGGGCGCTCGGGCTGCCCCGTCACGGCGGCAGGCGGCTGCGACACCTTTCGCATGCGCACGTAGTGCTCTATTTCGCTGGCACTGAGCAGTGCGCTGCCGCGCACGCGCTGGCGCGGCGCGCGCTTGAGGCGGCAATGGGGGCAATTCCGTCCGGCCTTGATTTGCGGATCGAGACGCCAGCCGGGGATCCTGGCCTGGTCTTGACTGATATCGCCCGCGAGCCAGGTGATGTACTGGTGGTCGGGCATGACCGTGCCATTACCGTCCGCGGCATCATCCACGGATCAGTGAGTGCCTACTGCGCCAGCCACGCGCAATGCCCGGTGCTAGTCGTCTCGCCCGACCGTGCGGCCGTCGAGGTCGCCTGATGCCTGAGGGGGCGGCACTGGCTGCTCGCCTTCCTGAGCGCGGTCGGCCCGGCCCGCCTGAGCACAAGGTGCGGGACCAGGCCATGTCGATGGTCCCGGCGTTGCGGGACCATCGACCCCGTCCAGCGCGCCAGCCGCCGCGCATGCTAGGCGTATGGCTGACTCACGAACCTATGCACTGCTAGCCGACGGCAGCACCATCGAGATCCGGCAGGCTTGCCCGGATGATGCGGAAGCTGTCCGCAAGATGCATACCGATCTATCCCCCGATAACTCATATTTTCGATTTTTTAGCCTGAGTTCCCGTGCGCCGGAACGCGAAGCAGCTCGGGTCTGCAGGCCCGAAGACGACCGCCATCTTGCACTCCTGGCTCTGCTCGCCGGCCGCCTGGTCGGAGTCGCGACCTACGAGGTCGTTGCGACTCCGGGTCGCGCGGAGATCGCATTCGCGGTGGCGGACGACATGCACTGCCGAGGTGTCGCGACGCTGCTGCTCGAGTATCTCGTGTCGGCGGCGCGGCAGCGGAGCTTGACTGCGTTTGAGGCCGAGACGCTCCCTGACAACTATGCGATGCAGCAGGTCTTCGCAGATGCCGGGCTGAGGGTCGAGCGGCGTTTCGGGGACGGGATGCTCGAGCTGACGTTCCCGCTGCCGGTGGCCGACAGCGAGGCACTAGACAGCTACCTGGATGCGGTAGATGGCCGGGCAAGCAGGGCCGAAGTAGCGAGCCTTCGGCCCCTGTTCCGGCCCGACTCTGTCGCCGTCGTTGGCGCGGGCCGTCGGCGTGGGTCCATTGGCCGGGAGATCCTGCACAACATCATTGCCGGCGGTTACCGCGGTGCTCTCCACGCCGTGCATCCGAGCGCCGACTCCATCGAGGGCATCGGCTGCGTTCATTCGGTGCTTGATCTTCCGGAGGCCATAGATGTGGCCGTCATCGCGGTCCCGCCTTCCCAGGTGTCCGAGACGGCCGAGAACTGCGGCCGCCGTGGGGTAAGGAATCTGGTTGTGATCACGTCCAATCTTGCGGCGGGCGGGCCCGAGTTGCTGACGATATGCCGACGTCATGGCATGCGGCTGGTAGGCCCGAATTGCTTTGGTATCGCCGTGCCGGGGGAGAGGCTGAACGCTACCTTCGCCGTGCGTGAACCCCAGCCGGGGTCCGCAGGCTTGGTCATGCAGTCGGGCGGGATAGGAATTGCACTGTTCGAGCACTTCAACCGGCTCGGCATCGGAGTATCGTCGTTCGCCTCTGTCGGCGATAAGTACGACGTATCCAGTAACGACCTGCTGACCTGGTGGGAGCAGGACGACCAGACGAAACTCGCAGTTCTCTACGTCGAGTCGTTCGGGAATCCGCGGGCATTTGCCCGCACCGCGCGGCGAGTGGGCCACAAGATGCCCGTGCTGACCATCGTCGGCGGCCGTTCTGCCGCTGGGCAGCGCGCGGCCGCCTCGCACACCGCAGCCGCGGCGACGCCCGTTGTCACCCAGGAAGCCTTGTTCGGCCAGGCTGGCATCATCACCACGCACAGCATCGGTGAACTCGTCGAGACCGTCGCCTTCCTCTCGTGCCAGCCGCTGCCGGCCGGTAGGAGGGTGGCGATTGTCTCCAACGCCGGCGGGGCAGGGGTACTGGCTGCTGACGCCTGCGTGGACGCCGGACTTCTCGTGGCCTCCCTTCCGGCAGCCACCCAGCAGCGGCTGGCTGAGTTGCTGCCGGCGGGCGCGGCGATAGCAGGCCCGGTGGATACCACGGCAGGGGTCGGAGCCGATACGTTCCAGGACTGTCTTGAGGTCGTGGCCGCGGACGAGTCGGTGGATGCCCTGCTGGCAATAGCAGTGCCCACCGCAGTCGCGGACCTCGGTGCTGCTATCACATCGGCAACCATCACTAAGCCGATGGCAGTTGCTCTGCTGGACCAGGCCGACACGGTGCGTTTGCTGCCCGAATCGGAGCCGGGCCAGGCAGGACGTCTTGTCCCCGCGTACGCGTATCCGGAGAGTGCCGCGCGGGCACTCGGCCACGCGAGCCGATACGTACGGTGGCGCGGTGGCCAGCGTGGCAAGTTCCCCGAGCTTCACGGGCTCGATCCCGCAGCGGCGCAGACGCTGGTCTCAGGATTCTTGTCGGCCCAGCCCGAAGGCGGCTGGCTCGCGGAAAGCGACGCAGCGCAGGTGCTCGCCAGCTACGGGATTCCGGTGATCGCGACTCGAGTGGTAACAAGCGCGGACGATGCCGTGGCGGCAGCGACCGAGTTCGGCGGCCCGGTCGTCCTCAAGGGTGAGGTCAGCGGGCTGGTGCACAAGACCGACGCCGGAGCCGTCAAGCTGAGCCTGCGCACCGCTGGCGAGGTCTCCGAGGCCTACCAGCAGCTCGCGATTACGTTCGGTGCTGAACTGCAGCGGGTGCTGCTGCAGCCGATGCTGATGGACGGAGTCGAGACACTGGTCGGCGTGGTTCAGGAGCCGGTCTTCGGGCCGCTCGTGGTATTCGGCCTCGGCGGAGTGGCAACCGAGGTACTCGGTGATCACATCGCGCGGCTGTCGCCGCTGACCGACGCTGACGCTCACGACATGGTCAGCGGTGTCCGCGCCGCGCCGCTGCTGACGGGTCACCGCGGCTCTCCTGCGGTCGACACGACGAGGCTGGCTGACATCCTGCTCCGCGTCTCCCGGCTGGCAGACGATCTTCCGGAGGTGGCCGAACTCGACCTCAACCCGGTGATCGCGCGTCCGCACGATGCCCAGGTCGTGGATGTCCGGATACGTATCGCCCCCGCCGTATCACATGATCCCTTCCTGCGCCGGCTGCGCTGAAGCGCGGCCGACGGTGCAACCGGGCCGAGGTCGGGCCGCTGCTATGCGGTTTGCAGGGCTACCGCGTGGTGTTCGTGCTGTCCCTGGGGACCTATCACCACGACGGGGCAGTGTGCGCGGCTGAGGCAGCTGCGAATCACCGGGCCGACGGACCGGCCGACCACGGTGGGCGATGAGGTCGACCCGAGCACGAGCAGATCCGCGTCGGCTGTCCGATCGGCGAGCACCCGCTCGGGCATTCCCTCGGTCACTTCGGTCACCAGGCGCGGTGGCAGGTTCTCTCCGAAGGCTGCGCGCAGGGTGCTGGCGAGTTCCCGGGTAGCGGCCTGGCGTTGGTGCGCGGCGTCTGGCTGCTCCGCATGCGCGGCGTAGAACGCGGCTTCCGCGGGCTGCCAGGCCCGCACGATGACCAGCCGGGCGTTGCGGCGCCCTGCCTCGTCCGCAGCCCATCGCAACGCGCGCTGTGAAGCTCTCGAGCCGCTGGCACCTACGACGATCACCTGCCTGGCTGAGGTTGGCATGACTATCCCCTTAGACGACGTTGACTGGGGTGGCTCGGCGGCTGCCGTTCTCGGGCTCCATGCCGACGCGCTTTCTCGTTTCGCTCGTGCGGGTGGACGTCTCGCCGGTGAGGCGGCGTTTTGCCGAGCGGGAATTCGACGCTCACATCACGTCGACTGGAACGGCGCGCCACGCTGTGTCGTGCTCGGGTTCCATCCCGATCCGGATGGTGAGAATGCCGTTGTGGCAGCTGGCCGTGACCGCCTGCACGCTGGCGCCGAGCGGCAATGCCACGTGCCTGGCATAGGTGCCGTACCGGAACTCGGATTCGTGCTTTTCTGCCGGCTCATCCCTGCGCATCGCCTTGACGCTCAGGACGCCGGTCTGGACCGAGACGGTCAGGTCGCGGGCCGGGTCGATTCCAGGCAGCTCTAGCCGGAATACGTAATGACCGTCGTCCGGGTACTGCTCAAGTGGAATGTATTTCACGTCCGGTGCCGGTTGATGGATTGTCGAGACCGGCGAGCCGGCCCAGTCGGCAGGGTCAGGGAGAATGCTCGTCACCTGTCAGCCCTCCTTGCGTTGGCCTAATTCCAGTCAATGCCCAGAACAAGGCGCGAGGTAGGGCCAAAGGTCAGTTTCGCGAGGGCCAGCCGTCCCGAACTGAGTTTTTACCAGGTCGGATTACGCGGAATCAGGCAATTACCCCGCGAGCTTGCCGGGCGATCTCGGCGTCTTCGCGCGCGGTGATCACGAGCGTGCGAACGGCAGCGGCCGGGTTTCCGATCTCTGCATCCGTCGTAGCACCGTTCCGGGCGGAGTCAATGCTGATCCCGAGGAATCCGAGGCCCGCCGCGGCTTCGGCGCGCACCCGCGGATGATGCTCGCCGATGCCGCCGGTGAACACGACCGCGTCGAGACCGCTCATGGCGGCGGCCATCGCGGCGATCTCGCGGCGCAGTCGGTGTACGTAGACCTCGATCGCCAGTTGCGCGGTCGCACTGCCGCGGTCGGCGGCGGCGCGCACGTCCCGCATGTCCCCGGAACCGTCCGGCAGATCTGCCAGACCGGCCAGCCCGGACGACCGCTCAAGTCTCGCCGACAGGTCGTCGATGCTAAGCCCGCCGTGCTGCAGCAGCCACACCAGCAGGCCGGGATCGACGCTGCCGCTGCGGGTTGCCATGACCAGACCCTCCAGCGGGGTGAAGCCCATCGTGGTGTCTACGCTTACGCCGTGCATGACGGCCGCTAGCGACGCGCCGCCGCCGAGGTGACAGCTGACGATCCGCAGGTCGCTGAGTTCCCGACAGAGGAGTTCGGCAGCGCGCCGGGCGGCATAGGCGTGCGAGAGCCCGTGGAATCCATACCGTCGCAGGCCGAAGCGGTCGTTCCAGTCGGCGGGCAGCGCATACCGGGCGGCAGCCGGCGGGAGCGTGGCGTGGAATGCCGTGTCAAAGCACGCTACGGCGGGCACCCCTGGCAGGATCCGGCGTGCCGCGTTGATTGCAGCCACCGCACGGGGCTGGTGCAGGGGGGCCAGATCGGTAAGTGCAACGATCTCCGCGAGTACCGCCTCGTCCACCAGCACTGGCCCGGTGAACCGGCCGCCTCCGTGCACAACGCGATGGCCGACGACGGCGCCGTTCCCCCTCTCGCGGAGAAAGGCAGCCAGGTCGCGATGGTCGGGGTTGCCATCCCAGTGATCGAGTTCCAGCGAGTCGGTCACGACATCGTCGTCGTCAAGGACGCTGACCTTCAGGCTCGCGGAACCGGCATTGACAACGACGACGCGGCTCATGGTGCCGACGGCGGCTGGCCCCAGACCCAGTTCCGCACCTCCGGCAGATCCTCGCCGTACTCGCGAGTCCACGCGTGGTGCCTGGCCCTGGTGTCGGTCATCTGCTGGCGCAGCCAGGCTGCCCGCTCGCCGAGCCCGGGCACGCGGTCGATGACGTCGATGACAAGGTGGAAGCGGTCCATGTCGTTCATGACCACCATGTCGAACGGGGTGGTCGTGGTGCCCTCTTCCATGTACCCGCGGACATGGAAGTTGTCATGGCCGGCGCGGCGGTAGGTGAGCCGGTGGATCAGCCAGGGGTAACCGTGGTAGGCGAAGATCACCGGCCGGTCAGTCGTGAACAGCGCATTGAACTCGGCCTCGCTCATCCCGTGCGGGTGCTCAGACTCCGGCTGCAGCCGCATCAGGTCCACGATGTTGACCACGCGCACACGCAGGTCCGGTAGCTCGCGGCGGAGAATGTCGGCCGCGGCCAGCACCTCCAGCGTGGGGATGTCGCCGGCGCAGCCCAGAACCACGTCCGGGATAGCCCCGGACGGGGTGGTGCCTGCCCAGTCCCAGATGCCGCCGCCGCGGGTGCAGTGCAGGATGGCCGAGTCCATGTCCAGCCAGTCGGCCGCGGGCTGCTTGCCCGCCACGATAACGTTGACGTAGTCCCGGCTGCGCAAGCAGTGGTCGGCGACTGACAGCAGCGTGTTCGCGTCCGGCGGCAGGTAGACCCGGATGACTTCGGCCTTCTTGTTCATCACGTGATCGATGAAACCGGGATCCTGGTGCGAGAACCCGTTGTGGTCCTGCCGCCAGACGTGCGAGGTGAGCAGGATGTTGAGCGACGCGACCGGCTGCCGCCAGTGCAGGTGCCGGGATACTTTCAGCCACTTGGCGTGCTGATTGAACATCGAGTCCACGATGTGGATGAAGGCCTCGTAGCAGGAGAACAGGCCATGTCGCCCGGACAGCAGGTATCCCTCCAGCCAGCCCTGGCAGGTGTGCTCGGACAGGATCTCCATTACCCGGCCGTCGGGAGCGAGGTTCATGTCGACGGGCAGCGTCCGCTCCTCCCAGGTCTTGCCGGTGACTTCGAGCAACGCGGTGAGCCGGTTGGACTCGGTTTCGTCCGGGCCGAACACCCGGAAGTTGCGCTGTCGTTCGTTACGGTGCATCACGTCGCGGAGGAAGGCGCCCAGTACCCTGGTCGGCTCTGAGCTGCGGCTGCCGGGAGCTGTGACTTCCACCGCGTAGTCGCGGAAGTCCGGCAGAGCCAGCTCCCGTAGCAGCAGCCCGCCGTTCGCGTGTGGTGTCGCGCCGAGCCGCCTGGTGCCGTCGGGGACGAGAGCCACGAGGTCTGGCAGGGGCTGGCCGTCCCGATCGAAGAGCTCCTCCGGGCGGTAGGAGCGCAGCCACTCCTCCAGCTGCATCAGGTGGGCCGGGTTGGTGCGCACTTCGGCGAGGGGCAGCTGATGGGCCCGCCAGGTGCCAGCCACCGGCAGGCCGTCCACCTCGGCCGGGCCGGTCCAGCCCTTGGGGGTGCGCAGCACGATCATCGGCCACGGCTGCCCGGGAACGCGGCGGCCCTGGCGGGCCTCGTCCTGGATGGCCCGGATCTGCCCGATCGCCCAGTCGAGTGCGGCGGCCATCTCCGCGTGCGGGACTGGCTCGCCGGAACTGGTCACGTACACGGGCTCGTATCCGTAACCGCGCATGAGCGCGTCCAGGTCGGCTTCGGGAAGTCGGGCGAGCACCGTCGGGTTGGCGATCTTGTAGCCATTCAGGTGCAGGATCGGCAGCACGGCGCCGTCGGCGGCCGGGTTGAGGAATCGCCCGGAATGCCAGCTCGTCGCTAGCGGGCCGGTCTCCGCCTCGCCGTCGCCGACGACGCAGGCCACGATCAGGCCGGGGTTGTCGAACGCGGCCCCGTGCGCATGCGAGAGCGAGTAGCCAAGCTCGCCGCCCTCGTGAATGGACCCCGGTGTCTCTGGGGCCACGTGACTGGGCACGCCGCCGGGGAACGAGAACTGCCGGAACAGCGCCTGCATCCCCTCGGCGTCGCGCGGGATGCTGGGGTAGATCTCGCTGTAGCTGCCTTCCAGCCAGGTGTTGGCCAGTGCCGCCGGGCCGCCGTGGCCGGGGCCGACCACGATCATCATCTCGGCGTCGTGGGCGCGGATGGCGCGGTTCAGGTGTGCCCAGACAAAGTTGAGCCCAGGAGTGGTGCCCCAGTGGCCGAGCAGCCGCGGCTTGATGTGCTCGGGCCGCAGGGGCTCGGTCAGCAGCGGGTTATCCATGAGGTAGATCTGGCAGGCCGCCAGGTAGTTGGCGGCCCGCCAGTACCTGTCCAGTGTCTGCGTATCCGCGTCTGACAGCCGGACAAGCGAAGGTGCGGTCATCGTGCGTCCGGGCGAACCACGACGACCGGGCAATGGGCGTGCGTCACGCAGTGGATGCTGACCGAGCCGACCAGCATTCCGGTGAACGCGCCGTGACCTCGGTGTCCCACAACCAGGAGATCCGCCTCGGCTGACTGGTCGACCAGTACCTGAGCCGGATGGCCATAACCGATCTGCTGCTCGGTCTCCGGGCCGACGGCGGCCTCAGCCACGGCCTTGGCCAGCGACTCCGCCATATGCTGGCGCACCTCCTCCGTGACTGCGGCGGGGGCTACACCTACCGGGGCCGGTCCCACGGTGGCTG
Organism: Streptosporangiaceae bacterium; assembly: GCA_030038495.1. GTDB lineage: Bacteria > Actinomycetota > Actinomycetes > Streptosporangiales > Streptosporangiaceae > JAJYUU01. The sequence goes on from JASHOV010000665.1 coordinate 12,303, forward strand.
GGTAGTGCCAGGCCATGACGACGCGCAGCCGGGCACCGGTAGCACCCGCGTAAGCAGCCGCCCACTTCAGGGCGGCGACGGACTCGGCGGAGCCGTCGACCCCTACCACGACCAACTGTCCCTCAGTTGCCATCTCACGCCTCGCTACTCGCGTCGGCCGCCGGCCTGGGTGCCCGCGACATGCTGACCATCATCGAACTCCGGGTGCACGCCGTCCGCATAGAGTCGATGGTCCTGCGCGCTTCCGGGGCTTTCGTCCCCGGCATCTAGTGGTGCTGACGGGCTAGCTGCTGGGCGAGCATGGTCGGGCAGCCACACGAGGGCGAGTACCGCGCCCAGCAGCGCGACCTCCGCCCCGACTGTCAGCCCCAGATCCATGCCGCTGATAAACGCCGGCCTGGCCAGGGCGGCAAGCTCAGTCCCGAGGCCGCCGCCCAGATGCGCGGCGACGGCGAGGGCGCCCCCGAGAGACCCGGTGATCGTGTCCATGATGTCATGTGGCACGCGGTACGGCGCGAGCGCGGCCGCGATGCTTGCCTGATACCGGGTGTTGAGGAGGCTTCCTGTGATCGCTGCCCCCAGCGCGCCACCGACCTGCAGGAACGCTCCGTTAGTCGCGGCACCGACTCCGGTGTGCTCGGCCGGGCCCAGAGGCCGATCGCCCGCTGCCGCTCGCCGGAGTCGGTGAACATGCTGGTGATGATCGCCAGGGTCGAAGGCATGATCAGCGCACCGCCGAGACCCATACTTGCCCGCGCGGCCATCAGCACTCCGACCGAGCCCGAGAAGGCGGCCCACGTCGAGCCGGCCGCAAACAGCACTAGCCCGGCAAGGAATGTGCGCTTGCGGCCGACCCGGTCGGCGACGCTGCCCGCTACCAGCAGCAGGCCCGCGAACACGATCACGTACGAGTCCACGATCCACTGCAGCTGGCTGGTCGTGGCGCCGAGATCTCGCACGAGTGTCGGCAGGACAACGTTGAGCACCGTGTTGTCCAGAGTCACGATCAGGAGGGAAACACAAAGCACGGCCAGCGCGAGCCAGCGCCGGGCATAAGACGATCGCCCGGCCGACT
>JASHOV010000666.1 GCA_030038495.1 Streptosporangiaceae bacterium
CGCCGCGGCCGCGACCCTGCCGATGAACGGGCTGACCGCCCGCCTGGCGCTCGACCTGCTCGCGCTGCGGCCCGGCCAGACCCTGGCCGTCACCGGCGCCGCGGGCGCGGTCGGCGGCTACACGATCCAGCTCGCCAAGCACGAGGGGCTCCGGGTGATCGCCGACGCCGCGCAGTCAGACGCGGGGCTCGTCCGTGACCTGGGCGCCGACGTGGTCGTGCCGCGCGGCCCTGACGTGGCCGCGGCGATCCGCCGGGTCGTGCCGGCGGGAGCGGACGCGCTGGTGGACGCCGCGGTGATGGGCCAGTCCGTGCTGGCCGCCGTGCGCGATGGCGGCCAGGTGGCCGCGGTGCGCCCGTTCCGCGGCGAAACGGAGCGCTCGATCACGGTGACCCTGGTGCTCGTCGGCACCTACCTGCACGCGGGGGACAGGCTCGCCGAGCTTGCGGGCCTGGCCGCCGAGGGCACGCTCAGCCTGCGGGTGGCGGCAGAGCTCCCGGCCGAGCAGGCCGCGCACGCGCACCGTCTGCTGGAGGCCGGGGGCGTCCGAGGCAGGCTGGTGCTGACGTTCTAGGCGTGCGATAGCCGCGCGGCCCGACGCCGTGTCGGTCCTTGAACGCACGGGAGAAGTGTGAACCGTCCTTGAACCCGACGGTGAAGGCGATGTCCGTCACGCTGCGCCCGGCCCGGAACAACGCATGCAGGTAGCGCACCGACAGTCCGAGGGCCGCCGCTACCAGCACGCTGCCACCAACCTGGCTGACGGTCTCCGGCTGCAGGCCCGCAGCGTACAAAGCACGCGTATCACCCAGGATCACATTAAGGAAAAGTCGCCCGTGGAGACTGTCGCATGAGTCGAGAGGCCGCGTTGCCAGGCCGTGGTGTGGCGTGGCTGGGCGGACTCCGGGCCGGTCACGGCCGGGCCCAGGCCGGTCACGGATGGGCTTGGGTGCGGCGGCCTGTGGCCGGGGCGGCGGCCCTGCGTGCTGGTGCGGATGGGGCTGGCGGGGCTGCCCGGGCCAGCGGGGTCGCCAGGCAGGCGCAACACGTCCCCGGAGCGGGGCCGTCGGCCGGCCAGAGCCGCCGCCCGGCCCGCGTTCACCGGGCGCTACCTAGCTGACGATGTCGATAGGGGTGCCTGGCGGGATTCCGCGCAGCCTGAGCAGCGCCGCCAGGTGGAGGCGGATGCAGCCGTGGGAGATCCTCGCTCCGGTGGTGCCGATCTCCTGGTCCTCGCCGAGCGGCCCGTGGATGCCGATGACAGCGTCGCCCGAGCCGTCCCAGTCGCTGATCTTGGGCGAGTGCGCCGACGTGACCAGGATGAAGGGCCCGTAACCGGGGTTGGGGTCCGGCGGCGGCTCGGTGAACGCCACGAAGTACTGTCCGGCCGGGGTCGGGTCGGTCACGGTGCCGATGCCGGCCGGGGCGGTGAAGACCTCGCGCGTGCCGTCATACAGCGTCAGGTGCATGGTCGCGAGGTCGATGACGATCTGGTACGGGGTGCTGGTCAGGGTCGCGTCGCTGGCGGGAATCCAGGCCAGCGAGCCGTTGGGCCGCTGGGCCAGCCGCACCCTGAGCCAGCCGGGCCGGATGGCCGCGACGGGCAGCACGGACTGGACGCCCCACCAGGTGGCCGGCACCTGCCCGGCTACGCGCACGCCCGGCGCGGCGTACCGGGGCGACGTGCTGAGGATCGTCGCCAGCTCGGTCATCCCCAGGTGCAGCCGGAGACCGGCGCGAGCGACCAGCCTGGCGTGACGAGCCGGACCGGCAGCGGCCGACGGGCGGTCACCCGAACGGGTCGGCCCGGCCGGGAGGCTGAGCCAGACAGCCACGGCGGTCACCGCCGCCACCGCGCAGACGGCGGCCGCCCAGTGCCTGCGGTCGTTCCGCACCTGACCCCGCAGCCGGATGAGCGGCAGAGCGCGTGGCGCGGGGCGCGGGCTTCCCACGGCGTCAGCCCGTGACCGGCGTGGGCGTCGAGACCCGGATGGTCCGGCTGACCAGGGAACTCTGGACGAAGTCTCCGTTGGGTTCTATCCCGAACGCCTGCGCGAGGTTCGTCACGTGACGGACGAGCGCATCCGCTGGATTGATCATGTAGGTGCCATGGCACGTGGTGCTCTCACCCGGTGCCAGGGTCGTGATGTCGCAGACCACGTGCGGGACGGTGCCGTCCTGCACCACGACATCGTGCAGCGGGCGCGGGCCGGTGTTGGTGACCAGGTAGCTGTACCGGACCGCAGTGCCGGGGAAGTACGGCCCCGGCGTCACTACCCGCTTCGCTATCGTCAGCCGCGGGGGCCCGATGAGCAGCGTTGCCGCCGCCTCCGGAGACGACACGGGATGCCCGTCCGCCGTGCCGGCGGCGACGGCGGTATTGGTCACCTGTCCGTCGAAGGCGTCGGCGCTGGTGATGACGTAGCTGCCGTGGCACGTGGTCGAGTCACCGGCCCGACCGGCAGGCGCGATCGAGGAGGCCGCGCAGGTGATGTCAGTAACGTGGTCGTCCGAGATATGCAGGCCCGTCACGGTCACGCCGCCCGTGTTGGTGACCAGGTACCGGTACGTCACCGTCTGCCCGGCATGGTAAGGCGGCGGGGTGTCCACGAGCTTCTCCAGGTCGAGGCTGGGCGGCAGGGTGAGCTCGAGCAGGTCGTGGGCCGGCGGCGACGTGACCGGGCGGCCACTGGCTTCCCCGGCGGCCACCGCGGTATTGGCTATGTGACCGCGCGCGACGTCGGCGGCTTTGATCGTGTAGGTGGCGTGGCAGGTGACCGACTCGCCGCCGACTTCGAGCGTCGTGTCCGGGCACTTCACCGGGCCGACGACCGGATCGTCCACCGCCAGGTGGGTGATGGGCACGTCGCCGCCGTTCGTCAGCACGTACTCGTAGGTCACCTGGTCGCCCTCGACCAGGTTGCCGGGCCGCGGCTCCGCGACCTGCTTGACCAGGTTCAGCCTCGGCAGCGGCTCGTCGGTGGCGATCACGACGTTCCGGACGAGGTGGATGTCGGTGAAATCCCCGGTAGAGGAGGCGAAGCCGAACTTGTACGTTTCCGGTACCGGCTCCGGCGCGGGGACGTCGAGCACTTGATGCGGCCCGGTGCCGTTGGAGAAGTCCACGGATACGATCAGCCGCGGATGAGGCGCCGGGGTGAGCCGGACGTTCACCGTCCGGGTATCCGGCTCGAGCTCGGTCTGCGCGCTTTCGGGGGTGACCGGGGTCGTGCTGAAGTATCTCAGGCTCCCCTGCAGCTGGCCCGGCAGGTTCGACGGCCACGGCTTGCCCGGCGGCTGGCTGTGCGGGAAGTCGGTCGTCGCCGTGATGTAGCAGTAGCCATCGATGCCGTTGCCCGGCCCGCGCAGCGTGACCATGTTCGGTCCCCGCTCGTAGTACGTGGCGTCCGAAGTCGGCGGCCCGGCGGGCGACGGCGAGTGCTCGCAGCTGTACCCGCGCTGCTCGGTGTCGGCGAAGTAGTTGCCCAGGACGTCCAGGCCGACGCCGATATAGCCGTCAGCGACACCGGGGATGAACGCCACGCTCGGGTCGGCGAACGGCAGCTTTTTCGCATACCCCAGGCTGCCGCCGAACGCGCCCGGCGAGGTCAGGTTCACGTCGCCGTTGGTCAGGAAGAAGGAAATACCGTCGGCGGGTGAGGTCGGCGTCGTGCTGCCGTACTGCCAGGTCTGGAAGGTGATATCCAGGCCCTCGTTGGCTGGCAGCGGGTGGTTGTACAGGGCGGCGGCCGACTCGTCACGGCGCGCGTCCGAGAGCCGCAGATACCCGAGGGGCGCGGCGTCGTTCGGCGGCACCGGCCCGACCTCAGCTGGCTCGCAGCCGCCGAGCTGGTGGGGTCCGGGCGTCGGCGCGCCGGGCGGCGCGCCGGTGAGGCAGGCCTCGTTGAAGCCGGTGAATTCGGGCGCCGTCGCGTTCTTGAAGCTCTCGACCAGCAGCGTCGTGCCGGCCGGATCGCTCGCCCCGGCGGGCGCCGGCGGGCTGCCCGCGCGCGCCGACCCCGTCGTGACCGCCGTCAGCGCGACCACGACGGCGGCTGCACTCAGCGCCGCGGCAAGAGCCGAGGTGAATCGGCGACGGTGCCTACTCCGCGTTCCAACTACGGATCGCATCTGCACGGTCGCTAATAGTAGTCAGAGCGACACCGGGATTCACGCTTTTGACGAGGGCCTTGCATCCAGTCGGCGAACCTGGGCCAGGCCAGCAGGGTATCGACCACCTCGGGCGGAGCGTCCCCGTCCCTGCACGACAGGTTGAACCGGCCCTGGTAGAACAGCGGCGGCTCGCCGGCGACGCTGCCGCCGAGCTCGGTGACACGGGCGATGACGACGAAGTGGCCGCCCGCCGCGTGCACGGTCTCGATCGTGCACGAGGCCCAGGCGAGCACCCCGTCCAGGATTGGCGCGCCGTTTCCGGCGGCGGTCCAGCCCACTCCGTCGAACTTGTCCGCCGCGGTCGCGCCGAACTTGCGGCCCAGGTCGCGCTGGCCGGTGGCCAGCACGTTGACGCCGAGCTCGCCCGTGCGGGCGGTCCGCGGCCAGGTGCCGGACAGCCTGCCGGGGCAGAACGGCACCAGCGGCGGGTCGAGCGACAGCGCGGCGAACGCCTGGCAGGCAAAGCCCACCGGCGCGCTCCCCGCCCGCCGGGCGGATACAGCGCGGTGCCGGACGGGGTTCGACGGGCTCACCGGCTCAGGCGCCGTGCCTCGCCTCGAGCGCGTCGAGGTCGCGCACGGCGAAGCGGTGGTGCTCCCACTCCTCGCCGAGGATCACGTGCAGGCAGGGCAGGACGGTCTCCTGGCGTTCGGGGTCGTGCGGGTTCCTGCGCGTCCCGGACAGCTCATCTGACGTGACGGCGGCAAGGAAGTCGCGCATCATCGCGACGCGGCCCGTCCGGACCTCGGTCACCTCGGCGTACGACGGTGCGACCGTGGTGGAGACCGACATGTCACGGCCGTCAGCCTCGAAACCGGCGTGCGCTAGACCGATGGGTGGAACGACTTCTCGATCTGCAGGACCGCACGGCCCAGCCACATGTCCGTGGCGAGGACTAGGTGCCGCAGTGTCTGCGCGAACGACCACTCGCCGTCCACCGAGACGTCGACCGTGCCGGCCGGCTCGGCCGGGAAAGCGGCGGTTGAGCTCGGCCTCGACAAGCGGGGCCACGTCGACACCGACTTCGTCACGATTGAGTGCCGACGGTCATAGTCACGCACACCGAGCCGTTCCATATCTCCAAGGCGATCGCGACGCTGGACTAGGTCAGTGGCGGCCGGGCCGGGGTGCGGCTTTCGCCGGCCCGGCACGAGGCCGCGCACTTCGGGCGGCGCGACTTCCCACCGCTCTCGCGCGCGGGTCTTGGCGGGCAGGCGGGTTCCGTGGCCATCGCGGACGCCTTCGACGAGGCGGCCTACTACGCGGAGGTGGTCCGGCGGCTGTGGGATAGCCGGGACGACGACGCGGAGATCCGCGACGTGGCTGAGCAGCCACGGTGAGCTGCGTCGCTGGCTCCCGCGAAGGATTGATCAGCATGTCGGAGGCCGGGATTCTCGAGCCAGCTGACCTGCTCGGCGCGACGTCGCCTGGCAGCTGCCCTGCCCCCCGTGCGGCGCGGCTGAGGTAGAGCAAGGACTGCGATCCGGACCAGATCACACGACAGTTACGGTCCAGCCGGACCGCGACGGCTACGACAGCCCGATCGGCACGCGCGGCGGGTACGTGAGCATCGCGCTGGACTGTGCCACCGGTCACGGATTCGAGCTCGTGATCACCAGCCACAAGGGCGCCGGGTACGTCGGCGTGGTCCTGCGGTAACAGCGGCCGGTGGGTCCGGCCCGCTCACTGGGGTTCTGCTTCGCGGTCAGCGGTACGGCCGGAAAGGTGCCGGTAGAGCAGGGGGAGTACCCGCAGGTCCTTGGGCCGGCCGGCCGATTCCTTGGACCGGATCACGTCGGCAAGATCAGCAACCACGACCTCGGCGTCACCGACGCGAACGCGGCGGGAGTTAACCGCCAGCTGGGCGTACCCGCCCGCGAAGCCCGAGGGATGGAAGGAGATGTCGAACTCGCCGTCGGCGCAGATCAGGTTCCATACTTCGGCGCCCGCCAGGGAGGTCGCGTCGTGGCGGAACGGCAGGCCCTCCGGCACGGACTCGGTCCGGATCCTCGCGCCTAGCTCGGTGAGGGCTCCCGACAGCCGGGCCAGGTTCTCCTTGCTGTCCTCGGGGGTGATGTCGATGTCTCGGGTGGCGGGTATCGGGGCCTGCTGCGCAATGGCGGCGAAGGCGCCGATGACGATATAGCGGACCTGGTGGCGGTTCAGCGCGGCCACGATGGCGTCCGGGTTGAGGACTGGCCCTCCGAGGTCGTCGGGACCGCTCATGCGGCACCGTCGACCGGCACGGCGTTGCGCCAGGCGTCTAGCTGGCGGTCACGGGCGCGTTTGTCGGCCTCCGAGCGGCCGCTCTCCAGCCCGGCCAGTACTTCGTCGTGCGGATCGTGCGGGGCCAGGTGCAGGCGCAGATCGAATCCCGCCGCACGCAGCAGCTTCAGCAGTGTCGCCAGGGTGGGCTGCCGCAGGTCGCGCTCGTAGGCGGAGATCATCGTCACCGGCACTTCAGCCCGCTCGGCCAGCTCGCGCTGGCTCATGCCAGTCTTCAGCCGGGCAAGCTGCAGCAGCCCGGACGACGGAGAAGGCAGCGCTTCGACCTCATCCCAGTGCGTCATAACACAATCGTATTACGCCAGTCGGGCATTGTGCAGCTCATGCGCTGGGCCGTGCGAGCGGAGGGAGTCTCGCCGACCCTGCTCGATGGGCCGCCTGGTGTCAGGCGGCGATGGGCGCCGCCTTGCAGGGTCCGGCGCCGGTGGCAATGTGAGGATCCCAGCGCTGGCCGGTGTGCCCTGGCGCACCGGGACGGTTTACCTGCTCCCTGCTGGCGGCTTCGCGGAACAGCCTCCCATCCGACTGGGAGACCAGTGGGTGCGAGCACAGCAGGTGGCGAGGACCCATGGGCACGATGCGAATGGGCGCGTCACCCGCTAACCCAGCCGACATCGCGGCGCAGGACCGTCCTGTACCACGCCGCTCTCGCCTTCCTCGCCGGGCAGGGATCGGCCGGCGAGCTGCGCGCCCCTGACCATCTCGTGCATCCGGTTGAGTATGCGCAGGAAGGTGGACTTGCCGCAGCCGGAGGGCCCGATGAGGGCCGTGACCTTTCCCGGCTCCATGTGCAGCGATACCCG
>JASHOV010000667.1 GCA_030038495.1 Streptosporangiaceae bacterium
GGGCGGCGCCGAGCGCCGCCTCGCGCTGCGCGTCGTCGGCACGGGGCATCGCGCCCGGCGGCTCGAGCCGGTACTCCGCCTCGGTGACCGGGCTGCGCAGCCGGCCGCTGGACTGCCCGCTCGCGGTGACCTCAACCTCGACGACGTCGCCCGGCCGCACGACCGTCGAGCCGGCCGGGGTGCCGGTCAGGATGACGTCGCCGGGCTCGAGCGTGACCAGCCGGGACAGGTCAGCGACAATGTCGCCGAATCCGAACAGCATGTCGGTCGCCGGGCGGGCATCCTGGACCAGTTCGCCGTTCACCCAGGTGCGCAGCCAGACGTCGGCGGCGTCGATCGCGGCGGCGTCGATGAGGCGGGGACCCAGCGGGGTGAACCCGTCGATCCCCTTGGACCGCAGGTTGGAGCCCTTGTCCGCATAGCGCAGGTCGTAGACGCCGAAGTCGTTCGCGGCCGTGAGCGACCCGACGCAGCCCCAGGCCTGCGCCCGGCTGACCCGGCTGGCCCGGCGGCCGATGACCAGCGCCACCTCGCCCTCGAACGCGAGCAGCTCGCAGCCCGGCGGCCGGGCCACCGGGTCGCCGCTCGCGGCCAGCGACGAGGACGGCTTGAGGAAGTACGAGGGCCAGGGCGGCACGGTGCCGCGCTCGGCAGCCCGGCTTCGGTAGCTCAGGTGCACCGCGACGATCTTGCCGGGCCGGGGCAGCTCACCGGACACGGGCCGCCTCCTCGCCCGCGGCCGGCGCGGCCGGCGCGGCCTGGCCCGGCCGGTACGCCGGGAGCGCGTCGAGATCGGCCCGCAGGTACGGCGTCGCCGCTGCGATACGAGTCGTCACGATATTGACTATAACTATTATAGTTGATTGAGTAAACCCATGGAGTTCCGGCCGCTGCGGGTGCGCGACATCAGGTGGGAGGCCGAGGGCGTGCTCTCGATCGGCCTCACCGACCCCGCGGGCCGGGAACTGCCGCCCTGGTCGGCCGGCGCCCATGTGGACGTGCGCCTGTCCGCCGCGATCGAGCGGCAGTTCTCGCTCTGCTCCGATCCGGCCGACCGGCGCACCTGGCGGATCGCCGTGCTGCGCGAGGAGGTCAGCCGGGGCGGGTCCCGCTACGTCCACGAGGCACTGCGGCCGGGTGACCTGCTCGACGTCAGGTCGCCGGTCAACAACTTCGGGCTCAGGCCGGCGCCGCGGTATGTCTTCGTGGCCGGGGGAATCGGGATCACCCCGATCCTGCCGATGATCCGGTCGGTACGGGATCTCGGCCTGCCGTGGCGGCTGGCCTACCTGGGGCGGCGCGCGGCGGGCATGGCCTTCGCGACCGACCCGCTGCTGGATTCGCCGGGGGCGCAGCTATTCGCGGCCGACCGCGGCGAGCGGATTGACCTCGCCGGCTGGATCGGGGTGCCCGGCGACGGCACCGCCGTGTACTGCTGCGGGCCCCGCCGGCTGCTCGATGCCGCCGAGGGGCTCGCCGCCTGCTGGGCTCCGGGCACCCTGCGAACCGAGCGATTCCAGCCGGTCCCGCAGCCCGCCGACCAGTGCGACGGGTCGTTCACCGTGGACTGCGCCCGGTCCGGGTGCAGCGTCGCGGTCGGACCCGGCCGCTCGATCCTGTCCTGCCTGGAGGCGGCGGGGCTCGACGTGCCCAGCTCGTGCCGGGAGGGCGTGTGCGGTACCTGCGAGACCCGGCTGCTTGAGGGCATTCCCGAGCACCGGGACTCCATCCTGGCCCCGGATGAGCGCGCGGCGGGCGACGTCATGATGATCTGCGTCTCCCGTGCGCGGACGCCGGCACTGGTTCTCGACATCTGAGGAGGCGGCGACGCCCATGGAAGACAGCGTGGCTGACAGCGACGTGGCTGACACCGGCACCGCTTACGGCTTCGCGCCGGGGCGGCCCAACCTCGAGCTGGCCCAGGTCGGGCCGGGCACCGGGTACGGCGAGGTGCTGCGCCGGTACTGGCAGCCGATCGGCCTGGCCGCCGACGCCGGCCCCGTGCCGCGCCAGGTCCGCGTCCTGGGCGAGGACCTGATCCTGTTCCGTACCGGCAGCGGGGAGCCCGGCCTGCTGTACCCGCGGTGCGCGCACCGCGGTGCCTCGCTGTTCTACGGCGGCGTGGAGCCGGACGGGATCAGGTGCTGCTATCACGGCTGGCTGTTCGATCCCGAGGGCCGCTGCCTCGAGCAGCCGTGCGAGCCCGGCAACGGGCTGCACCGCGACCGGATCCGGCAGCCGTGGTACGCGGTGCGGGAGCGCTACGGGCTGATCTGGGCCTACCTCGGCGACCCGGCGCGCAAGCCGCTGCTGCCCAGGTACGACGTGCTGGAGAACGTGGGCCCGGACGAGCAGCTGATCAGCGACGACACCGGCGTCGGCGGGGGCGGGCCCGCCTTCCTCGACTTCAACTGGCTCCAGCACTGGGAGAACGTGCTCGACCCGTTCCACGTGCCGATCCTGCACGGGCGCTTCAGCGGCTTCCAGTTCAGCCCGGAGATGGCGCTGATGCCCGAGGTGCGGTTCGAGTACACCGCGCGCGGCGTGCGCTCCACCCAGGTCCGCGCGCTCGGCGATGGCCGGACGCTGCGCCGGGTCACGGAGGTAATGTTCCCGAACCTGAGGGTCGTGGCCAGTCCGCGGCTGGCGCCAGGCCCGACCAACATCCTCGGCTGGGTGGTGCCCTGCGACGACTACTCCTTCCGCATCTTTACCGTCGCCAGGGACGCCGACCCCGAGTTCCTCGTCCGGCTGCGGGCCGCCCACGATGGCAAGCCCTGGCGCGCGCTCACCGAGGCCGAGCATCAGCGGATGCCGGGTGACTACGAGTGCCAGAAGAGCCAGGGGCCGATCACGCTGCACAGCGATGACCACCTGACCACGACCGACCAGGGCGTGGCCATGCTCCGCCGGATGATGGCCCGGCAGATCAAGGCCGTCGCGGCCGGCGGCGATCCGCCCGGCGTAGCATTCTCGCCCGCCGACGACATGGTGGCGATCGAGGGCGGCAATTACTTCGAGACCGGTGCTAGCCCGGGGGGGCGACCCCCTGGAACCCCCGCGTGAACGTCTACCGCCCCGCCCGTACCAGCGGTATCAAGCCCATCGCCTTTCTCGGCGTGGCCGGCGTGATCTACCTGGACGAGCCGCCGGCGGTTCCCGTGACCGTCCGCCAGGTCCGCGCGTGGGGCCGGTGGTCGAGGGAGGTGGCAATCCCCGCGGCGGCACCGGAGCGGATCGCCGCGCTCGCGGCGAGCTTCGACATCGTCTGGATCTCGGAGTGGGGTCACAACGCCCACACCTCGTTCGGCGCGGCGCTCGGGCTGCCCGCCGAGCCCTGGCCCTCGCTGCCCGTCCAGTTCGGCAAGCTCGCCGCCATCCGCGGTTACGCGCAGCGCCTGCCGTGGGCCTGGATCGACGATGAGCTCGTGACCGAGGCCGCGTCCGACGGGCTCGTCGTGCCGTTGTCCCCGGCCGCGGGCATCGCGGCGGTGGATGTCACCGCGGTCGCCCGCGCGGTGAGCCGGGCCTAGTGGACGGGGCCGGCGGCCGCGGTGCCGGTCAGGCGGGGGGCCGGTCAGGCGGGGGCCGGTCAGCCGGTGCGATGCCGGAAGGCGACCTCGCGTACCGCCTCGGCGTCCTGCGACCTGATGGCCGCCACGATGTCGTAATGCACCTGCAGCCGTTCCTTGCGGTCGAGCCGGAAGCCCGGTTCCGGGAGCGGGACCTGGAAGTCCTCCCCCTCGATGTAGTCGACCATGTTCTGGTAGAAGGCACGCAGCACCGCGTTCGGCGTGATCTCCGCGATCCGGCGGTGCAGCTGCCAGTTGCAGTAGGTGCCCTCGGCCGGGTCGGTCCAGGCCGCCGCCAGCTTGCCCATCAGCGCGTCGAGGTCCCTGAGGTCGCGGGCCCTGCGGTGCAGCGCGGCGTCCCTGATGACCGCCTCGTCCAGCGCGTCCAGCACGCCAACGACGTCATTGACGGTCGCGCCCTCGTCGCGGAGCGCCAGCACGGTCTGGGCCAGGCGGATCAGCGGCGATGCCTCCGCCACGAACGCACCGCCGCCCGGTCCGGGCCGGACATCGATGACGCCGCGCGCGCGCAGCACGCGCAGGGCCTCGCTGAGCGTCGCGGGCGCCACGCCGAACTCCTCGCACAGTTCCTGCTTGGTGCCGATGCGGGCGCCGGCGGGCGGCCGTTCCCGCCTGATCCGCGCCTCGACCTCGAGGACGATCTGGTCGGCAGCGGACTGGCCGAACCGCCTGCCGCGCCCGTGCTGCGCCGGGTCGATCATGACGTGGCCCCCTCCGCCCGCCTTGACTAAATTAACAATAACCATTATAGCTAATTGCATGACAGAACGCACGGGCGGACAGCTGCTCGTCGACGCGCTTGCCGCCGGCGGCGTCCGGACGATCTTCGGGATTCCCGGCGTGCAGCTGGATGCGGCCACCGACGCTCTGTACGCGGCGGCCGACCGGGTCGGCTTTGTCTGCGCGCGCAACGAGCAGGCGACCACCTACATGGCCGACGGTTACGCCCGCAGCACCGGATCGCCGGGCGTGGCGATGGTTGTGCCGGGCCCGGGTGTGCTGAACGCGCTGGCCGGGCTGGCGACCGCGTACTCGACGAACTCCCGCGTGCTGCTGCTCGCCGGCCAGATCGACTCCCGGCTGATCGGCCGGGGTTACGGCGCCCTGCACGAGATCCCGGACCAGGCCGGGATCTTGTCCCGGCTGACCAAGTGGACGGGAACGGCGCGGCAGGCGGCCGACGTTCCCGGTCTGGTCGCCCGCGCGTTCGCCGAACTGCGCGGCGGCCGGCCGCGCCCGGTGGCGCTGGAGCTGCCGCCGGACGTGCTCGCCGGGACCGCCACCGCCCGGGTCGGGG